>NZ_MKJY01000040.1 GCF_001942465.1 Actinomadura sp. CNU-125
CCCGGCCGCGGACCCGGCGGCCGGCGAAACCGGGAATGAGCAGCGCGACCGCGGCGTCTACCTCTTGGTGACGGGCAACGTCGTCCGCGACGTGCCCGTCCCGGACCGGCACCACCGGCTCGGCATGCTGCAGCTCGCGCGTGCGCTGGGGGACGCGCGGGCGGTCCGCGCGGACGGCCGCCCGGTGGTCCGGCTGCACCTGCAGAACCGCCGGGCGGGACTCGCCCGGCTGCTCGAAGCCGCAAGAGGAGAGGGGTGATCCCGCCCCGGCGCCACTAATTCGGCGCCGTCGGGGGACGTACGGGATCAGAACGTGTATGCGTGTCTTGAGCATGATGCCCAATGACGGACGAACGGTCGGCGAACGAACGGCCGGCGAACGGCCGGTCGACACATGCCGGTGACGAGAACGGCCGTGAGAAGAACCGCGGTGAACAGAGCAGGAGAAGACAGGGTGCGACCAGAGGGGGCGGCCACGTGACCGAGAGAGCCAATCCGCTTCGGGATCCGCGGGACAAGCGCCTGCCGCAGGTGGCCGGGCCGTGCGTGCTCGTGCTTTTCGGGGTCACCGGGGACCTGTCCCGCAAGAAGCTCCTCCCGGCCATCTACGACCTGGCGAACCGGGGGCTGCTGCCGCCGGGCTTCTCGCTCGTCGGGTTCGCCCGCCGGGACTGGGAGAACGAGGACTTCCGGCAGATCGCCTACGAGTCGGTGAAGGCGCACGCGCGGACCCCGTTCCGCGAGGACGTCTGGCGGCACCTGTCGGAGGGCATGCACTTCGTGCCGGGCGAGTTCGGCGACCCGGGCGCGTTCGAGGCGCTGGCGATGGCAGTCAAGGAGCTGGACGAGAGCCGCGGGACGGGCGGCAACTACGCGTTCTACCTGTCGATCCCGCCGAAGTTCTTCCCGCAGGCCGTGGAGCAGCTGCAGCGCAGCGGCCTGGCCGACCGGACGGACGGGTCGTGGCGGCGGGTCGTGATCGAGAAGCCGTTCGGCCGCGACCTGGCGACCGCGAAGGAGCTGAACGACACCGTCCACCGCGTGTTCCCCGAGGAGTCGATCTTCCGGATCGACCACTACCTCGGCAAGGAGACGGTGCAGAACATCCTGGCGCTGCGGTTCGCCAACTCGATGTTCGAGCCGATCTGGAACCGCGGGTACGTCGACCACGTGCAGATCACGATGGCCGAGGACATCGGCATCGGCGGCCGGGCCGGCTACTACGACGGCATCGGCGCGGCCCGCGACGTGATCCAGAACCACCTGCTGCAGCTGCTGGCGCTGACGGCGATGGAGGAGCCCACGTCGTTCAGCGCGGAGGCCGTCCGCGCCGAGAAGGCCAAGATCCTGTCGTCGGTTCGGGTGCCGGGGAACCTGGCGGAGTCCACCGCGCGCGGCCAGTACGCGGCGGGCTGGCAGGGCGGCGTGAACGTGAAGGGCTACCTGCAGGAGGACGGCATCCCGGCCGACTCCCGCACCGAGACCTACGCCGCGATCAAGTTGCAGATCGACAACCGCCGCTGGGCGGGCGTCCCGTTCTACCTGCGCACCGGCAAGCGGCTCAGCCGCCGGGTGACGGAGGTGGCGCTGGTGTTCCAGCAGGCGCCGCACCAGCCGTTCTCGCAGACCGACACCGAGGAGCTGGGGCAGAACGCCCTGGTGATGCGGGTGCAGCCGGACGAGGGCATCACGGTCCGGTTCGGCTCGAAGGTGCCCGGCACCTCGATGGAGATCCGCGACGTCAACATGGACTTCGCGTACGGCGAGTCGTTCACCGAGGCGTCCCCGGAGGCGTACGAGCGGCTGCTGCTGGACGTGCTGATCGGCGACCCGCCGCTGTTCCCCCGGCAGGAGGAGGTCGAGCTGTCCTGGAAGATCCTCGACCCGATCGAGGAGTTCTGGGCCGAGCGCGGGGGCCTCGACCAGTACAAGTCCGGCGGTTACGGGCCGGACAGCGCCGACGAGCTGATGGCGCGCGACGGCCGCACGTGGAGGAGGCTCTGATGAACATCGACCTCGCCGGGACCTCGACCCGCAAGATCCAGGACGCGCTGACCGAGGCCCGGCACGTGATGGGCGGCCCCGCGGTCGGCATGGTGCTGACGCTGATCATCGTGACGGACGAGTCGGCGCAGTACGACGCGGTCCGCGCGGCGACCGAGGCGTCCCGCGAGCACCCGTGCCGGGTGCTGACGGTGATCTCCCGCGACCCGCGCGGCAACTCGTCCCGGCTGGACGCCGAGATCCGCATCGGCGAGACCGGGCCGGGCGAGACGGTGCTGCTGCGGATGTACGGGCCGCTGGCCGAGCACGCCGACTCCGTCGTCGTCCCGCTGCTGATGCCCGACACCCCGGTGGTGACGTGGTGGCCCGGCGGGAAGGTGCCGAAGGTGCCCGCCAAGGACCCCCTCGGGCGGCTGGCGCAGCGCCGGGTGACCGACGCATACGCCGCCCGCGACCGGCTCGGCACGCTCGCGCAGCTCGCCGCCGGGTACCGTCCGGGCGACACCGACTTCACCTGGACGCGCGTCACCAACTGGCGTTCGCTGCTGGCGGCGGCGCTCGACCAGGACCACGACGAGATCGGTTCCGGCGAGGTGATGGCCGAGCCCGACAGCCCGAGCGCGGAGCTGCTGGCGGCGTGGCTGTCGATCCGCCTCGGCGTCCCGGTGGACCGCACGGTGTCGGAGGGCCCCGGTATCACCGGCGTCCGGCTGCGGACGACGTCGGGCGACATCGTCGTCGACCGCCCGGACGGCCGCGTCGCCACGCTGTGCCGTCCCGGCCAGCCGGACCGGCAGGTGTCGCTGATGCGGCGCCCGATGCCCGAGCTGCTGGGCGAGGAGCTGCGGCGCCTCGACCCCGACGAGGTGTACCAGGACGCGGCCGCCCGGTTCGCCAAGGACCTCGCGGGCGCGGCGGGGGAAGCGTGAGCGGCGTGCGGACGATCCCGCACCGGGACGCGGACGTGCTCGCCGCGGCGGCCGCGGCGCGGCTCGTCACGGCGATCGCCGACGCCCAGGCCGAGCGCGGCACGGCCTCGGTCGTGCTGACCGGCGGCGGTGTCGGCACCGCCGTGCGCGCCGCGCTCGGCTCCTCCCCCGCGCGGGACGCGGTGGACTGGGGCGCCGTCGACGTGTGGTGGGGCGACGAGCGGTTCCTGCCGTCCGGCGACCCGGAGCGCAACGAGACGGGCGCGCGGGCGGCGCTGCGCGACCGCGTCGGCGCGACCCGGACCGGGTGCACGCCATGCCCGCGTCCGACGGCCCCGACGGCGACGACGTCGACGCGGCGGCGCGGCGGTACGCCGCCGAGCTGGCCGCGGCGGCCGCCGGGAACGGTCCGGTGCCCGCGTTCGACGTGCTGATGCTGGGGTCGGGCCGACGCGCACGTCGCGTCGCTGTTCCCGGGGATGCCGCAGCTGCGCGAGACGGGCGCGGTGGTCCCGGTGCGGGACGCGCCGAAGCCGCCGCCGACCCGGATCTCGCTGACGTACGCGTCCATCGGCGCCGCCCGCGAGGTGTGGCTGCTGGCGGCGGGCGAGAGCAAGGCCGACGCCGTCCGGCACGCGCTCGCGCCGGACGCGACCCCGGAGAAGGCCCCGGTGGTGGGCGCGCGGGGCCGGGAGCGCACGCTGTTCCTGGTGGATCACGCCGCGGCCGGAGAAAAGCCGGGATTCCGGTAAAAATCGGGACGCCCGCGCCCCCGGAGGTCCGTGTGACGGACGGGGGCGCGGGAATGACCTTGGTCATGCAGAAGCTCTCGTTGGACGCGCAGGCCCGCAACCTCCTCACCCGGGCGTCCGCCTCATCGTCGGGCCGGGCCGCCGAGACCGTCTACGGCGGGCACGAGCACGTGCTGCGGCAGACGCTGATCGCCCTGACGGCGGGCACGGGCATGTCCGAGCACGAGAACCCGGGCGAGGCCACGGTGCTGGTGCGGGCCGGGCGCGTCCGGCTGACCAGCGGCGACGACGCCTGGGACGGGATCGCGGGCGATCTGCTGATCGTCCCGGGCGCCCGGCACGCCCTCGAAGCGATCGAGGACTCGGTCGTCCTGCTCACCGTCGCCAAGCTCGGCTGATCCCCGGGGGGCTACCAAAGTCGGTCGTCCGGGCGACCTGCGGCCACTGCCGGACGGGCGCCCGGCGGCTAGCGTTATGGCGTGAATCTTCGCAGGTCCGTCATGGAGTGGACGCGCGACGTCCTCGTCACGGCGTGCGCCCTCGTGATCGGTCTTCTCGTCCTGGCGGGCTCCAGGGAGACCTACCCGGCACCGGCGGGGCTCGTCGAGAACATCGCGGAGGCGTTGCTCGGCGGCACCGCCATGCTGGTCCTGCTGCTGTTCCGCCGCCGGTGGCCGCTCGGGGTGACGCTGTTCCTGATGGCCTGGGGCTTCACCAACTCCGTGTCGTGGGGGGCCACCGCCATGGCGGTGTTCACGGTCGCGGTCCATTGCCGGTGGCGGCCCACGGCTGTTCTGACCCTGCTGAACTGCGCGTTCCTTGCCGTGACCTTCCTCATCGCGCCGCACGAGCTGAGCGCGCGGGAGCGGCTGGAGTCGATCGTCGTGTTCGTGCTCGGCTACATGGTGCTGGTCGCCACGGGGCTGCTGATCCGGGCGCGGCGGCAGCTCGTCGAGTCGCTGCGGGCGCGGGCGCGGGAGGCCGAGGAGGGGCAGCGCCTGCGGATCGAGGAGGCCCGGCACCAGGAGCGCGAGCGGATCGCCAGGGAGATGCACGACGTCCTCGCGCACCGGATCTCGCTGCTGGCCGTGCACGCGGGCGCGCTGGAGTTCCGCCCGGACACGCCGGACGAGCAGCGCGAGGCCGTCGGGATCATCCGGCGCAGCGCCTACGAGGCGATGGAGGACCTGCGGGAGGTGATCGGGGTGCTGCGCGCGCCCGGGTCGGCCGCCGAGCCGGAACGCCCGCAGCCGACGCTCGCGGACGTCCCCGCGCTGGTGCAGGAGTCGCGGGGCGCGGGGGCGCGGATCGAGCTGGACGACCGGGTGCCCGGCCCCGCCGACGTCCCCGACCGGGTCGGGCGGCACGCGTACCGGATCGTCCAGGAGGGGCTGACGAACGCCCGCAAGCACGCGCCCGGCGCGCCCGTCCGGATCATGCTGGAGGTGACGAAGGCCGGGCGGGAACTGACCGTCGAGATCGAGAACGCGACCACGCCCGGCCGGGGCCCGGCGCTGCCGGGCGCGGGGCGGGCCTGGTGGGCCTCGGCGAGCGGGTCACGCTGCTCGGCGGGACGCTCGTGCACGGCGCCGCGGGCGGCCGGTTCCGGCTGCGGGCCCGGCTGCCGCTGTGAGGACGCTCCGCGATGCATGGCGGCGCGGGCGCCGGGCATGGGGAGGGACATGGCATCAGAGTCCTCCGCGCGGCCCGTCCTGGAAGAGCTCGACCGGACCGAGTGCCTGCGCCTCATCGCCCCCGGCGGCGTCGGCCGGGTGGCCTACGACGACGGGGAGGGCCCCACGGTCGTCCCGGTGAACTACGCGGTCGACGGCGACGCGGTGATCTTCCGGACGTCGGAGTCGGCGCGGCTCAACAAGAGCCTGCTGACGGTCGTGCCGGGCGGGCAGGTGCGCGCCGCGTTCGAGGTCGACCGGATCGACTCCGCGACGCGCGAGGGGTGGAGCGTGCTGCTGCGCGGCGGCGCCCGTCCGCTGTCGGAGGAGGAGCGGGAGTCGGTGACCCGGGTGGAGCCGTGGCCCGCCGGGGATCGCGGCGCGTGGTTCGGCCTGACCGCGACCGAGGTCAGCGGACGGCGCCTGCACCGGCCCTGATCGCCCGTCCGGCCCCGTAGGGTTGCGGGATGGACTCCATCCGCGTGCTCATAGTGGACGACGACGCGCTCGTCCGGGCGGGGCTGTCGATGATGCTGGCGAACGCCGGCGACCTCGACGTCGTCGCGGACGTCGCCGACGGCGCCGAGGTGGTGCCCGCGGTGAACGAGCACCGCCCCGACGTGGTGCTGATGGACATCCGGATGCCGCGGGTGGACGGGCTGGCCGCGACGGAACTGCTGCGGGCGCGCCGCGAGCCGCCGGAGATCATCATCCTGACGACCTTCGACAGCGACGACCACATCGTGCGGGCGATGCGGGCGGGCGCGAGCGGGTTCCTGCTGAAGCACACCCCTCCCCCGGAGATCGTGCGCGCGATCCGGCAGGTCGCCGCCGGGGAGCCGATGATGTCGCCGACCGTCCTGCGGCGGCTCATGTCGTACGCGGCCGGATCCGGGGCCGACCCGGCCCGCGACCGCGCCCGCGGGCGGCTCGGCCGGCTCAGCGACGGCGAGCGGGCCGTGGCGCTGCTGGTCGGCCGGGGCCGGACGAACGCCGAGATCGGCCGCGAGCTGTCGCTGAGCGTCGCGACGGTCAAGGCGTACGTGTCCCGGCTGCTGACGAAGCTCGAACTGAACAACCGGGTGCAGGTCGCGCTGCTCGTCCACGACGCCGACCTGGACGCCGACCTGGAGAAGTAGCTCAGCGCTCCCCGGGCCCGCCGGGCCCGCCGCGTTCCAGCGGGACGTGCCGCAGGAAGAGCGCGGCGGCGAAGCCCGCGATCAGTAGCGGCAGCGCCGACAGGAACACGCCCGAGAAGGCGTGCGCGAACGCGTCGCCCACACCGTCCCGGACGGGCGCGGGGAGCGCGTCGAGGACCTCCGGGCGCACGGCGTCCCGCAGCGGCGGGACGTTCCCGGGCACCCGGCCCGCGGCCTCCTCGGCGAACCGGTGCGTCACGATCGCGCCGAACACGGCCGTCCCGGCGGCGGTGCCCAGCATCCGCGTCGCGAACACCCCGGAACTCGCCGCGCCCAGGTCGCGCGGCGGCGCGGCGTTCTGCGCGATCAGCACCACGACCTGCTGCGACAGTCCCGCCCCGAAGCCCAGCACGGCCATGAACAGCCCGGCGGCGGCCATGCCCGTCCCGGCGTCCATGCTCGCCAGCAGGGCGACGCCCACGGCGCTGACGGCCATGCTCGCGGCGGGCAGCCGGTGGTAGCGGCCGGTCCGCGCGATGTACCGCCCGGCGCCCATCGAGGACGCCAGCAGGCCGAGCATCATCGGCAGCACGAGCAGTCCGGACGACGTCGCGTCCGCTCCCCCGGTGACCTGGAAGAACATCGGCAGGTACGTCGCGAGCCCGAAGCCGGTGGCGCCGCCGACGGCGGCGACGACGCAGGCCGTCGCGAACGAGCGGTCGCGGAACAGTCGCGGCGGGACCACCGGTTCGGCGGCCCGTCGTTCGGCGAGCACCCACGCGGCGAACAGCGCGACCGCCCCGGCGGCGAGGCCGAGCACCACCGGCGACGTCCACGGGTGGCGGGTCCCGGCCCAGCTCGTGAACAGGGTGAAGCAGGTGACGGCCGCGCCGAGCAGCACGATGCCGAGGTAGTCGATGCGCGGCTCGCGGTCGGGTCGGGGCAGCCGCAGGAACGCCGCGATCATCGCGGCCGCCGCGACGCCCAGCGGCAGGTTGAGGTAGAAGGCCCAGCGCCAGGACGCGTGGTCGGTGAGGAAACCGCCGAGGATCGGCCCCGCGACGGTCGACAGCGCGAAGTTGATCGCCGAGTATCCCTGGAACCGCGCGCGCTCGCGGGGCTCGAACAGGTCGCCGGTGAGCCCGAACATCGAGCCCATCAGGCATCCGGCGCCCGCGCCCTGCACCACCCGGAACACGATCAGCCAGTCCATCGACGGCGCCGCCCCGCACGCCGCCGAACCGGCGAGGAACGCCGCCAGCCCGGTCAGGTGGACGGGTTTGCGGCCGAAGAGGTCGCCGAGCCGTCCGGACAGCGGCACCGTGACGCTCGTCGCCAGGATGTACGCGGTGGAGACCCACGCGAGCCGGTCGGCCCCGCCGAGGTCGCCCGCGATCGTGGGCAGCGCGGTCGCGAGGACCGTCGCGTCCAGTGAGGACATCAGGCCCGCGAGCGTGAGCCCCGCGAACACCAGCACCCGACGCCGATGAGACATACGTGCACCCCACATTCATGTGCGTAAGTCAGATGAATGCTAGACGCACGTACATGAGGGATGCAACGGCGCCGCTACACTGCCTGCCATGAGCGAGGAGGCCCTCAACACCGTCGAACGGAGCATGGTGCGGCTGCGCCGCGGGATGTCCCGGCAGCGCCTCGGCAAGGCGGCGATCCGGGAGCACAACCTCCCCGTGGACGTGCAGGTCCTGCACGTGGTCGACATCGTCGACGAAGGTCCCGACCGGCCCGGCCAGGAGGTCAGCGTCGGGCTCGTCGCCGCCCGCCTCGGCGTGGACGCCTCGCGCGGCAGCCGCATCGTCGCCGAGGCCGTCAAGTCCGGCTACGTCCGCCGCGTCGCCTCCCAGGAGGACGGCCGCCGCATCCATCTCGAACTCACCGGCGCCGGCCGCACGGTCGTCGAGGCGACCCGCCGCACCCGCCGGGACAACTTCGCCCAGGCCATGCGGAACTGGACCGACGCCGAACGCGCCGAGTTCGCGCGCCTCCTGACCCGCTTCGTGGACGGCTACGACGGCTGAGCCGAGCCGCCCGGCGACCGGATCGGGCGCGGGCCGGTCACCCTTCCGTCGAGCGGCTCGGGAAGCGGCTCGGAATGCACGATGTGCAGGGCGCTCACCGCTCGGGTGAGCACGACGTACAGGCGGTGCAGGCCGCGGGGTTCGGCACGGACGATGTTCGCGGGCTCGGCCACGACGACCGTCTCGAACTCCAGGCCCTTCACCAGGGTCGCGGGAACGACGACCAGGCGGTCCGCCCGCATCGCGTCCTCGTCGTCGCCCAGCACCGCCGGGCGCAGGCCCGCCGCGGCGAGCGCGCCGTGCAGCGCGGCCACGTCGGCGTCGGCGGCGATGAGCCCGACGGACCCCTCCCGCACCAGCGCCTTCTCGCAGGCCGACGCCACCGACGCCGCGAGCCGCCCGGACGCGGCCTCGGTCACCCGCAGGGCGTCGGCGGACCGGCGGACCGACTCGGGAACCCCGAGCCCCGGGGCGATCCGCGGCAGCAGGCGGGCCGCGTAGTCGACGATCTCGGCGGGCACCCGGTACCCCCGGTCGAGTTCGACGATCTCGCCGTCGGGTTTGCCGAGGTGGGCCAGGACGGTCGCCAGTCGGCGGCCGCCGCCGGGCCGGTCGCCTGGGCGAGGTCCCCGAGAACCGTGCAGGACCCGGCGGCGCGGCGGGCGACGGCCCGGCACTGCATCGGGCTGAGGTCCTGCGCCTCGTCCACCACCACGTGGGCGAGGCCGCTCCGCCGCTCCATCAGCCCGGCGGCCTCGCTGATGAGCGCGAGGTCGGCGATCGACCACCGGGCCGACCGGACGCCGCGCGGCCTGCCGGGCAGCAGCACGGCCGCCCGCTCCTCGGCGTCGAGCAGGCCGTCGCGGCACGGGCGAGCCGCGCCGGGTCGGTGAGCAGGCCCAGGACGAGCTTCGCCGGGTCGGCCTTGGGCCACATCGCGGCCACCGCGGCCTTGACGGCGGCGGACCGCCGCACCGCGCCCCGCGTCCGGCCGTCGCCGGTCTTGCCTGCCCGCTCCATCATCCGGACGACGCCGGTCACGATGCGCTGCGTCAGCCGTTCGCGGCCCGCGCCGTAGGGCGCGTCGCCGTCCCTGCACTCCTCGAAGATCTCGGTGAGCTCGTCGGCGCCCATGCGCCAGCGGCGCCCGCCCACCTCGGCGACCAGGTCCCCGGCCGGGGGCCGGAGCATGGCGTACAGGTCCCGCCGGACGACCTCGGCCATCCGCGCGTCGCCCTTGATCCGGGCGGCCGCCGCGTCGTCCTCGCGGCGCACGCCCAGACCATCGGGATCCAGGACGTCCTCCACGGTCAGCTGCGTCACGCCGCCCTCGCCCAGGGCCGGGAGGACGTTGCGGATATAGGAGAGGAACGACCGGTTCGGCCCGATGATCACGGTTCCGCCGCGCCTCAACCGCTCGCGGTCGGTGTAGAGCAGGTAGGCGAGCCGGTGGAGGCCGACCGCCGTCTTTCCGGTGCCGGGCGCACCCTGGACGCACAGGGTCCGGTCGAGCGGCGCGCGCACGATGTCGTCCTGCTCGGGCTGGATGGAGGTCGCGATGTCGCGCATCGGCCCGGAGCGGGGCCGATCCAGCTCGGCGGCGAGGAGGGCGCCCGTCCCCCGGGCGCCGTCGCCGCGCGCGCCCTCGATGATCTCGTCCTCGTACGCCGTCAGCTCGCCGTCCCGGTCGAAGCCGTACCGGCGGCGCCTGCGCACGCCCATGGGGCGGCCGGGACCGGCCTGGTAGAAGGCCGATCCCATCGGCGCGCGCCAGTCCACCACCAGCGGCGCGCGCGGCCGTCGCGGACGCGCGGCGCCCGATGTAGAGGAGCGCGTCACCGGGGCCGCGGCCGCCTTCGCGGAGTCCGGCGTCCGCGCTCTCCGCCGCCTCGCCGGGCGAGTGGTCAAGGCGTCCGAAGAACAGGGGCACGTCGGGCAGGTCGAGGAGTCGCTCGGCGCGTTCGGCCCGGGCCTCCCGGATGATCGCGTTGTTGTACTTGTCGACGAACGCGTCGCCCTGGGCGGTCTCCGTGGTCAGGACGTCCGCGCGCATGGCCTCCAGAGCGTCCCGGCACGTCCGCAGGTAGGCGCGTTCGGCGAGGATCTCGGGGTCGTGCTTCATCCTCATCGCCTCGCATGCGTCGGGTCCGTTGGGAAAACTCTAACTCGGTTAACATTCTTACTGAGACAGTATTCTGCCTCAAGCAGGATTTTGTCGGTACCCGGCGCCGCACGGCCCGTCCTGCGGCGGCACAGCGCTCGGGTGCACGACGGCCGCCGACCGGGCCGACGGGAGTCGCGGGGCGGGCGTCGACGGCGTGCTCTACCTGCTGGACGGCGTGCGGCACGGCTTCCTCGACCCGCGCGGCCCCGCCGGGGTCGGCGCGCCCGCCCCGGTCATGGACGACGGCAGGCTCGCCGCCGCGCCGCTCCCCCGCGCCGCCCGCCGCGACGCGCACGGCGCCGAGGAGCGGACGGTCTTCTCCTACACGACGATCGGCGACTTCTTCGACCGGGTGCTGCGGGACCGGCGTACAGCGCGGGTCGCACGCGCGGGCCCGCGCGTACACCCCTGGTTGCGGGTCCGGTCGCATCTCCGTGCCGAATCGGCGGCGGAACCCGCCGTCTAGGCTGATCGCATGCGTGCTCGATGGCGTCCGACGGACGAGGCGCTCGCCCTGGTGGTCCTGCTGGTGGTCGTCCTCGGCAGTATGCGGTCGCTCATCGGCTCGCGCGAGGAGCCGTGGGCGCAGACCGCGGCGGGCTGGGTGCTGATCCTTGTGGCGTGCGGGGTCCTGTTCGCCCGCCGGATCCCGCTCACCGCCGCGATCGTCTCGACCGTCGCGACCGGCGTCTACTACGTGGCCAGCACCTACGACGGGCCGCTGATGATGGCGCCGATCCTGGCGCTGTACCTGCTCGCGTCGCGGGGACGGCTGCAGGCGGCGTCCGGCATCGCGGCACTGATCGTCATCGGCACCGCGCTCGGTACGCTGTCCGGCAACGGCGACGTCAACGGCGTCGCGCTTTTCATGCTGGCGGGCTGGGTGGTGGCGATGGTGGCGCTGGGCTGGGTGCGGCACAGCCGCCGCGCCTTCCTCGCGGAGGCCGAGCGCCGCGCGGCGGGCGACGAGCGGCTGCGCATCGCCCGCGAGGTCCACGACGTCACCGGGCATCACATCTCGCTGATCAACGTGCAGGCCGGCACCGCGCTGCACCGCTTCCACCGCGACCCCGCGCAGGCCGAGGCGGCGCTCGCGGCGATCAAGGAGACGAGCCGGGAGGCGCTGCGGGAGCTGCGCGCGACGCTCGGCGTGCTGCGGCAGGCCGACGAGGACGCGCCCACCGCGCCCGTCCCGGGCCTGGACCGGATCGGCGAGCTGGTCGGTCCCGCGCGCGCCGCGGGCCTGGACGTCCGCACCCGCATCGACGGCGGGGACGGTCCGGTGCCCACCGAGGTCGGGTTGGCCGCCTACCGGATCGTCCAGGAGTCCCTGACGAACGTGGTGCGGCACGCGGGCGCCGCGCACGTGACCGTCCTGGGTGGAGCGGGGCGCCCGGGAGGTGCTGGTGGAGGTCGCCGACGACGGGCGCGGGCCCGTCCCGTCCGGTGACGACGCCGCGGCCGTCCCGGGCAGCGGCGTCCTCGGCATGCGCGAACGCGCCCGCGCGCTCGGCGGCGACCTCAGCACGGGCCCCGGCCCGGACGGCGGGCACCTCGTCCGCGCCCGGCTCCCGTACCGGAACGGAGACGAACGATGATCAAGGTCCTGCTGGCCGACGACCAGCGGCTGGTGCGCGCCGGGTTCGGCTCCATCCTCGACGACGAGGAGGACATCACCGTCGTCGGCGACGCCGCCGACGGGGAGCAGGCCCTCGCCGCCTGCCGGGAGCTGCGCCCCGACGTGGTGCTGATGGACATCCGGATGCCCGGCATGGACGGACTGGAGGCGGCCCGGCTGATCGCGCGGGACCGGCGGCTGGACGACGTCCGCGTCGTCATCCTCACCACGTTCGACCTCGACGAGTACGTGTACGGGGCGCTGCGCGCGGGCGCGACCGGGTTCCTGCTCAAGGACACCGAGCCCGAGGAACTGATCCAGGCCGTGCGGGTCGCGGCGCGCGGCGACGCGCTGATCACCCCGTCGGTCACCCGGCGGCTGATCGCCGAGTTCGCCGGGCGGGTGACCGCGCCCGCGCCCGGTCCGCGGCTGAACGCGCTCACCGACCGGGAGCGCGAGGTGATGCTGCTGGTCGCGGCCGGGCTGAGCAACGACGAGATCGCCGCGAAGCTCGTGCTGAGCCCCGCGACCGCCAAGACGCACGTCAGCCGGATCATGTCGAAGCTGGACGTCCGGGACCGCTCGCAACTCGTCGTCCTCGCCTACGAGTCGGCGATGGTGAGCCCCCGCTGGATGAGCGACCGGCAACCGGGGCGGTAGCCGCGGGCGGCGGCCGCAACCCTGGGGGTAGCCGCGATGCCCGCCGCAGGCCGATGCCGCAGGGCGTGCCGCGCCCCGACCGTGGGACGCATGACATCGACTGCGAGCAAGAAGGCCGGCGCGGCGCTCGTCGGCTTCCTCGTCGGCGGGGCGGCCGGGTTCGTCCTGACCGAGACCATCGCGATCTTCTTCCACTTCGTGCTGGACACCACCCTCGACGTCGAGGGGAACGGGGCGCTGCTGGCGCTGTTCGCCGGGGTGCCGCTGCTCGGCGCCGTCGTCGGCGCGCTGATCGGCGCCCGCGCCGGGTCGGGGCGGTGACCGGGATGCACACCGACACCACCGGGACCCGCGCGGGTTCGGCGGGCGCGCGTCCGGGCGTCTTCGGGCGGCTGGCGGCCTGGTCGCAGCGGCACCGCTGGGGCGCACTGCTGCTGTGGGTCGTGGTCGTCGCCGGGATCACCGTCGGCGCCCAGGCCGCGGGCAGCGCCTACCACAACGACTTCTCGCTGCCCGGCACCGATTCGCAGGCCGCGTCCGATCTGATGGAGCGGCACGGGTCGGTGCAGGCGGGCGCGTCCGTCCAGATCGTCATGCGGGACGCCGGGGGGCTGCGCGGCGACCAGGCGGTCATCGAGCCGATGCTGGACGAGGTCCGCGCGCTGCCGAGCGTCGCGGAGGTCGGGAGCCCGTTCGACCCGCGCGGCGGCGGCCTGTCGCAGGACGGCACGATCGGATACGCGACCGTCGCCCTGGACGGCTCGGCGCAGGACGCCGAAGGAGCACGTCACCGCGATCATGGACACCGCGCGGGACGCCGCGGGCGACGAACTGCGCGTCGAGTTCGGCGGCGAGCCCGTCCGGGGCGCCGAGGAGGGCGGGGGCGGCGCCGCCGAGGGCGCCGGGATGCTCGCCGCCCTGGTGATCCTGGTGTTCCTGTTCGGCTCCCTCGTCGCGGCGGCGCTGCCGCTGGCCACCGCGCTGTTCGCGGTCGGCGGCGCGATCGGGCTGATCGCGCTCGCCTCGCACGCGTTCACCGTCGCCGACTTCACCCCGCCGATCATGATGCTGATCGGGCTCGGCGTCGGCGTCGACTACGCGCTGCTGATCTTCTACCGGTTCCGGCACGAGCTGATCCGCGGCGCCGACCCCGCCGAGGCGAGCCGCACCGCGCTCGACGCGGCCGGACGCACCGTCTTCTTCGCGGGCTGCACGGTGATCATCGCGCTGCTGGGCCTGATCGTCCTCGGCCTCGGCGCCCTGCAGGGCGTCGCGCTCGCCGTCGCGCTGACCGTCCTGATGACGATGGCCGCCGCCCTCACGCTGCTGCCCGCGCTCCTCGCGGTGTTCGGCGGCCGCATCCACCGCAACGTCCGCAAGCGGGCGCACAAGGTGCGGGACGAGCGGTGGCGGCGGCTCGCGGCGGCCGTGCAGCGCCGCCCGTGGCCCGCCCTGCTGATCCCGGTCGCGCTCCTGCTCGGCCTGTCGGCGCCCGCGCTCGACATGCGGCTCGGCTTCGCCGCGCGGGCACCGCCCCGCCGTCGTCCACCAGCCGGCAGGCGTACGACCTGCTCGCCGACGGGTTCGGGCCCGGGTTCAACGGGCCGCTGATCGTCGTCACCGAGGGCGCGCCCGCGAACCTCAGCGAGACCCTGCGGGGCGCGGACGGCATCGCCTCGGCGAGCCCCGCGTTCCCGTCGTCCGACGGGAAGGCGCACACCGTGATCGCCTACCCGGAGACGGCCCCGCAGGACGAGGAGACCGCCGAACTCGTCCGCACGCTCCGCGCGGACGTCCTGCCGTCCCTCTCCGACCGGACCGGCGCCGAGTACCTGGTCGGCGGGCCCACCGCCGCCGCGCAGGACTTCGCCGACTCCGTCGCGGACCGGATGCCGCTGTTCATCGCCGTCGTCGTCGGGCTGTCGGCCCTCCTGCTCATGGTGGTGTTCCGGTCGCTGCTGATCCCGCTCAAGGCCGCGGTGCTGAACCTGCTGTCGATCGCCGCCGCGCTCGGCGCGATCACGCTCGTCTTCCAGGACGGACGGTTCGGCGCCCAGCCGGGCCCGATCGAGTCGTTCGTCCCGGTGATGATCTTCGCGATCGTGTTCGGGCTGTCGATGGACTACGAGGTGTTCCTCGTGTCGCGGATGCACGAGGAGTGGGAACGCGCCCGCGACTCGGCGCACGCCGTCCGCGAGGGCCTCGCCGCGACCGGGAAGGTCATCACGGCCGCCGCGGCGATCATGATCGTCGTCTTCGGCGCGTTCGTCCTCAGCCCCGACCGGATGCTCCAGCAGTTCGGGCTCGGCCTCGCCGTCGCGGTCCTGCTGGACGCGGTCGTCATCCGCTGCCTGATCGTCCCGGCGATCATGCGCCTGCTCGGCGACCGCGCGTGGTGGCTCCCGGCGCCCCTCGCCCGCGCGCTCCCCCGCGTCGCCCTCGAACGCCCGGACGCCTGACGTCCCGTCCCGCCTGCGGCCGCCCCATCGCGCGGCCGCAGGCGGCCACCGCGCACCCCTGCCGTGAAGATCGCGCGCGCTTTACGTTGAGCGGGTGACCACCACCACGGCGAGCGCCCTCGCCCTCTTGGGTCCGTGCCTGATCGCGATGGCCTTGCCGATGCTCCTCAAATGGCGGCGCTTGATCCCCCGTGGCAAGTCGGTGACCGGCGTCCTCATCGACCCCCGGGAGTTGCCCGCGCCGGACTCACCGGGTTTCCGCGCCGCCCTCGAGAACTATCGCAGGGAATTGCACCCCTCCCGCGCCGTCTTCCGGTTCACGACCGAGGACGGCCGGGAGGTCGTGGGCCGCAGCACCGTCCGCACCGGAGCAGGACCGGGAAACGTTGGGGACAGGGTCATCGTCCACTACGACCCGGCCGACCCCAAGAAGGCCGATCTCACGCAGGCCGTCCGCGTCGAGAGGACATTCGGCTCGCTGATCGCCGCCGCCGGGACGGCCCTGCTGATCATCGGCGTAATCGGCGTGCTGACCGGTGAGTAAGGAGCCTGCCGACCGGTCGACCGTATGGCCGCCGTCACCCCGCCGGGCTACCGTGGAGCGGTGATGGACGTCCTCTTGGTCTTCCTCGGCATCCTCTTCCTGCTCGCTTTCTGGGCCGTCCTGCGGAGAGATACGCGGATCCGGACCCGCGGGCGGCGGACGACCGGCGTCATCGTCGGACACAAGGCGATCAAGGATTCCGAGACCGGCACCACCTATGCGGCCGTCTTCCGGTTCACGACCGAGGACGGCCGGACCGTCGAGGCCGTCAGCACGCTTTCCACCTCGTGGCGGCGGGGCATCGGCCGCGAAGTCGCGCTCATCTACGACCCCGCCGACCCCGAGGGCACCGCCGACCGTCCCGGTTCCCACCGCCTCAACCTCGTGTTCATCCCGACCCTGCTCGCGTGGGGAACGGGCCTGACCGCCATCGGCTTGGACGGCCTCCTGTTCTGACCCTCAGGTCACGGCGAACCGCCCGGCGACTCCCCACAACCCGGACGAACCTGGCGCGGCCGTGAGGTCAGCCGTGGTCGAGCGCCCCGCGCTTGACCTCGTCCAGGAAGACGCCCCACTCCGCCCTCGAAAACCCCAGCACCGGCCCGAACGGATCCTTCGAGTCCCGCGCGAGCACCCCCGGCACCACTCCCGCGACCTCCACGCAGTTCGTGCCGTGTTCGGCGCTGCGCCTGCTCTTTCGCCACTGCACGACGCTGAATTCTCGCTCGCTCATGGCACGCACACTATCTTTCAGGCGGACGCCCTCCAGGGAGCCGAACTTCGCCTGCACACGCGAGACCGCGCCTTGGCGCGTGCGGGAGGTCAACCGTGGTCGAGCGCCCCGCGCTTGACCTCGTCCAGGAAGACACCCCACTCCTCCTGCGAGAACCCCAGCACCGGCCCCGCCGGATCGGTCGAGTCCCGCGCGAGGACGTTCGAACCCAACGGCGCGACCTCGACGCACTGGGTTCCCTGCGCGTTGCTGTAACTGCTGGTCCGCCACCGAACGGCGTTGCGATCCTGCTTACTCATAGCTCGGACAATATCCGCTCGATGAGCTTCTCGGAATCGGTTTCGGACAGGGCCAACTGCTGCAACCGGTCGAAGGTCTGGTGATGGTGGGCAACGTCCGCGGGTTCGTCGACGTACCAGCTTCGAGTCAGGCTGTCGATCGCCACCACTTCCAATATGCCGTCGGGACCCACGCCCAGGATTGTGAAGGGTCCTTCACCTCCCGGTGGAGCCTCGACCGAGAACGGAACCACCTGCATCGAGATGTGCTGAAGAGCTCCCAGCCTCAGCAACTTGAGGAGCTGGCCCGTCATCACCGGAGCGCCGCCGATCTTCTGACGAAGTGCCGCTTCTCCCAAAATTACCGATATGTCGGGCGGCCTCCGTTCGTGAAGCCGTTGACGTCGGAGCCGGAAACTTACCTCGGCGTCGATGTCACGGGGACTACCTCGCCCACTGCCCGAACTGGTGATCACAGCCCGCGCATACCCCTCCGACTGCAGAAGGCCGTGCACCCGCAGGGGTTCGTAAATTCGGATGGCGGAAGCATCCGCTTCAAGAGACGCGAAGTCGACGACCCCGGGCTCAAGCCGCTCCTCGAAGTCATGCCACCAACCGTCCTGGCGACCTTGGGCGGCGATGGAAAGGAGGCGCTCACGAACGGCCTCATCCGTGATGTCGTACATGTCCAAGATATGCTTGAGATCGCGTGGACGGATGGCCCGGTGCCCGTTCTCATACGCGCTAAGCGACGCCTGCGAGCGGTCGACAAGACGACCGGCCGCCCGCTGTGTCAGCCTCAAGTCCTCACGGAACTTTTTGAGAGCCGAACCGATCATTCTCCGTCGGTACGTCTCTCGGTCGTCACGCCTCATACACCAACGATGACACGCTGTGCGCTTGATCGGCTCACCTTCGCAAACGACGAATATATTCGTTGTTCCGCACTTCAGGGGATCGACGAGCGATCAGCGAATACCCCTCATCTCCGCCGACCATGTTGATGCGACCACGGAGGGTGATCAATCTTGCGGGTGACATCACGAGGAGGAATCACGATGACACCCCAAGGAGCCGACGACCTGGAGCTTCTCGCCGTGCTGACGTTGCCGGGCGTTCCGCGTTCGGTCCGGCACGCGCGGTGCTTTCTGCGGGACACGCTCGTCCCGAACCACATCTCCCCCGCCGGTGAACTGCTCGACGACATGACGCTGGTCGTGGACGAATTCGCCGGGAACGGCATCCGGCACACGGCGTCGGGCCGGGGCGGGAAGATCCACATCGCGTTGTGGGCGGGACGGGGCGTGCTGCGGGCCGAGGTGAGCGACGAGGGCGCGGCCGGGAAGCGTCCGGTGCTGTGCGAGGCGCCGGACGGCGAGAGCGGGCGGGGCCTGCACATCGTGGACGCGCTGGCGTCGCGCTGGGGGCACCGCGCCGACGGGGACGGCACGGTGGTCTGGGCCGAGTTCGCGACTTGACGCCCGGACGGGTCAGACCGGCGTCACACCGGTCTCCGCCAGGAACTCGGTCATGACCTCGACGAGCCGTTCGGGCCGGTCCTCGGGGACGAGCGTGGACGAGTCGGCCATCTCGACCAACCGGCCCCGCGGATACAGTTCGGCCAGCCGCGGACCGTGCTCGCGGGGCATCAGCTTGTCGTCGGCGGCCCAGACGACCAGGACCGGACGGTCGAAGTCGCGCAGCCGCTCGCTGTACGCGAGGAGGGTCTTGCGGTCGGGCGCGCCGGTCGCGAACTTGACGAAGTCCCGGCGGACGTCCTTGTCGCGGGTGGCCGGGGCGACCCACTCGTCCATGAGCTCCTTCGGGATGCCGCGCCGGCTCATCGCCCCGTATCCGCCCTTGGTGCGGTTGCTCAGCACCATCAACCGCAGCGCCAGCCGGGCCCCGCCGGGGATCTTCACGAGCGGGACCATCGCCTTGGCCGCGCCGGGCGGGAAGTTGTCGAACGCCTCGCAGGCGACGAGCACGAGCCGTCCGATCCGCTCGGCGCGCCCTTCGGAGATCAGGAACTGGCCTCCGCCCCAGTCGTTGAGGACGAGCGTCACGTCGTCCAGGCCGAGCCGCTCGATGAACTCGCCCAGCAGCAGCGCCATGCCGGGCTGGGAGAGGTCCGCGTCGGGACGCATCGGGCGGCGGTGCCCGCCCATCGGCAGGGTGGGCAGCACGCACCGGTAGCCCGGCAGGAGGGGCACCACCTTGCGCCACTGCTTCCCGTCCATCGGCAGCCCGTGCCCGAACACCAGCACCGGGCCGTCCCCGCCGGTGTCCTGGTAGTCGACCGGTCCGGCGGAGAGTTCGATCTGCGGCATCGCCGCCCCCTCTGGATAGATCGTTCTAATGTAGGCTAACCCGGGGTCGCCGACGGGACAATGGCGGCGGAAGGGACGCGACGATGGCCGAGCGGCCCGACACCCGGCGCAGGATCCGGGAGGCGGCCGGAACCCTGTTCCGCCGCAACGGTTACCCGGGCACCGGCCTCAAGGCCATCGCGGCCGCTTCGGACGCCCCGTTCGGATCGATCTACCACTTCTTCCCCGGCGGGAAACAGCAGCTCGCGGAGGAGACGATCCGCACCTCGGGCCCCGAGTACATGCGGATGGTCCTGGCCCTGCTGGACGGCGCGGACGACCCGGTCGAGGCCGTCGAGCACGCCTTCGACGTCGCCGCGGTGCGACTCGCCGCGACCGGCTACGCCGACGCGTGCCCGATCGCGACGATCGCGCTGGAGGTGGCGAGCACCAACGAGGTGCTGCGGGCGGCGACCGCGGAGGTGTTCGACGAGTGGATCGCCGCGGGCACCGACTGGTTCGCCCGCCGGGTGCCCGACCGGGAGCGGGCGCGGGGGCTGGCGTACTCGATGATCATGATCCTGGAGGGCGCGTTCGTCCTCGCCCGCGCCGCGCGCGACCCCGAGCCGGTCCACGCGGCCGGACGGTCGATGGCCGAACTGACCCGCCGGGCCCTCGGCCGGCCGGACGGGCCGTGAGGCGCGCCCGGCCGGCCGGGCGGTCAGTTCACCAGGACGATCTTGCCGCGGGCGTGCCGGGTCTCGCTCAGCTCGTGCGCGGCGGCGGCCTCGGCGAGCGGGAACGCCGCCGCGACCGGCACCCGCAGGCGGCCCTCGGCGGCGAGGCCGACGGCGATCCGCAGGCCGTGCAGGGCCATCGGGTCGGCGCTCCCCAGGGCTTCGGGTTCGTCGACCGGCGCGGTGTGCGACAGGTGCACGCCGAGCGCAGCCGCGGTGAAGTCGGGGGCGATCGTCACGACGCGCGCCGGGTCCCCGGCGACGGCGATCAGGTCGGGCAGCGCGCCTCCGGCGCAGTCGAACACCGCGTCCACCCCGCCGGGCGCCAGCGCGCGGACGCGCTCGGGCAGTCCCGGCCCGTACGTCGTCGGCTCCGCGCCGAGGGACCGCAGGAGGTCGTGGTTGTGCTCGCTCGCGGTGCCGATGACGGTCGCGCCGCGGGCCGCCGCCATCTGGACGGCGACCGTCCCCACGCCACCGGCCGCGCCCTGCACCAGGACGGTGTGCCCGGCGCCGACCGCGAGCCGGTCGAGGACCCGGGTGGACGTCTCGACGAGCCCGCGGCGCCGCCCGCCTCCGCCCAGCTCCACGCGGCGGGCTTGGGCGCCCAGGCGGCCAGGACCGCGCGGTCGGCGTTGGCGCCGCGCGCGGTCGCGCGGTCATGCCGAACACCTCGTCGCCGACGCGGGCGCGGTGAACGCCAGTCGCCGACCTCGTCCACGATGCCCGCCGCGTCGAATCCGGTGCGGCACGGGAACGTCGCGGGGACCGCGTCGCGCAGCGTCCCGGAGCGGAGGGCCACCTCCCCCGCCGCCAGGCCGGACGCGCGGACGGCGATGCGGACCTCCCCCGGCCCGGGGTGCGGCTCCTCGACTTCGGCCACGTGCATGACGCTCGGCGGGCCGTACTCGGAAAACTGAACAGCTCTCATGAGCCGAACCGTAAAAGAGCGTGTCGTCCGCTTGATTAAAGTGAGAGCCGTGACGGCCGAAGTGAGTCAGAAACTGCGCTCGGACGCGGGTGACAACCGGATCCGCATCCTCGCCGCCGCCCGCGTCGCCTTCGCCCGGGAGGGTTTCGACGTCCCGGTCCGGGAGATCGCCCGGCGCGCGCAGGTGAGCGCCGCGACCGTCTACCGGCGCTTCCCGACCAAGGAGGCGCTGTTCGTCGAGGCCTTCTCCGAGCAGCTGGCGATGTGCTCGGAGATCGTCGAGGAGGGCCTGGCCGAGGACGACCCGTGGCGCGGGTTCGCCCTGGTGATCGAGAAGGTCATGGAGGCGCACGCCCTGGACCGGGGGTTCCGCGCGTTCGTCGCGCAGCTTCCCCCGACGGCCGAATTCACCGCCGATCGCGCCCGCGCGCTGCGCGGGCTGCTCGAACTCGTCCGCCGCGCGAAGAAGGCGGGGCGGCTGCGGGCGGATTTCGTGCCGGAGGACATCGTCCTCGCGATGATGGCGAACGACGGCATCCGCGCGGAGTCGCCCCGGATGCGGGCGGCCGCGTCGCGGCGTCTTCGCGGCCCTGATGATCCAGTCGTTCCGGGCGGACCCCGTCCCGGCGCCGCTCCCGCCCGCCGTCCGGCTGCCCCTCGATCCGCTCGCGCGGTGACGCGCGACGGGCCGGAGGGCGATCGTCAGCGGTCGACGGAGTCGGCGGGGTCGGCGGCCAGGCGGAGGCGTTCGGCGAAGCTCTCCTGCAGCAGCGGGCCCCAGGGGTAGCCGGACGGGACGTCGACCGCGCGTCCGGTCATCTCGTCGGTCTCGCCGGTGCGGGCGGCGAGCAGCGCGTACATGTGGTCGAGGGCGCCGAACGCCTCGCCCGCGAGGGCCGGGAGCGTCCCGTCGGTGACGGCCTGCTCCACGACCGGCTCCCACCACAGGTCGGCGGGGTCGGCGTCCTCGTCGTCGCGCGAAGTCGCGGCGGAGCCGGGCCCGCACCTGCGCGGCCGTCCCCGGGTCGGCCAGGCCGCGCCGCCACACCTCGCGGGCCTCGGCGTTCGCGGCCGCGCTGCGGCAGGGTGCGGGCGAGCAGTTCGGTGGCGAGCGGCCCGGCCTCGGGGTCGGCGGGTTCGCCGGGGTCGCCGAGGGCGCGCCGAACGCGGCGGCGGATGGCTCGAGGCAGGCGATGCCGAGGGTGACGGCGAGCCGCGCGTGCGCGTACGGGGCGGCGGCGCGGTCGATCAGCTTCAGCCCGGCCGTCAGGGCGCGCTGCGCCCGGACGGGGTCGCCGCGCTCCAAGTGCCGCTGCGCGAGGTCGTGCGCGGCGGGCGGCCCGTGCTCGGCGTCGCCGGTGGCCAGCACCGCCTCCCAGTGGCCGCGGGCGGCGTCGAAGTCGCCCGCGTCGTCGGCGAGCCGGGCGAGCGCGAGATGCGCGGGCGGCAGGTAGGCGGGGTTGCCGAAGTCGACGACGACGCGCCAGGCGGGCGCGGCGAGTTCGTGTTCGGCCGCCCGCTCGTGGGTGAGCGCCAGGTGGTAGGCGGCGCGCGGGCCGTACTCGGGGTCGCCGGTGGCGATGGCGGCGCGGTCGGCGTCCCGCGCGCGGTCGGTGTCCTCGGCGTCGTCGAGGACGACCGCGAGCCCGAGCGCGGCCTGCGCCCGGTGCGGGGTGTCGCCGAGGGCGAGCACCCGCTCGAACAGGCCCGCGGCGCGCCGCCGGACTCGCCGCGCTCGGCGAGGCGCACACAGCGCCGAGAGCGGATCGTCACCGCGAAGGATGCCCTCCTCGGCGGAGTCCTTCCCGCTCGGACGGCTAC
>NZ_MKJY01000041.1 GCF_001942465.1 Actinomadura sp. CNU-125
CCGGCGGCCCCGGCGGGCCGGGCGGCCTCGGCGGGCCGGGCGGGCCGGGCGGCGTCAGCCGTCCGGGGCGCCGTCCAGGCGGGAGCGGACGATCGCGTCGACCCGGGCCGACTCGTCCAGGCAGGCGAGCAGTTCCTTCGTGAGGCGCTCGATGCGGTCGGCGGCGGGTTCGGCGGACTCGCCGGGCGCGGCGGCGGGCGTCCCGACGTAGCGGCCCGGCGCGAGGACGTGGCCGTGCTCGCGGATCGCCGCCAGGGGCACCGAGCGCGCGAACCCCGGCTCGTCCACGTGCGAGCCGTCGCGCCACGCGCGGTGGGCGCCGGTGATCCGGTCGATGTCGGACGAGGTCAGGACGCGTTCCGTGCGGTCCACGAGGGTGCCCATGTCGCGCGCGTCGACGAACAGGACGTGGCCCGATCGGGCGCCCTTGTCCTTCGCGAAGAACCACAGGCACGCGGGGATCTGCGTGGTGCGGAACAGTTGGGGCGGCAGCGCGACCATGCAGGAGACGAGGTCGGCCTCCACCAGCGCCGTCCGGATCTCGCCCTCGCCCTTCTGCGCGGACGACATCGACCCGTTCGCCATCACGACGCCGGCCGATCCGGTCGGCGCGAGCTTCGCGAGGATGTGCTGGATCCACGCGAAGTTCGCGTTCCCGGCGGGCGGGACGCCGAACCGCCAGCGGGGATCGTCCGCCCGGCGGTACCAGTCGGACATGTTGAACGGCGGGTTGGCGAGCACGAAGTCGGCCCGCAGGTCCGGGTGGGCGTCGGCGTGGAACGTGTCGGCCCGGCCGAGGTCGCCGGTGATGCCGTGGACGGCGAGGTTCATCCGGGCCAGCCGCCACGTCCGCTCGTTGGCCTCCTGCCCGAACACCGCGATGTCGTCGCGGCGGCCCCGGTGGCTCAGCACGAACTTCTCCGCCTGGACGAACATGCCGCCGGAGCCGCAGCACGGGTCGTACACGCGCCCCTTGTACGGCTCCAGGATCTCCACGAGGAGCTTCACGACGCTGGACGGCGTGTAGAACTCGCCTCCGCGTTTGCCCTCGGCCCGCGCGAACCGTTCGAGGAAGTACTCGTAGATCTCGCCGAGGACGTCGCCCGTCCCGTCGAAGCGGGCCGTGTCGAAGCGGGCGCCGTCGATGAGGTCGACGAGTTCGGCGAGGCGGCGCGCGTCGGCGCCGCCGAAGATCTTCGGGAGCGCCCCGGCGAGCGAGGGGTTGGCCGCCATGAGCGCGTCCATGGCGGCGTCCAGCGCGCCCCCGACGTCCCCGGCGTCCCCGGACGTCCGGAGGGCGTCCCAGTGGGCCGGTTCGGGGACGTCGAAGGCGCCGGAGCCGGAGGCGAACTTGAGGAACACCAGGCCCAGCACGAAGTCCTTGTACTGGGCGGCGTCCATGGAGCCGCGGAGCTTGTCCGCGGACCTCCACAGGATGTCCTTCAGATCGTCCCCCGTCAGACCGTCGTGCGCCGCAGCGTCAGCCTGACCTCGCCGGTGCGGCGGTCGGTCTCCTCGGCGGCGATGTCGAAGCCGTTGTCCTCGGCGAACGCCACGGCGGTGAGCCGTCCGTAGCGCTGCGAGACCTTGTTCAGCCACCCCGCATCGTACTTGCGCCGGTCGAAACCGCTGATGATCGCCTCGAACGTGCCGTTGCCCGTCCGGTGGAAACCGAGGTCGTTGCTGGCCGACCCGATGTGCTGCCGCCGGACACCACCTCCGCCTTCTCCGGACGCCTGTCGCCTCGGTAGCCGTAAAGGTGCGTGGGGGACGAGTGCGATTCGACGTGGGCGAACCCCAAGTCGTTAAGGACGGTGACCAGACGTTCCTGGTCGGTGATCGTGGTTTTGACCTTCGTGTAATGCGACATGGCGTCCTCCCTCAGGACAGCCGGACAACGGGTTGCCGGTCGAGCACCAGGGTGTTGCGCTGGATGTCGTACGCCGAGACCGTCAGGCGCTTCTGCGCGTCCACGCGGAAGTCGAGCCGGAACCGGTCGACGCCCGCCTCGGCGGGCGGGTCGGCCTCCAGGAACGTCGGGCTGTCCTCGTTCAGCCACAGCCGGGAGCGTTCCTGCAGGCGCTGCGCGGTGACGACGACGGTGCGGGCGCCGCCGTTCGCGTCGAACATGATCTCCAGGTCGGAGCTGGCCTCCCGGTAGCTGGCGTGCGCCAGCTCGTACACCGCGATGCCGAGATGCTTCTGCCCGTTCCGGATCGCCTTGATCGTCAGCTTCTTCACCGGTTCGGGCGTCGGGTACTCGGTGCCCGCCTCCACCAGCGTCTCGAACTCGTACGCGCCGGTCTCCCGGTTGACGTGCCGGATCGCGTAGTCGTGCTGGATGTGGTCGCTCAGCTCGTACCCGCCCGCGATCCCGGCCGCGCCCGCCGCGACGGCCTCCAGCGGACGGTCCAGGTGCAGCGAGTCCGGCGGGAACTGCAGGGACAGGACGTCCTGCACCGCCGGGATCAGGCTCGTGCCGCCCACCAGGAACACCTTGCTGATCTCGTCGGCGGGGAACCCCTTCGCCGCGGCGCCGTCGAGGGTCTTGCGCAGCGCCCGGTTGACCCGGCCGAGGACGTCCTTGCGCTTCAGCAGCCCGTCGAACTCCGCGCGGGTGATCTCCATGCCGTACCGTCCGGCCTCGACCTTCGCCGCGTCCTGCGAGGTCAGCGCGACCTTCGCCGCCTCCGCCGAGCGCAGCAGCTCCCGGAAGATCCGGTTGTATTCCTCGGTGTCGCCGAACGGGACGTTCGTCTGCTCGGCGACGTGCTCGGCGAGCAGCGCGTCGATGTGGTCGCCGCCGAGGTCCAGGCCCGCCTTGGAGATCGTCCGGACGGACGCGCCCGCCGTCGCGTTCGACGGGTCCAGCACCTTCACCACGGACGTGTCGAGCGTCCCGGCGCCGAAGTCGAACACCAGGAACACGTCCCCGGGGTTCAGCCGCGCGCTGTACCCGACGGCCGCGGCCGTCGCCTCGTCCACCACGCGCAGCCGCGCCGCGCCGCCCGCCTCCTCGCCGACCTCCTGGACGAGCCAGTCCCGGTAGGTGTCGAACGCCTCGACGGGCGCGGTCGCGACGATCTCCAGGTCGCCGGAGTCGACGGCGAGGGTCGCGGCCGCCATCACGTCCGACAGGAAGCGGGTCGCCGCCTGCCGCGCCGTGACCGTCCGGTCGCCGCCGAGCCGCCGCGGGATGTCCACGGCCCGTCCGGTCACCGCGCTCTTGGCCGACTGGAACGTCGCGTTCTCCGGGTCGTCCGCGATCTCCGGCGTCACCTGCGCGCCGATCCACCGCCGGTCGCCGCCGCCGGAGAACGCGATGCGGGACGGCACGACCCGCTGGTCGACGCCCCGGTTCCCCTCCCGCGTCAGGTCCAGGCCGGGCAGCGGGATCGGCTCGCCGCGGTCCAGGTCGTGGTCCCAGCCCGCGACGACGGTGTTGGCGGTGCCGAAGTCGATGCCGATACGGGTCGTCATCGTCCCCCTTTCACAGTGTCCATCCGCATTCTTCCGTGCTCTCCTCTCCGGCGCCGCCCCTTATGCCGTTGACATCCGCTCACAGGCTGATGTCGTGGTCGCCGGCCGTCAGCCGGACGGCCTCGCCCAGTTCGACGTCGAACCGGAAGCGGTGGGTCAGGGACGCGTCGAGAAGTTCGAGGGCGGCCCGGTCCGGGCCGGTCACCGCGGGGTTCGCCAGCGCCGCGCCGACCGCGCCGAGGTCGCGCGGCACGAGGTCGGCCACGGGACGCGGGACGATCGCGGGCACCTCGCGCAGCCGCAGGTCGAACAGGTCGACGCGGCCGTCCCCGTACCCGGCCGCGAGGAACTCGCCGCCGGGCGACACCGTCAGCCCGGTGGGCTTGCCGCCGGACGGCGACCGGTGCACGTCGACGGTCTTCAGCGTCGCGCCGTCCAGGAAGTGCAGGTCGCCGAGCCGGTCGGTGACGACGACCTGGCCGCTGACCGGCAGGACGCCGAGGCCCGCGCAGCCCCGGATCTGCGCGTTCCGCACGGGGACCCGGTGCCCGTCTTCGACCCGCAGCAGGATCGTCCACCCCCGGGTGTCGGCGCACACGACCGTCTCGGCGTCGACGAACCCGACCGACTGGACGGCCCGTCCCGCGTGGGCCCCGGCCGCGTGCCCCGTCGCCGGGTCGATCAGGTGCACCGAGCGGCCGAGCAGCGCGAGGCGGCCCGACGCGCGGTGCGCGATGATCCGCCGCGGCCACTGCCGCAGCCCCAGCCCGAACTCCGTCACCGGCACGACCCGGGCGGGGTCGGTCGCGTCCCCGAGCAGCAGTTCCCCGTCGCGGGTGCCGCCCGCGTACGTCCCGCCGCCGGTCAGCGCGAGCGAGGTGATCGACCCGAGACCGGAGTGCAGGACCCGGTCCGTCCCGTTCTCGCAGCGCACCACCCGGCACGGCCCCGTCCCGTGCACGCCCCGCTCACCGGCGAGGACGACGCCGCCGCCGAGGTGCAGGACGGTCCCGACGGGCGAGTCGAACCAGTCGTAGCGTTCGACGAGCCGGGCGGTGCGCAGGTCGAACACGCCCACGACGCCCGCGCGTCCCGCGACGGCGAGGAACGGGCCGTCCGGCGCGAACGAGATGTCGTCGACGCTGTGCCGGAAGCGCAGCCGGGCCCGCCGCGCGGCCCGCCACAGCGGTCCGCCGCCGTCCCGCAGCCCGGACGCGACGGCGGCGCGGTCGGCCTCGCGGAACAGCGTGAACAACCGGCGCTCGTCGTCGTCGCCCGGCGTCCAGTCGTCGAAGAGGGCGAACAGCGCGGCGCCGGTCGCGATCGGGACGTCCTTGACGAGCGACCACAGGTCGTTCCACGCGCCGCGCCGGGCGAGCTGCTCGGCGAGGTAGCGGACCTCGCCGTCCGGCATCGCCGCGATGCGGGAGCGGCGCCGGGAGGTCGGTCGGGTGTTGGTTGGTTGGGTGAATCCGTCGCCGACGATCACGCGGACGAGGTCGAGTTCGCCCGCCGTCAGCATCGCCTCGCGGAGCCGCTCCCGGCCGCCCTCCGGACGCGCCAGGTAGGCGAGGGCGAGCAGGCTCCCGTCCGGATCGAGCGCCCGGTACTGCCGCGGCTGCCCCGTGAGCAGGTAGAACGCGGCGCGCGTCACCGGATCGCGCGGCGCGAACCCGTACTCGGCGCAGACGGCGGCGAGGCCGGTGTTCCCTTCCGCGCGCTCGCACACGTCCTCGACGAACGCGCGGTCGTTCAGCGCGCGGGCCTTCCGGGCGGCGATGTCGCGGAGCGGATGGCCGCGCATGAGCAGCGCGACCAGCAGCGCCTCCCGGTAGGCGGCCGCGCCAGGTTCGGCACGTCCGTCTCCAGCGCGACGACGCTCAGCGCGGCGAACCGGCCGTCGTCCGCCGGTCGCCCCCAGCGCAGCAGCGCGTCCCCCAGCCCGTCCGCCGGGGTGTCGGCGGACGTGTCGAGCCACGCCGCCCACAGGGCCTCGAACGCCGGACCGGGCGGCGGCGCGCCGCCGGACAGCAGGACGTTCCGCAGCGGCGTCCCCGGCCCGGTGTCGGCGTCCCACAGCGCGTGCAGCATCGGCCCGGACGCGGTCCGGCAGCACGCGACGGCGTTCGCCCGCACGTCCGGGTCGGGGTCGTCGAGCAGCTCCGGCGCCCACCCGGCGTCCTCCGCCGCCCACTCGTCCAGCCGGTCGTGCAGCGCGAGCGTCCGCAGGCGGGCGGGCATGTCGACGGCGACGGCGCCGGTGTCGAGGACGGCCCGGCGCATCGCGGGGTCGCGTTCGTACGCCCACCAGGCCGCGACCCGCGGCTTCGCCTGCTCGCACCGCCGGTGCCCGGGCGTCCGCGCGATCCGGACGACCGCGTCCCGCGCGGTCGCGTCGCCGCCCGCGGCGTGCCGCGAACAGCCGCCGCGCCGCCCGGGCGCCCCACGGGCCCCACCGTCCGCTCGGCGACGACCCGCCGCTCAGCGTCCGTCCGTTGCGTCACCGTGCTCCCCTCACAGGCTGATGTCGTCGTCGTCGCCGACCGCCGGCCGGACGATCCCGTCGACTTCGATGTCGAAGCGGAACCGATGGTGCAGGCACGCCCGGACGAGGTCGAGGACGGCCCGCACGTGCGGGTCGATCACCGGGCCGGCCCGCGCCTCGTCGACGAGCTCCAGATCGCCCGGGACGAACTCGGCCAGCGGGCGCCGCAGGAGCCCGGACGCCTCCCAGAGGGGCAGGTGGTAGAGGTCGATCTCGCCCCCGGCGCGGCCCACCGCGAGGAGGGTCCCGTCCGGGGACACCGCGAGGCGGGCCGTGGGGGCGGTGTCCGCGGGACGATGCTCGGTGAAGTCCGAGGTCCGCTCGTCGTCGCAGGCACGAAGCCTGTTCAGGTGCCAGTCCGCCACGACCAAGTGACCGGTGCGGGGCAGCGCGCACGGGTCCGCGCTGAGATAACCCGGTGGGTCCGGAAGTTCGGAGCGGACCGTCCACTCCGGAAGCGACACCCGTGTCGTGCGTCCGAACGCCATGTAGGCGACGGTGTCGGCGTCGATGAACTCTGCCGCGAGGAACAGGTCGCCCGCATCGCCGAGCGTGAAGTTCCCGGTGGCCGTCTCGATCAGCAGGTACCGCCTGTAGAGCGGGGAGAAGACGGCGAGGCGTCCGGAGGCGCGATGCGCGATCGCCTTCGGCGTGCGGCAGGCGCCGAACCCGTACCCCGACAGGGGCCGTGCCTCGGCCCCGGCCGGATCTCCGAGCAGCAGTTCGCCGCCCAGGACACCCGCCGCGAACCTCCCGTCGGGACCGGTCGCGACCAGGGAGGTGAGCGCGCCGGACGTCGCGGCCAGCTCCCGGACGTCGCGGCCCCGCGAGCAGTGCATCAGCCGGTGCGGGCCCGCGGGGGCGTGTTCGGCGGCGAGCAGCGTGCCGTCGCCCAGGTGCAGGACCCTGTCGACCGGCCCGGCGAACTCGTACTTCTCGACCACGCGGCTCGTGCGCAGATCGCACACGCCCGCCTTGTCTCCGCCGACGGCGAGGAACGGGCCGTCGGGCGCGAAGGACAGGTCGATGGAGCGGCCGACGAGCACCGAACCGGTGTGCAGAACCGTCGCGGGCGCCCGGTCCCGGATGCGGGCCATTCCCGATTCGGCCTTCTGGAGCGGGAACCTCCGAAGCCGGGAGAAAAGGGCGCGGTCGGCGTCTTCCCGGGGGGCCCAGCCGTCGAAGAGTCGGACGAGGTCGACGCACGTGGTGACGGGGAAGTCGCGAACGAACGTCCATAGTTCGTCCCATTCGCGGCGGTCGGCGAGCCGTTCGGCGAGGTAGCGGATCTCCTCGGCGGACACTTCCCCGATGCGGGAGCCGCGCCGGGAAGCGGTTCCGGTTCCGGTCGGCAGGGGAGCCCGGCCGCCGACGATGACGCGGACGAGGTCGAGCTCGCCCGCGCCGAGCATCGCCTCGCGGGCCTGCGCGCGTTCGGCGCCGGTCGCCGCGGCGTAGCCGAGGGCGAGCAGGCTCCCGTCGGGATCGAGGGCGCGCCGCTGCTCGAGGTGGCCGGTGCGAAGGTAGAACAGGGCGCGCCGGGGCGGGTCGGCCGGGACGACGCCGTGCCCGACACAGAACCGGGCCAAGCCGGGGTTCTCCGCGGCCGCGTCGTAGATCTCGTTCAGGAGCTCGGGGGCCGCGAGCGCCGCCAGCCTTCTCGCGGTGCCGATGGCGAGGGGGTGGCCGGTCAGGCGCAGCACGTGCCGGAGTTCCGCGCGGTGCCGGGACGCGCCCAGCTCGTTCGCGTCCGACGCCAGGGCGATGACGCTCAAGGGTCCGTGCCGGGGATCGCCCGCGGGCCGCCCCCACCGCCGCAGGAACTCCGGCAGGGACTCCGGCAGGGACTCGGCGGGGTCGTCGAGCCACTCCGACCACAGCGCGTCCAGTACCGGGCCGGGCGGAGGTTCGGGGTTGTCCAGCAGGACGTCCAGCAGCGGAGGGCCGGGAGTCCCGTCGCTCGTCCACAGGGCCCGCAGCATCGCCCCGGTCGCGGTCCGGCAGGCGGCGGCCGCCCGGTCGCGCACGTCCGGGTCGGAGTGGGCGAGCAGAGACGGCGCCCGCCCGGCGTCGGCGGGGCCCCACTCGTCGAGCCGGTCGTGGAGCGCGAGGGTCGGCAGGCGGGCGGGGCCGCGGGCGGCGACGGCGCCGGTGTCGAGGACGACCCGGCGCAGCGCGGGGTCGAGGGTCTCGGCCCACAGCGTCGCGACCGTCCGTTTCGCCCGGTCGCGGAGCCGGTGCCCGGGCGTCCCGGCGATCCGGACGACGGCGTCGCGTGCGCCCGCGTCGCCCCTCGCCGCGTTCGCGAACAGCCGCCCGGCCGTCCACGCGGCCCACGGCCCGCGTCGGCCCGCGCCGGTCCGTCGGCTCGTGTCCGGCTCGTCCACGGTCGCTCCCCTCACAGGCCGATGTCGTGTTCGCCGCCCGCCAGGGCGACGGACTCGCCCACCTCGACGTCGAAGCGGAACCGGTGCTCCAGGCAGGCGCGGAGCAGTTCGAGGGTCCGGCGCGCCGGTTCGTCCAGGGCCGGGGCGGCGCAGGCCGCGGCGACGAGGTCGAGGTGGCGGGGGACGAACGACGCCATGGGGCACCGGGCGAGGGCGGGCAGCTCCATGGGGCGCAGGTCGAACAGGTCGATGGTGCCGTCGCGGTGGCCGAGGGCGAGGAAGTCCCCGTCCGGCGACACCGTCAGCCCGGACGCCCCGCCGTGCCGCGGGGGCGTGTGGACGCCCGCGTCGTCCAGCAGTTCGCCGCCGAAGAGGTGCAGGTCGCCCGGCCCGTCCGCAACGATCACCTGCCCGGTGCGGGGGAGGACGCCCATGCCCGCGAAGCCCGGCACCTTCGCGGTGTGCCGCGGCCCGTCTTCCAGGGGGACGCGCGTGAGGGTGCCGTCGTGTTCGGCGCAGACGAGCGTGTCGGCGTCGGCGAAGGCCACCCGGGCGGTCGTCCGCGCGTGGACGCGGCGGGCGTCGCCGGTGGCCGGATCGACGAGGTGGACCGAGCGGCCGAGGAGGGCGAGCCGTCCGGTGGGGCGGTGCGCGGCGAGCTGCCGGGGCCACTGCGCCCTGCCGAGGCCGAAGGACGCGACGGTGCGGGCCCGGACGCGGCCCTTCGGGTCGCCGAACAGGAGTTCGCCGTCCCGGGTGCCCGCCGCGAAGGCGCCGTCCCCGGTCAGGGTGAGGCAGTCGGCGGCGCCGTTCGCCGTGTGCAGGACGCGCCGGGCGCCGCCCTCGCAGCGCACCAGCCGGCACTGCGGCTGCCCTTGGTTCGGGTGCTCCCCGGCGATGAGAGCGCCGTTCCCGAGGTGCAGGACGCTCCCGACGGACGCGCCGAACCCGTCGTAGCGTTCGACGAGTTCGGCGGTGCGCAGGTCGAACACGCCGACGGCCTTGGTGATGCCCGCGACGGCGAGGAACGGGCCGTCGGGCGCGAACGAGATATCGTTGACGCGGCCCTGGAACAGGTACGTCGCCTGGGGGACCGCCGGGAGCGGGTCGTGGCTCAGGCGTTCGGTGCAGGCCGCGACGGTGTCGGGGTCGGCCTCCCGCAGCAGCGCGAACAGCCGGCGTTGGTCGGCGGCGCGCGGCGTCCAGCGGTCGAACAGCCGGACCAGGCGGACGCTCGCGGCGAGCGGCAGGTCCTGGAGGAGCGCCCACAGGTCCGCCCACTCGCGGCGTTCGGCGAGCTGTTCGGCGAGGTAGGAGGTCTCCTCGGCGGACATGTCCGGGACGCGGTCGTTCCCGGCGATGACGCGGACGAGGTCGAGTTCGCCCGCGGTGAGCATCGCCTCGCGGACCCGCGCGCGGAGGTCGGCCGGGGCCGCCGCGTAGGCGAGGGCGAGCAGGCCGCCGTCCGGGTCGACCGCGCGATGCTGCGCGGGCCGTCCGGTGACGAGGTAGAACAGCGAGCGGCGCACCGGGTCGGCGGGGACGACGTCGTGGTCGCGGCAGAATCGTTCCGCGGCCGGGTCCGTGAGCGCCCGGGCGCACAGCTCGTCCACGAGGACGCGTGCGTTCAGCGCGGTGAACCTCTTCACGGCGATGTCGTGGACGGGGTTGCGGTCGAGGAGCATCGCGCTCAGGAGCGCCTCGCGATGGGCGGGTTCCCGCAGGACGTCCGCGTCGTCGGCCACGGCGACGGCGGTCAGCGACGCGTGCCACCCGCCGGTCGCGGGCCGCCGCCACCGGAGCAGGGCGTCCCCCGTCTTCGGGTCGGGGGAGCGGAGCCATTGCTGCCAGAGCCGGTCGAGGACAGGGGCGGGCGGTGGCTCGGAGTTCTCCAGCAGGACGGTCCGCAGCGGCGTCTTCGGGCCCGTGTCGGCCTTCCACAGCGCCGCGAGCATCGGTCCGGTCGCGTCCCGGCAGCGGGCCGCGGCCCTCTCCCGGACGTCGGGGTCGGCGTCGGCGAGCAGTTCCGGCGCCCATTGCGCGTCGTGCGCGGCCCACTCGTCGAGGCGGTTCAGCAGCGCGAGGGTCAGCAGCCGGTCGGGGAGCAGGACCGACACGGCGCCGGTGGCGAGGACCGCTGCGCGCATCCCGGGGTCGCGGCCGTCGCACCACCAGCCCGCGACGGTCTCCCGCGCCAGGCCCGCGAGGCGGTGGTCCGGCGTCCCGGCGATGCGGACGACCGCGTCGCGGGCGTCCGCGTCGCCCGTCGCGGCCGCCGCGAACAGCCGCACACCCGCCCATCCCGCCCAGGGGCCGCGCCGGGCGCTCGCCCGCACCCGGCGCTCCGCGGCCCGCCGCCTTCGCTTCGCCATCGCTCTCCTCACAGGCTGATGTCGTGGTCGCCGACGGTCGGCCGGACGGTCCCGTCCACTTCGACGTCGAAGCGGAACCGGTGGTCGAGGGCCGCGCGGAAAAGTTCGAGGAGCGTCCGCACGTGCGGGGCCACCGGTCGCTCCAGGACCGCCGCGGCGAGGTCGGCATGGCGGGGGAGCAGCCCGGCGAGGGGACGCCGGACGACGTCGTCCAGTTCGCGTGCGCGCAGGTCGAACACGATGACCACGCCGTCGTTGTGCCCGATCGCGACCATCTCTCCGAACGGCGCCGCCGCCAGCCGGACGGCGTTGGGGTAGGGCACGGACGACTCGGTCTTCTCCGGGTCCGGCCGGGCGGTGTCGATGAAGAACGGGCAGCCGTAGGTGTCCACGGTCGCGATACCGCGGTGGACGGCCGCGATGCCGCACAGCATCGTCCGCTTCAGGAGGCGGCGCTCGGCGCCGCCCGCGAGCGGGAGGAGGGCCACGCAGCCTTCTCGGTCGGCGTACGCGACGGTGCCCGCGTCGGCGTAGGCGATGTGGACCGCCTCGCCGGCGGGACGGACGGTCTCGGCGGGACCGCCCGCCGGGTCGATCAGGTGGATCGCCCGGTCGAGGACGGCGAGCCGGTCCGTGCCCGGGTGCGCGGCGATCCCGCGCGGACGCGCGTACGGGTCCAGCCCGAAGTCGGCGAGGTCCCGCACCGTGAGGTCCGGTGAGCCGCGCGACCCCAGCACCAGCTCGCCGCCCGCCGTGACGGCGGCGAACGCCCCGCCGGGGCCGGTGCGGGTCAGCCCGGTGACGAGCCCGGTGACCGGATGCGCGGTGCGGGTGCCGTCGGGGTCGCAGCGGACGAACCGGTGGGGGCCCGAGTTCCGGCCGAGGGCGACGAGCACGGTGCCGCCCCCGATGTCCAGGATCGGGCCGGTGGTGGGGAAGTGGCCGTGGCGCCGCGCGAGGCGGCCGGTCCGCGGGTCGACGGTGCGGACGCCCCGGTCGAAGGTCGAGACGGTGAGGAGGGGAGCGCCCGGGGAGCCGGGAAGCCGGTCGGGTGTTGGTTGGTCGGGGGAAAAAGAGAGGTCGTTGATTCCCGGCGGTGCCGAGGGGTCGTGCGCCCCCGGTGGCAGCTTGAACTCCGTCCGGACGGGACGGTCCGCGTGCTCGTCGCGGAGACGGCGGAGCGCGGCCCGGACGGCGCCCGGGGCCATACCGAGATACAGCGCGAACAACCGGCGGCCGTCCTCGTCGCGGGGCCGCCAGTCGCCGATCAGCCGGACGAGCGCGGTCCCGGACTCGACGGGGACGTCCAGGACGAGCGTCCACAGCTCGTCCCATTCGCGGCGTTCGGCGAGCCGTCCGGCGAAGTACTCGATCTCCTCGTGCGACATGTCCGCGATGTTCGTGCGGCGCTCGTCGCGGACGATGACCCGCACGAGGTCGAGCTCCCCGTCGGCCAGCAGGACCTTGCGGGCCCGCGCGCGCTCGTCCGGCGACGCCGCCGCGTACGCGAGCGTGAACAGCGACCCGTCCGGATCGAGCGCGCGGCACTCCCCGGTCCGGCGGCCGAGGACGAAGAACAGCGCGCGCCGGACGGGATCGCGCGGCACGAGCCCCCGCTTCCGGCAGAACCGCAGCAGCTCCGGTTCGCGCATCGCCCGCTCGCACGCCGCGTCGATGACCGCCTGGTCGCCCCGCGCGATCGTCCGCTCCGCGGCCAGGTCGGCGAGGGGGTGGGCGTCCAGCAGCGCGTCCGGGTCGGTGACCGGACCGCGAACGATCAGCGAGGTCACCGCCGCGAGCCGGGTCCCGCCCGCCGACCGCCCCCAGCGCAGCAGGACGTCGCGCAGCGCGCCCGAACCGTCCCGGACGGACTCGTCCCACAGGGCGTCCAGCTCCGGATACGGCGCGGGTTCGGCGTTGGCCAGCAGCGCGTCCCGCAGCGGCGACCCGGGGCGCGGGTCGGTGTCCCACAGCGCGTCGAGGACCGCGCCCCGGGCCGTCCGGCAGAACTCGGCCGCCGCCTCCCGCACGTCGGGGTCCCGGTCGCCGAGCAGGCGCGGCAGCCACGTCGCGTCGTGCTCGTCCCAGTCGCCCGTCCGGTTCAGGAGCGCTGCGTCACCAGGCGTCCGGGCGGCGTGAGGGCGGTCGCGCCGGTGTCCAGGACGGCCTGGCGGAGTTCGGGGTCGCGCCCGCGGAGCCACCAGCGCGCGACGTACCGTTTCGCGTCCGCGTTCCGCGGGTGACCGGGCGTCCGCGCGATCCGGACGACGCCGCCGCGCGCTTCCGCGTCGCCCGCGCGGCGGCCGCGGCGAGCCGCCGCCACGCCCGCACGCCCGCCCGCCCGTGCCGGGCGCAGGCGGCGACCCGCCGCTCGTCCTCGATCGCCGCATCCGTCCCTCCCTCACAGGCTGATGTCGTGTTCGCCGGGGGCGAGGCGGACGGCGTCGCCGAGTTCGATGTCGAAGCGGAAGCGGTGTTCGAGGGCGGTTCGGAGGAGTTCGAGCGCGGTTCGTGTTTCGGGTGCGAGGGTCGTGGCGGTGTCCAGGGTGTCGGTGAGGAGGCGCAGGTCGCGGGGTTTGAGGGCGGTGGCCGGGCGGCGGACGACGGCGGCCAGCTCGCGGGGCCGCAGGTCGAACAGGTCGATGCGGCCGGTGCGGTAACCGGCGGCGAGGAGGGACCCGTCGGGCGACACGGCCAGGACACCGGCGTTGTCGTCCGGGGAGGGACGGACGTGGACGCGCTCCGGCGGGTCACCGCTGTAGACGTGCAGTTCGCCGTAGACGCAGATGAAGACGGCCTCGCCGGTGCGGGGCAGCGCGTGCGGCTCGGCGGAGCCGAGCTGCTTCGTCTGCGACGGCGGGCCCGTCCGCCCGTCCGGCAGCGTCATCCGTGCGATCACGCCGCTCTCCAGCTTGCAGAGGAGCGTGTCGGCGTCGAGGAAGACGGCGCGGGCGACCGGTTCCGCGGTGGGCACGGCGGTGACGGACGGGGCCGCCGGTTCGATCAGGTGGACGTTCTCCGGGTCGCCGAGCGCGACGATCCGTCCGGACTCGCGATGCGCCGTGATCCGGTCGGGCGGCGGATGCCCGGACGGCGTGGGGTGCAGCGTCCGGACCTCGCCGTCGGAGTCGACCAGCACCAGTTCCCCGTCCGCCGTGCAGGCCGCGAAGCTCCCGTCGTCGCCGGTCAGGGCGAGGGACTTGACGGGGTGCGCGGTGGTGCGCACGGGCCGCGGGGCGCCGTCGGCGTAGCGGAGCAACCGGTACGCCTCCTGCCCGAGCACCTTCAGGTGCGCGATGACGACCCCGTCGCCGACGTGCAGGACGCGGTCCATCCTCGGGCTGTGCTCCTCGTACCTCTGGACGGGCCGCGCTGTGCGGAGGTCGATCACGCTCACGCCCTGGCCGATGCCCGCGACGGCGAGGAACGGGGCGTCGGGGGAGAACGACAGGCCGAGGATGTACTGGTCGGGGAGGCGCAGAACCGCGTACGGTTCGAGCGGCGGCCGTTCGGGGAGCCGGGCGATGCCCTCGTCGAGGGTCGCGGGGTCGGTGTCGCGCAATGCGCGGAAGTATCGGTGTTCGTCTTCCTGCCGTGGGGACCATCGGCCGGTGAGCCGGACAAGTTCGGCGGCGAGGGAGATGGGCAGGTCGCGGACGAACGCCCACAGTTCGTCCCATTCGCGGCGTTCGGCGAGGCGTTCGGCGAGGTAGCGGGCCTCCTCGCGGGGCATCTCCGCCATGCGGGCGCGGCGGTCCTCGCCGACGATGACGCGGACGAGGTCGAGTTCGCCGCTCGCCAGCATGGCGTCCCGGGCGCGGGCGCGGACGGCCGGTGCGGCCGACGCGTAGGCGAGGGCGAGGAGGCGCCCGTCCGGGTCGAGGGCGGCGTGCTGCGCCCACTGGCGGGTGATCACGTAGAACAGCGCCCGCCGCGCCGGGTCGCCGGGGGCGAGTTCCCGTTCGACGCAGAACCCGGCCGCCTCCGGCCGCAGCAGGACCCGTTCGCACAGTTCCTCGACGAACTCCCGGTCGGGTGGGTCGGCGAGCTTCTCCGCCGCGGCGCGCAGCGGGGCGTCGCCGAGGATCAGCGCGTAGAGCAGCGCGGCGCGGTCCGGTGGCGTGCTTTCGGTGATGGCCGCCGCGACGGGACGGGTGTCGCTCGGCGGGCGCGCCCACCGGAACAGCGCGTCCCCCGGACGGTCGGCGGGGTCCTCGAACCATTCGGCCCACAGGCGGTCCAGTTGCCGGGCGGGCGGTGGCGTTTCGAGCTCCAGCAGGATTTCCTCCAGCGGATCGCCCGCGTAGACGGCCTCGTCCCACAACGCCTCGTGCATGGCGCCGGTGGCGGCGCGGCAGGCGGCGGCCGCGTTCAGCCGCACGTCCGGGTCGTAGTCGGCGAGGAGCCTGCGCGCCGTCTGCACGTCCGACTCGTCCCAGTTCTCGGCGAGGCGGCCCAGCAGCGCGAGCGTCCGCAGGCGGGCGTACCCCTCCCGGGCGACGGCGCCGGTCTCCACCACGGCCTGCCGGACGCGGGATTCGTGGTCCTCGCCCCACCAGTCCGCGAGCTGGAGTTTCGCCCGCTCGCACAGGGGGTGTTCCGGCGTCCCCGCGATCAGCGCCATCGCGCGGCGGCTGATCGCGTTGTTCTTCCGGGCCGTCGCGAACAGCCGCTTCCCGGTCCACCGGCCGCGCAGGCCGCTCCCGGCGCTGCGGGCCGCCAGCCGCTCCGCCCGCTGCTGTTTCGTCGGTTTCGCCACCGTTCCCTCACAAGCTCACGTCGGACTCGCCGCCGGTGGACGCCCGGACGGTCTCGCCGAGTTCGACGTCGCGGCGGAACCGGTGTTCGAGGCACGCCGCGAGGAGCCGCAGCGAACCTTCCGCGTCCGGGACGGTGGCGAGCACCTCCAGGTCGCGGGGGACGGCTTCGGCGAGCGGACGCGCCAGCAGCTCCGCGACCTTCCAGGAGTTCGCGGGGAACACGTCGACGACGCCGGACGCGTCGGCGATCGCGAGGAAGTCCCCGCCCGGTGCGACGGCGAGGCGGCCCGGCGCCGCGCCGTCCGGGGGCGGTCGCCGGGTGCGGGTCCGCAGCGTCGAGCCGTCCAGGATGTGCAGCGTGCCGGTTCCGTCCAACACGACCGGTGCGCCGTGGCCGGGCAGCACCCCGAGTGCGCGGAAGCCCGCGACGCGGGCGCGTGCCGTCCAGCGGAACCCGTCCTGGACGAACGGGCCTTCGCCGGACGCCCGCAGCAGCGTCACCGCGCCCTGCTCGGTGATGCCGGCGAGCGTGTCGGCGCCGACGAACGCGATCCCGCCGAGCGGGGCGGTGGGGTGGGTGGTCAGTGTCCGCTCGATGCCCGGGCCGAGCAGCCGCAGCGTCCGCCCGAGCACCGTGAACCGGCCCGATTCCGGGTGCGCCGCGATCGCGCTCGGCACGTCCAGGGGGTCGGGGCCCGGCCCGGCGGCGGGCCGCAGCGCCGTCCAGGACCCGTGCGGGACGCCGCGCAGCGGCCCCCGTCGCGTCGCCGCGAGGAACCCGCCGCCGCCCGTCGCCGCCAGGGACGTGACGCCGCCCGCGTTGGTATGGAGGGTTTCGAGCCGGCCGTCCGTGCAGCGCAGCAGGCGACACGCCCGGCCGTCGTCGGCCGTCCGCTCGCCCGCGATCACCGCGCCGGAGCCCAGGTGCAGGACGGCGCCGATCGGTGCGCCGAACCCGGTGAAGCGCTCGACGGACCGTCCGGAGCGAGGGTCGAAGACGTCGATCGCCGGTCCGGACGTCGCGACGGCGAGGTGCGGGCCGTTCGGAGAGAACGATAGGCCGGTCACGGCGCCGTCCACCTGGAAGGTTCGGTGTCCCAGCGAGAGGGGGTCGTCCCGCAGGGTGCGCAGTTCGGTCGCGACGGCGCCCGAGTCGGCTTCGCGGAACGCGGTGAACAGGCGGCGCGCGTCGTCGTCGTCCGGCGCCCACCGGTCGAACAGGCCGATCAGTTCGACGCCCTGGGGGAGGGGCAGGTCCTGGACGAACGTCCACAGTTCGTCCCACGCGCGGCGGTCGGCGAGCCGTTCGGCGAGGTAGCGGGCCTCGCCGTCGGGGAGTTCGCCGATGCGGGCCCGGCGGTCGCTGCCGACGATGACGCGGACGAGGTCGAGGTCGGCCGTCGCGGGCAGCGCCGCCCGGATGCGGGCGCGCATCGGGTCGGGGGCGGCGGCGTAGGCGAGGGCGAGCAGGCCGCCGTCCGGGTCGAGCGCGCGGTACTGCGCGGACCGGCCGGTGAGCAGGAGGAACGCGGCGCGGCGGACGGTGTCGCGGGGGACGAGTCCGTGCCGCACGCAGAGCGCGGCGACGTCCGGACGGTCGAGCGCCCGCGTGCACGCGTCGTCGATGAGGCCGTCGTCTCCGATTCCGGCGATCTTCCGCGCGGCGACCTCGCCGAGCGGATGGTCGCCGAGGTCCAGCGCGTCCAGGAGGAAGGGCCGGTGGTCCGTCAGCAGGGCTTCGCGGTCGGTCTCCAGGACGGCGGCGGTCAGCATCGCGAGCGGCCCGGCGGTCGCGGGCCGTCCCCAGCGCAGCAGCGCGTCCCGGGGGTCCGCGCCCGGATCGTCGGCCCACTCGCGCCACAGGCCGTCCAGTACCCCGGCGGGCGGGGGTTCGGCGTTCCGCAGGAGGGCGCCGCGCAGCGGGGTGCCCGGGCCGGTGTCGGCTCCCCAGAGCGCGCGGAGGACGGAGCCGGTCGCCGGTCTTGCAGGCGGCCTCGGCGGCCCATCCGGACGTCCTGGTCGGGGTCGGTGAGGAGCGCGGGCGCCCGTCCGGCGTCCGTTTCGCGCCATTCGTCCGCCGGTCGCCCGTGCAGGGCGAGCGTGACGAGCCGTCCCGGGCCGTCGGCGGGCACCGCGCCGGTCTCCACGACGATCTCCCGCAGCTCCGGTTCGCGCGTCGCGGCCCACCACGCCGCGACCGTCTCCGCCGCCCGGTCGCGCAGCCGGTGGCCCGGCGTGCGGGCGACCTCCGCGACGCCCCCGCGCGCGTCCGCGTCGCCGTCCGCCGCCGCGCGCAGCAGCCGCCGTTCCGCCCACCGGCCCCGAAGACCGCCCCGCCCGGACGCCGCGACCCGCCGCGCCGCCCGTTCCCGACCGCCCATCGCCCCTCCTCGCCCCCGCTCCCGATACGACGGCGTTTTCTCGCGGCGTGTTCTCGCGTCCCGCCCGTTTTTGGTTGCTTTGTTCGCGCGGCGTCTCGTCCCGTCTCGTCTCACGCTCGTGCTTGCCGCCGCCCGGTGCGGTCGTGTCTCCTCACAGGCCGATGTCGTATTCGGTCGCGGGGAGCCGGACGGCGTCCCCGATCTCCACGTCGAAGCGGAAGCGGTGCTCCAGGCACGACCGGACGAGCCGCAGCAGCGCCGTCGCCTCCCGGCCGAGGGTCGGGGCGGCGCCGATCGCGTCGATGGGGGCCAGGTGCTTGGGGAGCATGTCCGCCATCGGAAGGTGCGCCAGGTCCGGGAGGCCCACCGTTCGGGCGTCGGCCAGGTCGAGGAGGTCGAGGTGGCCCGCGGCGTCGCCGATCGCGGCGAGCGGCTCGCGGTGGGACACCGCGAGGCAGGTCGGGGCCGCCGGGGCCGGTGCGCGGCGGCCACCGGCCGTCCGCAGGTCGGCGTCGAGGACGTGGAGGCCGCGCGCGTCCACGATGACCGGCTCGTCCGTCCTCGGCAGCGCTCCGACGCCGCGCAGTCTGTCGGCGCGGGTGCCGGGCGGGCCCCAGACGGCACCGCCGGACAGCCGCAGCAGCAGCACCTCGCCCCGCTCGTAGCCGCAGACGAGACGGCCGGGGGCGGCGAACGCGACGTACGAGACGCGCCCGCCGCGGCTGTAGGTGAACGTTCGTCCGGTGTCGAGCGAGTACATGCGGAGCACGCGGCCCGCCAGCGCCAGGTCGTTCGTGCGGAGGTCGACGGCGACCGCGCCGGGCCGCTCGTCGGGGGCGGTCCGGAACAGGACGTCGACGCCGTCGGGGTCGCCGCGCAGCACCTCGCCCGTCCGGAGCACCGCGACGAACCCCTTGCCGCGCGTCCGCGCCAGCGCGGCGACGGGCCCCGCGTGCAGGGTTTCCGTCCCGTGCTCCGTGCAGCGCACCAGCCGGGACGCGTCGCCCGCGAGGACGGTGCCGTCCCCGAGGTGCAGGACGGCCGCGACCGGGCCGTCGAACCCCTCGTGGCGCCGGACGCGACGGCCCGTGCGCGCGTCGACGATGTCGACCGCGCCGTTCGCGACGGCGAGGAACCGGCCGCGGGGGGAGAACGCGACGGCGGTGACCGGGTCGGCGAACGTGGTCCGGAACCGGGGCGCCGCCGTCCGGTGCAGGCCCTCCCGGAACGGTTCGAGGACGCGCAGGGCCCGTTCGACGTCGTCGGCGGACATCGCGCGGAACGCGTCGAACACGTGCCGTTCGGCGTCGTCGCGCGGCGCCCACCCGTCGAACAGGCGGGCGAGTTCGACGCCGAGGGGGACCGGCAGGTCCCGGACGAGCGTCCACAGTTCGTCCCACGCGCGGCGCCGGGCCAGCCGCTCGCCGAGGTAGCGGGTCTCTTCGGGGGCCATCTCCCCGACCCGGCGGTCGTCCCCGGCGATGACGCGGACGAGGTCGAGGTCGCCGGTGGCGGGCAGCGCCTCCCGGATGCGGGCCCGCTCGGCCTTGTCCGCCGCCGCGTAGGCGAGGGCGAGCAGGCCGCCGTCCGGGTCGAGCGAACGGTACTGGCCCGGCTCCCCGGTGAGCAGGTGGAACACCGCGCGCCGCGCCGGGTCGCGGGGGACGAGCCCGTGCCGTCGGCAGTGCGGGACGAGCGCCGGACGGTCGAGCGCCCGCTCGCACAGTTCGTCGGCGAGGTCGGGGGCGTCGAGCCCGGCGATCCGGTCGGCGGCGAGGCCCGCGACGGGGTGGTCGTCGCGGTCGAGCGCGGCGAGGAGCGCCCGCCGGTTCGCCGGGGCGAGCAGGACGTCCCGGTCCCGGCCGAGCACGACGACGGTCGCGGGCCCGATCTCCGGGTCGGCCGCGGGAAGGTTCCACCGGACGAGCGCGTCGCCGAGTTCCGGGGCGGCGCGGACGAGCCACAGCCGCCACAGCGCGTCCAGTATCGGCTCCGGGGGCGGTACGGCGGAGGCCAGCAGCTCGGCGCGCAGCGGCGTTCCCGGGGCGGGGCCGGTCCGCCAGAGCGCCTCGTGCAGCGGGCCGGTCGCGGCCCGGCAGGCGGCGGTCGCGCGGTCGCGCACGTCCGGGTCGGGGTCGGTGAGCAAGGGCGGCGGCCTCGCCGGCGTCCTCGGGGCGCCACTCGTCCAGCCGGTCCAGCAGCGCCAGCGTCGGCAGACGCGCGGGCCGGAACGGGGCGACGGCCCCGGTCTCCAGCACGACGCTGCGCAGCCCGTCGTCGCGCGTCTCCGCCCACCACTGCGCGACGAGCCGCCTCGCCCGGTCGCGCAGCCGGTGGTCCGGCGTCCGCGCGATCCGGACGACCGTCACGTGCGGCGGGGTCGTGGTCGGCGGCGGCGAACAGCCGCCGCTCCGCGCGGCGGCCCCGCCGTCCCGGCCGTGCGGACGCGCGCACTCGGCGCTCCGCACGTCTGCGACCGTCCACCGCGCCTCCTCACAGGCTGATGTCGAACTCGCCCGCGGAGAGCCGGACGGCGTCCCCGATCTCCACGTCGAAGCGGAACCGGTGCTCCAGGCACGCCTCCAGCAGCCGGAGCGCGGGCTCCGCCGCGGGGTCGAGCGCCCCGTCGGCCAGCACGGTCGCGACGATGCCGAGGTGCCGGGGGACGAGGTTCACCACCGGACGCGCGGCGATCAGCGGCGCCTCGCGGACGCGCAGGTCGAACAGGTCGGTGTGCCCGGCGGCGTCGCCGACCGCGAGGAAGTCGCCGGTCGGCGCCACGGTCGCGCTCGTCGGCTGTTCCGCCGCCGGCGGGCGGTGCACGGCCGTCGGCGTCTCGCCGTGCAGGACGTGCAGGTCGCCGCGCGCGTCCACGGCGACGACCTCGCCGGTTCCGGGGAGCGCGCCGATCCCGCGCACGCCGTCCAGCCGGAACCGTCCCGTCTCGACCGGTTCGTCCTGTGGGTCGCCCGTGCCGCGCAGCCGCCGGACGAGCCCGCCGCGCCCGGCCGCGACGACCGTGTCGGCGTCGACGAACGCGGCCCAGCCCGTCGACGGGTACGGGTCGAGCATCCAGGGCTCTTCCGCGTAGGGGGCGGCGACGACGAGGCGGCGGCAGAGCACCGCGATCCGCCCGGACGGCCGGTGGCAGGCGACCGCGCGCGGCCAGTCCTTGTCGTTCAGGCCGAACGCGCCGGTGGGCAGCGGGACGACGCCGTCCGGCGTGCCCAGCAGGAGGTTCCCGGCGCGGGTCCCGGCGACGAAACCGCCGCCGTCCGTCCGCGCCAGGGACGTCACGGAGCCTGCACCGGTGTGCAGGACCCGCGTGCCGTCGTCCGCGCAGTGCGTCACCCGGCACTCCCGGTCGACGCGGTTGGTGCGCTCGGCGGCGACGATCGCGCCGTCCCCGAGGTGCAGGACGCGCCCGACGGACGAGCCGAACCCCTCGTGCCGCGCGACGAGTTCGGCGGACCGCAGGTCGAAGACGCCCGCGACCCGGTTCGTGCCCGCGACGGCGAGGAACGGGCCGTCGGGGGCGAACGACACGTCGTTGACGCGGCCGTGGAAGCTCAGCCGCATGCGGCGGCTCACCCGCGTCCGGTACGGCTCCAGGAGTTCGGCGGCGGCGCGCAGCGCGGCCGGATCGGCCGCGCGGTACAGGTCGAAGACGCGGCGGTCGTCGGCGCCGCGCGGCGTCCAGCCGTCGAACGACCGGGCGAGTTCGGCGCCGACGGTGATCGGGACGTCCTGGACGATCGCCCACAGGTCGTCCCATTCGCGGCGTGCGGCGAGCTGGTCGGCGAGGTACCGGATCTCGCCGGGCGGCATCTCCGGGATGCGGGTGCGGCGGTCGTCGCCGACGATGACGCGGACGAGGTCGAGGTCGCCCGCGGTGAGCATCGCCTGCCGCACCCGTTCGCGCTCGTCCCGCGACGCCGCCGCGTAGGCGAGGCCGAGCAGGCTCCCGTCCGGGTCCATGGCGCGGTACTGCCCGGGCTGCCCGGTGAGCAGGAAGAACACGACGCGCCGCACCTGGTCCTTGGGCGCCAGCCGGTGCTTCCGGCAGATCGCGGCGAGCGCCTCGCCGTCCAGCGCGGCGGCGCACAGCTCGTCGACGAGGACCTGGTCGCGCAGGCCGGTGAGGCGCTCCTCGGCGAGCGCGCACAGCGGATGGTCGCCGAACGCGAGCGCCTCGATCAGCGCGGCCCGGAACCGGGGCTCGCGGAACACTTCCGGGGCGGTGCCGAGCGCGACGGCGCTCAGCCCCTCGGTCCGCGCGCCGGTCGCCGGGCGGCCCCAGCGCGCCAGCGCCGCCCAGACCCGCCGGTCCGGACGGTCGAGCCACTCGCCCCACAGCCGGTCCAGCGGACCGGACGTCGGCGGTTCGCCCGCGTCGAGCAGCGCGTCGCGCAGCGGCGAGCCCGGCGCGGGGTCGAGCTCCCACAGCGCGCGCAGCATCTCCCCGGACGCCTCCAGGCAGAACGCCGTCGCGTGCCCGCGCACGTCCGGGTCGGGGTCGGTGAGCAGCGTCGGTACGACGGGCGCCTCGTTCGGGTGCAGCTGCGTGCCCAGACGGCCCAGCAGCGCGAGCGTCGGCGCCCGTGCGGGCTCCGAGTCCGCGACGGCCCCCAGCTCCAGCACGAACTCCCGCATCACCGGGTCGCGCGTCTCCGCCCACCACACCGCGACCGTGTCCAGCGCCCGGTCCCGCAACCGGTGGTCCGGCGTTCCCGCGATCCGCGCGACCGCCGCCCGCACGTCCGGGTCCCGCGCGCGCCGCCGCGAACAGCCGCGCGCCGCCCACCGGCCCCGCGGCGACCGCCCGGCGGACACC
>NZ_MKJY01000042.1 GCF_001942465.1 Actinomadura sp. CNU-125
CCGCCATCGGCACCCACGCCATCCGCGTCCAGGTCATCATCACCGAACCCGCGCTGTTCCTCCCGGTCATCGGCATCACCCACCTGCAGGCTGAGGCCGCAGCCACCGCGAACCTGACCACCGGAGTACAAGGACCACACCGGCCATGACCACATCATTGCGTTCCCGCCCTAACGAGACTCTGCGCGGATTGGGCGCCCTGTTGCTCTTCGCCGTCCTGCTCATCGGGTTCCCGATCGGTCTGCACGCCGTCGCCGGATCGCCCGTCCCGGACCGGCTGCCGACCTGGGACGAACTCACCGCGACGCTGATGAGTCCCGACACCGACCAGCGCCTGTTCCTTGGCGCCGTCCGCCTGCTGGGCTGGACGGCCTGGCTGGTGTTCGTCCTCGCCACCTGCATCGAAACGATCGGTCACCTCGCCGGACGCTCCACCCCGTCTTTTCCCCGTCCCGCCCGCTGCAGCTGCTCGTCCGGGACATGGTCGCAACCGCCACACTCGCCTTCAGCACCACCGCCGCCCTCACCACGCCCGCCGCCGCGCACATCCCATCGGGGCTGCATTCCCCGACAACCGACGCGACACCCCGCACCTCACCGCACGCACCCAGCCCGTCCCAGCCCGCGCCGGTCAACGACACGGCGGGCCCGGACTCAGAAGACCGTGCCCAGAACGGTGAGCAAGCCTCCCGCGGCGGCTCGCGCCCGGACACCGGGCAGAACCAGCAGAGCGACGAGCGAACGTACACCGTCGAAGGGGGCGACACCCTGTGGGGCATCGCCCGCCGCACCTACGGCTCCGGCACCCGATACCCCGCCATCTTCGAAGCCAACCAGAACCTCGACCAACCCGACGGTGTCCCGCCCCTCATCCACCCCGATCAAGTGCACCCCGGCCAGCGCCTGCGGCTCCCCCCACAACCGCGAACACCCCAGGCCCCGCACGAAAACCGCCGAACAGCTCCCACCGACACCACCCCCCACGCGCCTCCGTCAGGTCCCGAAGCCAAGGACACAAGTCGCCCGAGCAAGCACCCGACCTCCCCCACGGCGGAGGCGTCCCCCAAAACCTCACCGCCCGCAAAGGTCCCTGCCCCGGTCGTCGCGCCCCCACCACAGCGGCCGACCACACCACCGTCGGCGCCATCGACACCGCACGCATCAAACGAGCCGGACGCCACCTCGGCCATCACCCTGCGTTCGGGCTCCTACATCGGCCTCGGCCTGGCCGCCGCCTCAGCGTCGCCTTGGCCGCCACCCGCCTGCACCGCCGCCGCCGAACAGCCCCCACCGACACACCGGCCCCGCCCCCGGTCGCCCAAGCCCGCAAAGCCCACCTGGACACCTACACCCACCACGACGACAGCCACACCCCCGTGCCCACCGACACCGACCTCGTGCAACACGACCGCACCGTCCCCGCCCCCGAGCACCTCACCATCGGAACCCGCGCAGGCAAACCCGTCACCGTCCCGGTCCCGGGGCTATGCCTCACGCTCACCGGCGACGGCGCACCCGCCGCCGCCCGAGCCCTCACCACCGAACTCCTCGCCCGCGCGTCCCGTGACCGCGCCGAACTCCTCATCCCCCAGCCGGATGTCCACACGCTCTACCCCGGCCTCACCGACCCCGCCGATCCGCTGCCGGGACTGACGATCACACCGACCACGAACGCGGCCATCACCCACCTGGAAACAGAGATCCTGCGCCGCGCCCGCCTCCTGGAAACCTTCGACGAACCCAACATCAACGCCCTCAGGGCCGCCGACCCCGCCGAACCCCTGCCCACCCTGCTGCTCACCACCACCGTCCCCGCCCATACCGCACCCACGCTCCACGCACTCCTGCAACTCGGACACCGCTACGGCATCGGCGCACTCATCCTCACAACCCAACCGACCCCATCAAGGGCAACCACACCAACCGCAGCCACACCGATCACGACCACCCTGCACATCAGCGACGACGCCACCCTCATCGACGCCCAAGGCCCACTCGCCCCCGTGCTCACCGGCACGCGCCCGTTCCATCTCACCGCCAACGACGCCAACGAGATGCTCCGCACCCTGTGCACCGCCACCGGCGCCGATGCACCCGGCACCACTTCCGAACAGCCCGACACCGCAGCGCCGACTCCGGTCACCATCACCCGAACATCCGACGAGCGAGTCCCTGATTCCGGCCGCGACCTCAAGGTCGCTCCCCTCACACCGTCTCCCCGACGCGCTGCAAAGGAACGTCCCGTCCAGTTGCATCTCCTCGGCACCGTCCAACTCCACACCTCCGAGGGGCCGATCAACACCGGCCTGCGCCGCACGCCCGCGAGTTGCTGGCCCACCTCGCGCTGCACCCGTCCGGCAGCACCCGCGACCGCTGCATCGACGCCCTATGGCCCGACCACCAACCCGACGCCGCCGGTGCCCTCCTGCAGGCCGCCATCAGCAGCACCCGCAAGGTCCTGCGCACCACCACCGGCCTCGGCGAGGCCATGTTCATCGTCCGAGCCTCCAACCGCTACCAGATCGACTCCGACCTCATCGACATCGACCTGGAACACCTCACCCACGCCCTCGCACAAGCCCGCCAAGCCGCCACCGACGCCCAACACCTCCGACTCCTCCAGACACTCACCACCCACTACACCGGACACTTCGCCGAAGACCTCACTCACGAATGGGCCCAAGCCCACCGCACACACCTACGCCGCACCACCCTCGACACCCTCACCGACCTCGCCCACCACATCCAAGAGGCCCACCCAGAACAGGCCCTCCACGCCCTCGAACACGCCATTACCCACGACCCCTACGCCGAACCCCTTTACCGAACGATCATGCAACTCCAAGCCCGCCTCGAACGCCCCGACGCCGTCCAGCGCACCTACCGACTCCTCACAGAACACCTCACCAATCTCGACGCCGAACCCGACTCCCAAACCCATCAGCTATTCACAACACTCCAATCAGGCAATACGCTTCATTAGTGCCCTTACGCGCGCGGCTCCACAACCTGGACCAGGCCATGGACGCAGTCACCGACGGCTGTTCGAGCTTGTAACGAGAGATACCCCGGCTGTTCATCAGCGCACGGGAAATCATTCACGCCCCTCCCCTCCCTCCCCCTAATCGAGTCGGTCGAGATGGAGCCGTACCGACACAAGGCGGTGATCACTGGTGCGGTTCCCGAGATCAGAAACGTGCACCCGATAAGAGTCAGGATCGATCGCCTGGGCGAGCCATGGACTGGTGACGATGTGATCGATGTGGGCACCCTGCCCGTAGTCAACGTGGTCGTTGACCGTGACCGTCATATCGCCCGCGAGGCAGGCGGCGCTGATGAACCCGGCCTCTGCCCACAGCGTCAAGGCGCGCCGGTCTGAGAGTAGGCGGCCGTTCGGGCGGATGCCGGGCGGCAGGGTTTTGTGGGTGCGTTTATGCGGGGGCAGTTCCTGCCAGTCCGGCTCGAACTCGGTGTGTCCCGGGCAGTCCGGCCACAAAGAGTTGAAGTCTCCGGCGAAGACGCTGGCGAACTCGGGTGCGGCATATCGCGTAAGCTTTTGGGCCTCGTCCAGGCGGACATCGCCGTTCCAGTGTGCCCACTGAAAGGAGCGGGCCACGAGGACGCGATCGAGGCCGGGTGCAGTAAATTGCATGATGCCGTGCTGATCGTGGAAAACGCCGGGGATGCCGGGCTTGTAGTGCCGCCGGGGTCGCAGTCGCGGCCACCGCGCGAAGACGAGTTCGTGCAGGGATCCGCGTTGGCTCGGGGTCAGGTACGAGCGCAGCCCCAGGTCACCGAGCAGTTCCTCGGCGCGGTACCGCAGGAATTGCCCATCGGCGTCGTATCTCTTGCCCTCTTGGAAGAACAGCAGGTCCACCGGCGTGTCTATCTGGGCGAGGAGCTCCGGTAGCGCTTGGAGTTCGCGGCCGTCCTGCAGGTTGAGCGTCGCGACGGTCAGCATCTGGTCGCTCATCGCGTCTCTCCGGTCGTGACGGTGTGGGTCGGGGACGTCCCGGTGAGTAGGCGGACAAGCCCGGTGATGTCGGTGATGACCGTGACGCGGGCGGGCAGCCCGCTCGGCGGGCCCGTTGCGAGCAGCACGGCCCGGATCCCAAGCAGCACCGCCGGGTACACGTCGTTGGCGAGGTTGTTGCCGCAGCACAGCACCTGGTCCCGGCCGACATCGAGGATGCTGAGGACATGCTCATAGATCGCTGCGTCCGGTTTGCCGATGCCCAGCTCCCGGCTCTGGAAGACCCTGTCGCCGAAAAGGTCCGCAAGGCCGGCGGTATGCAGAGCGCGCCGCCGGTCTTGGCCGGGACTGGTGTTGGACAGCAGAGAGATCCGGACGCCCGTCGCGGCGGCGGCCCGGAGGGTCGCTGCGGCGGCGGCGGTCACCGGCCGCATCCCGAGCCTGCGGTCGACCGGGTCGCTTCTGCTGGTCAAGGTGGAACCGTAGTCCACGACAAGGTCGGTGATGGGGCCTCCGTGAGCGGCAGCCCGGAAGGCCCGTAGGTCGCGATCACTGCTCATAAGCGATTCCTTGAGTTCGCAGGAGCGCTCGGCAGGCACCGAGGGACACTCGCCCCCGGCAGGCCCCCGAATCTTCTACGAGATCCCGGACCCGCCACCCGACGGGCGAGACTTCGACAGGGACTCGCACATACGAGAATCCGCCCGATCCGTCAACGGGTAATGCCGGTCGACATTGGCCGAGTACAGCACCGCATCGGCATAGGATTCCAGTTCGTCATCGCATCGTCGTCGATGACGGCGCAGAAGTCATCGAGTTCGGCGGCGATGCGTTTCCATTCGTCGCTGGTCGGAGGTCGCCGCATGTGGCGAATGAACCATGCCCGGTCGAGGTAGGCGATGGCGATCCCGTACCGGCCTGCCAGTTCCAGGAGAGCAGCGACGGGGTTGCCGCCGAAGTGGTCGTCGACCAGCGTGATGAGATCACGTTCGGCGCGTGGCTGTTGAAGGGGCGGGTTGTCCGCGGGGCGGCTCTGCGGCATGTCGAGCGGTGCCGGTTGCGCAGGGGCGGCACTCGTCGGCTCCGGCGTGGTCTCCGGTGCGCCCGTCGTGGCACACGCTTCGAGGGCCACGCCGACATCCCCGTTGATCATCGCGTTAATCTCATCCACCGGATAGCGGCGATGCCCTCCCATCGTGCGAATGCAGGACAGTTTCCCTTCGTCCACCCATCTGATGATTGTTCTTGCGTCGACTCTGAATAGGGCAGCCACCTCTGCCGGGGTGTAGTAGTTCCCGCGTTTTACTTGGTCGTTCACTGATGTCCTCGGTGTGGGATGGTCCACGTTCAGCGTTGGGGCGTGGTCAGGGTCCGTCCGATGGGGCGGGTTTGCGGTGCCGATCTTGGGGACGGTCGGTCCGGTTTTCGGGCGACGCCGCAGTACTGCAGGACGGCGGGCGCCTGCAGGCCGAGCGGCGGGCGCCAGTGAGAACACGACACGACTCCGGGTTCCAGGAGGTCCAGGCCATCGAAGAACGCGGCGATCCGGGCGGGGGTGCGGGCGACGACGGGCGCGGCGCCCATCTGCATCAGCAGCCGCAGGGAGTCGTGTAGCAGGTCGCCGTGGAGTTCGGCGGTGGGGTGGGCGATGACGACGTGGCTGCCCGGTGCGAGCGCGTCAGCGAAGGTGTTCACGGCGGTACGGGCTTCGGCGTCGTCGACGAGGTGGCTCAGCACGCCGAGCAGCATCAGGGCGACCGGCCGGGAGAAGTCCAAGACCCGGCCGGCCCGGGCGAGGATGGTGCCGGTGTCGCGGATGTCGGCGTCGATGTGGTCGACAACGCCGTCGCCGGTGCCGGTGAGCAGGGCGCGTGCGTGGGCCAGGACGAGCGGGTCGTTATCGACGTACACGGTCCGCGCACCAACTGCGGTGCGCTGGGCGATCTGGTGGGTGTTGTCGACGGCGGGCATGCCGGTGCCGATGTCGAGGAACTGGGCGATGCCCGCCTGGGCTGCGTGGTGGACGGCGCGGCCCAGGAACGCGCGGTCGTGAAGGGCGGCGTCGATGATGCCGGGGATGCGGTCGGCGACGAGATCACCGGCATGCCGGTCGGTGGGGTAGGTGTCCTTCCCGCCGAGCCAGTGATTCCACACGCGCGCCGCGTGCGGAACCGAGGTGTCGATGGGCGAGTCGGCCAGGGCGTTCTCAAGAGCGCGTGCCAGGTTGCTGGGAATTTCGCCAAAGATGGACTCGGGGAGGTCGTCGAAGCGTCGCGGCATCTCAATGCCTCTCGCGGCCGGAGTAGCCGAGCGGGCCGGTCGCGGTGAACGGGCGCACCGAGATCGCCCGCGGGTATCGATCGTGTGGGTGGCGATCGTGGTGTGTCATCGACGTTGGCGTCTTTCCTATATCGAGGTGGTGTGGTGCCGCCCGTCCCTCCCCGCGCGGGGTCCCGGGGAGGGACGGGCGGTGCTCAAGCGGACAGGACGGTCCCGTCCTCGGTTGGGGGGTGCAGGGCGGTCGAGCGTGCGAAACGCGCCGACCACTGTGGGCGGTCGACACCAAGAGCGGCTTCGGCGAGGCGGTAGAGCTGGATGTCCCTGGTTCCGGCGGGCGCATCGGTGCAGATCGCGTCCCGGTAGAGGCGCTCCACGGGGCGGTTGGTGCGTAAACCCGCTGCACCGTGGATGCGTACCGCGTCGCGAGTGGAATCGATGGCGGCCTCGACGGCGTGATACTTAGAGTTGATCAACTCGCGGTCGCAGGGCTGGCCATGGTCGAGGCGGTGCACAGCCTGGTAAACGAGGGTGCGGGCGGTGTTCAGCCGCTGTTCGAGCGCCCCGATCTTGTGCATGATGACCGGATGTTGCGACAGCGGCCGACCGTAGCGGTGCCGCTGCTTGCTGAACGACACGGTCTCCTCGACCGCGGCCCTCAGGATGCCAAGCGCGACCGCGGCCAGATTGGGCCGCCCGTACAAGATGCTGGAGGAGTAGGCGACGTCCAGGCCGTCGCCCTCGGCACCGAGCCGGTGAGTAGCCGGGACCCGGACGTCCTCGAATACGATGTCACCGAAGGAGAATCCCCGCAGCCCCATCGTGCGCTGGTGCGGAATGAGCCGGACCCCGGGCCTGTCCGCCTCGACCAGAAACGCTGACAGCTCCCTGTTGGCCTTAGCCCCGTCACCACCTGTGCAGGCGACGACGCCGTGCACGTGGCCGACATGGCTGTTGCCGACGTACTGCTTGCGGCCGTTGAGGACGTAGTGGTCGCCGTCACGGGCAGCGGTGGTCCGCATGCCCAGCACGTGCCCGCCCGAGCCTTCCTCGGTCACCGCGATGGTCGGCAGGCAGTCGCCGCTGGCGATCGGTGGCAGCCACCGCTGCTTTTGTTCCTCAGTCCCGAAGTGGAGAATTTTGGCGACGCCGAGCTGGGACGCCTGCGCGATGGCGCCCGCCGTACCCGACACCCGGGACAGCTCCTCGATGATGATGGTCTTGGCGAAGTGCCCGCCAGCCATGCCGCCGTAGTCGGCGGGGATGGTCACTCCGATCCACCCCTGGCGGGCGATAAGGGCAGGAAGGGCAGTGTCGGCGGTGGCGCAGGTTTCCATGTCGGCGACTCGAGGGGCGACCTCAGCATCCGCGAAGTCGCGGACCTGCTGGCGAAGCCGTTGGTGGTCGGTGGTCTCGATCACAGACGTCCCCTAATCCTCGTGGAATCGCAGTCAGCAGTTGCTCGGGTCGGTCCCCCCTTTTGGTTGCGGTCGTCAGCCGGGCGCAGAAAGCGTGTTGCTGCCGGTGTGGCGCGCTTGCCGGCCGCTCCTGGGGTCCATGAGGTTCATCAGCCGGACGGCGTGGTCTTTGATGAGTTCGCGGGAAGGCTCGCCGGTGGAGAGCGGAAGGCCGGTGGTACCGACGACGCAGACGGTGCCCAGCAGTGTGCCGGTGGGCCGGTGGATCAGCGGAGCGCCAGCGTAAGTTCGGATTCCGATCTGGTCGACCACGGCGTTGGCAGCGAAGCGGGGGTGGGCGTACACGTCGGGCAGGACAAGGGCGCCTCGGCGTTGGACGACTTCGGGGCAGTAGCCGTGCTCGCGGGACATGCTCCGCCCGACCGTGGGTTTGCCGTCCGGGCAGTGGAGCCCGACGAACTGTTGCTCGTGTGTGATCAGGTTGACCATGGCGTAGGGAACCTCGGCGTCTTCGCCGAGCCGGGCAGCGAATGCAGTGGCTAGGGCAGTGGCGAAGGCGTCGAACCGATCCTCGACCTCGCCGAGGTTCAGGTTGTTCAGTAGCTGGATTCGCGCCTGGAACTCGGCGTCGAAACCGGTGCCGGTGGGGGTGGGAAGAGGCATGGGTGGGCTCCTGGAGGCACGGTCAGGTGCGGGTGGCGAGAGCGTGGCGGACCAGGCTGGTCAGCACGGTGACGACCGAGCTGGGGTCGCGGGCGTCGCAGTCCACCATCGGCACGGCAGTGTCGATGTCGAGGGCGTTGCGGATTTCATCGGCGGCGTAGCAGTGGGCGGCGCCGTCGAACTGGTTGGCCGCCACGACGAAAGGCACGTCGCGTTCCTCGAAGAAATCCAGAGCGCCGAAGGCGTGTTCCAGTCTGCGGGTGTCGACCAAGACGACACCGCCGACCGCACCGAAGGCCAGTTCGTCCCACAGGAATCCGAACCGGTCCTGGCCAGGCGTGCCGAACAGCAGCAGCGTCATCGGCAGTGGCCGGGTGAAGGTACGGCGACCGAAGTCGAGCGACACCGTCGTGGTCGTCTTGCGTTCCACTCCGGTCAGGGAGTCGATGCCCTCTCCGGCGGTCGTCAGGCGCTCCTCGGTGGTCAGCGGCGGGATCTCGCTGATGGCGCCGACCAGCGTCGTCTTGCCTGCCCCGAAACCGCCCGCGATGAGGATCTTCAGTGCCAAGCGCCCGCCCGCGTCATCAGGGTGCTGCAGCGCGGGCTCGAGGGATGGTGGTTCAGGCGACGGCGAAGTCATGAGCTTCTAGCCCCTCCAGCAATGCCCGCAGCAGGTGCGGGCTCGGGCGGCCGGTGCCGAGATCCGGCCGTACGGCGGGCATCTCGATGATTACGGCGCCAGCGTCGATCAGGTCCGACAGCAAAGTTTTGGTGACCAGGACCGGCTGTTCGATGGCGGCAGCGATCTCGGCAACCGAGCGGCTCTGCGCGCGGCACAACTCGAGAGCGTGCGCGGCTTCGGGCACCCAGGTCCGCCCCTGCGCGCGCGGGCGGCGGTGAGCATCGTGTCCAGCGCCATCTGATGTCGGGGCCGGGTGCGGCCGTCGGCGACCACGTAGGGGCGGACCTGCTGCACGTCCTGATCGACCCATGGCCTGGCGACTGCGTGCGTCCCGCCGGTTGGTCGGCCGAGGGAGTGGACGGCGCTGCGGGAGTTACCGCTCATCGCTGTGTCCTCCGACGACGTCCGTAGCATCGGAAGTCGAGCTAGGGGGCGTGGTGCGGGCCGCGGTGACCATGTGCTCGGCGACGCTCACGACCATGGCGGCCATCCGGTTCCCGACCAAACCGGTATGCGCGTCGGCCCCGGCCAGCACGCCCAGTACGCAACCGACCGCCACAGAACTCTCGACGTGGTGGTCCGGAGTGCTCATCAAGATCGTGTACCGAGTGTCGTGCTGGACAATGATCTGCTGGACGGCACCGGCGGGCCGGAAAGTGATCGCTCCGGCGGCTTCTCCGGTGGAGTACAGCGCAGCGGCCACTGCAGCGGCGCGGTCGGCCTCGTCGGCGGACAGACCCGCTGCCGCCAGCACCAACCCGTCCCGGGCCACCAGGAACGCACCTTGGGTGCCGGGTACCTGGGCGAGGAAGTCCTGTAGTAGCCACCCCAGGTTCTGACTTGCTTGGCCCGTCGTGGCATCGCGAACGCCGGATGAGAGTGCCGTGGTCGGAGGTGACGCGGGAGAAGTCGGGGACATCGACATTGGGAGTCTCCTGGTGGGCGTCGGCGGATGCAGGAAGAAGCGGGCCGGTCGGCCCGAGGATGTGGTCGCGCGGATCAATCCGGTAGATACGCGGTCGACGGATCGGACGACCTAGCCAGGCCACCGTTGAAGGAACTCCGGTTCGCAGGCTCTGGGTCGGCGCTGACCTCGCCCTGGGCGCGGAGTCGGGATGCATATGCAAAGTCGGCCAGCAGGCCGGCGACCGGGCCTCGCACTCCCGTGTTCGGTTGTTGGTGGTCGCGAGGACTCCAGCTCGCAGCGCTACGCGGGTCAGCGGCGGCATCGGCCGCAACGCCATCCGCGGAGTACTCCGCTTTGCTCCTTCGACGGCGCCGGGGAAGTGCTGGATGCTTCCCACCGCTGTCAAAGCTGGGCGACGCCTCGGTGCCGACGCTGCTCCGACGCATCGCCGATGCCTCGCCCGGGACCACCGGCTGACCCGAGGATGGTGCGAAGGATGCGCTGGGTAGGGGGGCGACCCGCTGTGCAAGGTGCCGGTCAGTGACCACTCCGGGCGTCTTCCCCCCGCCCATTGGCGCCGAGGGAGAAAGGGAAACCGGTTCGGCGACAGCACCCGGTCGTTGCCTCAGGAGCAGGTCGGCCGGAAGGGCAACCACGGCGCGCGTCCCGTGCGGTTCGGCCGGGTACAGCGTGACCTGAACCCGGTGGCGTTGCGCCAGCCGGGACGCCACCAGCAGCCCGATCGGCCCCGCAACGATCTGATCGTGCAGGCGCACGGTGTCCGGCGTGGCCAGCAACCGGTTCAACGTCGCGTAGGTGTCCGCCGACATCGGTAGCCCCTTGTCAGCGACCTCAATGCTCACCCCGGACGGTGTCGGAACCGCCGCCATCTGCACCGTGGTGTCGGGTGGGGAGAATTTGGCGGCGTTCTCCACCAACTCGGCCAGCAGCAACGTGATCTCCGGCCCGGCATAGCCGGGCAGGTCCGCATCCACCTGCGCAGGCGGCACCTTCACTCGCACGCGGGGATAGTGCTCGATCTGAGCCACCGCCTGCCGCATCGCTGTCGCCAACTTCAGCGGCGCGTTCACCTGCCGAGCTGTTGCCCCACCTAACACCGCCAGCCGCTCCAGCCCCCGCAGCGTCCGCGTCGTCAGATGGTCGATCTTGAACAACTCGTGCAACAGGACGGTGTCCTCCACCTGCCTTTCCACCGAGTCCAGCGACTCCAGAATCCGGTAGACCAGCAGATGCAGCGGCCGCCCCATACGGGCGAGGACCTCCCGCTCGAACTCGGCGTCACTCCTCTCCGTCGGTACATGCGCCGAACGGGCATGCGCGCGCACGTCGGCGTCGATCGCGGCAGCGATGACGTCTGCGGCCCTGTCGGGCTCGGTAGCAGGGTGAAACGGCTGGAACCAATGCAATCCCATCCATTGCCGATCGGAGTAGGGGCGCTGCCAATGCCAGAACAAACTGTCCGCATCACACGGGCCCGGCAACAGCACCACCATGCGGCCGATGTGGGGATGGACATCGACTCGTTGCGCCGACACCGCCACCGCGTCGGCCGGGTTCCCCATATGCGGCGTCGCCGAGGCACAAACTCCTCGGGCAGTGAGGTAACGCACCAGTTCGTGCGCGTGTGCGGATTGCCGGGGCGGCGGAGTGCCGCCGCACCAAGCACTAGCAGTGGAGGCAGAGGTGGTCATCGCACCGCTCCAGAGAACGTGGGCAGATCGAGCCTCCGATGTGCCGCTCGCTCGATGACGGTCAGTCCCGCGTCCGTGGTCCCGTGCTCGCCGACGCCAGCGCTCTCCGGCACCGCACAGGCGAAGGCCCTGGCTCGCCGTCCGGCCCGTCCGTCGGGCAGGACGTGCACGATCAAACCGCGCTCCCAATCGGAGCCTTCGGTCGGCTTGGTGAGATTATCGTCAGCGCGCGACCACGCCTCGAGGGCGGGAAGTCCGCTTTCTACCTGGGTCATGGTCACACCTCCTCCACGTTGTTGCGGGTCGCGAGCGGGTCCACCTCAGTGGACCAGTTCTGCGCAATCACGCGGCAGCGGAGCGCGACGTGAACGTCGTGAAGCTCTCAGACCATCCCGTGAAGGTCGTGAAGGTCGACCGGAACGCACCCGTCGGTTGCTTCATCTGCCACCGTTGTGGAGCTACCGTCCCGAGGGATGCCAGTGGCTGGGAGGTCCGGGATGCCCGAGGAACCATCGGCACTAACTTCCGCGCTCGAACGAGCCGGAATGAATCCGCGACAGCTCGCTACCGAGATCAACCGATGGCTGGACGGCAGAAATCTCAGCGGCAAGCGGATCGACGTCACCGCGCCCTACTCATGGGTGCGCCATGGGTACAAGCCCTACGCCCCCATCCCCTCCGTCGCCGCCGCCGTCCTGTCCGAGAAACTCGGTTCCCCGATCACCGTCGATGAACTTTGGCCCGCTCACCGAACCACCGCCCCCAGTTCGCTTACCGCAGCAAATGAACTGGGCAGCTTCGAGACGATGGACGCGCCGCTGGCCGCGCTCGACGAACTCGCCGCATCCAGCGCCGGCTCGAACACAGACGTGACGCCAGCGAACGGCGCCGACCTCGCCGCCGCCGTCCATCAGGGCTTGCACACCACATTGCGCTGGACGACGCCGGGAACATTGCACCGCGAGCACGTACTCCAGCCCCAGGTTGACGTCATCGCCGCCCACGTCACAGCCCTGCGCAAGCTGGATGATCGGCATGGCGGCGGAGCGCTGAGCCTGCGCTACATCACAGGCAACTCCGGACCGTCCTCGACCTCGTCCGCTCGGCCGACTACGAGCCGTCCGTCGGCAGGCAACTCCTGACGATCCTGACCGACCTCGCCCAACTCGTCGGCTGGGTTCATTTCGACGCTGGGCGCCGCGGCGCCGCAGAGCGGTACCTGCTACTGAGCGAGCTGGTGGCCAGAGGGTTGGGCGAGCACGGTCGCGCAGCGAACGCCATCGGCATGTTGTCCTACGTCTCAGCCTTCGCCGACCACGGCCCCGAAGCGGTCAACATCTCCGCAGCCGCCGAACACTCCTGCCCTAACGTCCCGGTGCTCCAGGCACGCATCCACGGCAGAAAAGCAACCGCCTGCGCCGCCGCCGGTGATCTGGCCGGCTTCCGGGTGGCATCAGACAAGGCCCGAACCCTGCTGGACAGACATCCCCCGGGTAACGCGCCTTCCTACATCTACTACCTGGAACCAGAGCAGCTGACCGCAGAAGCGGGCCAGGCGCTCATCGTGCTCGCCGAACGAACGCCGGTCGGGCGCAAGGCGCTGTTGCGCGAGGCCATCGAGCTTCTCACTCCAATATCTGAGATCGGAGCCCGGCCGGACTATCCACGGTCAGCTCTCCTGCACGGTTCGTTCCTCACCAAGGCGCACCTCATGCATGGTGACCTCGACGCCGCGGTACACACCGCGAGAGCTGCCCTGACACGACTTCGCGAGGTCCAGTCCATCCGCGGTATCACCTATCTGCGGGCGCTCCGCCCGGCCTTCGCTCGACGACAACGCTCCGAGGTAGTCTCGGACTTCCTACCGGAACTCGACTCAGTACTACCTCGAACATGATCAACAGCGGTCCCCGCGTCTCAGGTCCGACCTCCGGTCCTCGCAAGGTAAGCCTTCGGCGGCGTCCATACGACCATCCGGACGCCGTTCATCTCGTCCGTGCCCTCTTCGACGACCAGGTGGAGCGCTACGGCTACGCCGACCCCGTCGAAGCCGCAGCGCCTGCGGCGTACACCCCGCCCGAGGGGTTGTTCCTCGTCGCGTACCAGGGCGAAACGCCGGTCGCATGCGGCGGCTACCGGACACATGATCTCGAGACGAGGACGATCGAGATCAAGAAGATGTATGCGTTTCCGGAGCTACGGGGCAGCGGCCTTGGTCGCCTGATTCTCAACGAGCTCGAATGGCATGCGGCTCATGCTGGGTTTCAGTCAGCGATCCTCGAGACCGGTGTTCGGAACACCGCCGCGCTCGCCCTGTACACCGGAGCTGGGTACCGACCGCGGTCGCGATACGCCACCGATTACCGGGACCCCGAAATCAACCGGGCCTTCGTCAAGGAGCTCGTAGCCGGGAGTTGACCTGCTCCCACTCCGCCAACAGCCGCTCTTCTCGCAGGGAATCGATCCCGTGCTCCGCGAACCGCTCATGTTCCACCGGACGCCCACCCGCTTCCAGCCACGCCCACGTGTCATGCACCGTGTCCAGCAGCGGCCGGGCGCGGAAACCTGCGGCCTGGGCACGGCGGGTGTCCATGCTCCAGGCCGTCGGCAGCGCCCGCCAGAGCGGAAGCTCCGTCCACTGCACGACGCCTTGCTCCACGAGCCACTGCTCATCTACCCAGACGAACTCGGCCGAGGAGCCGGTCACTTCCGCGCAAGCAGCCAAGAAGTCACCATAGCTGTCCCTATCAATGGGAGAGGCGACATTAAAGACTCCGGTATCTCCCTGTATCACCCGATCGACGGTGAACTCTGCGAGATCGCGGACGTCCACGGGCTGAAAGCCTCGTTCGGCCGGCGCCGCGCCAATACCCGTCCACCCCGAGCAGTCCGCCGCAACCACCAGGGCAGACGCCCCACGTACTCGTATGGCCCGAGCACAACATGTGGTCGGATGGTCAGCACCTCGTCCCCGAATTCGCGCTGGATCGCCGTCTCGCACCCGGCTTTCAAGGGACCGTAGGCATCCGGATCCCACTGACGTGTTCCCGGGTCGTGGTCGGGGTCCGCGGCCCAGACTGGTGATGCTTCACTGACGGGCTCGTACGGCCAGTCCCGATAGGCCGAGATCGTGGACATGAAGGCGTAGCGTCCGGTCACCGGCACCAGTGCTCGCGCGACGTCACGCACGACGGCAGGTACCGATCCCGCCACATCCAGCACGGCGTCCCACGGACCATGTTCGGCCAGCCGAGAAAGGTCCTCCTGGTTCTCCCAGTCACCCTGAACGAAATCAACACCGGGCAGCACGCAACCGGAACGTCCCCGGTTGAAAACCGTGACCTCGGCACCTTGGCTGATTGCGGCGGAAACAATCTCCCGCCCGACAAACCAGGATCCACCCACGATCAGCAATCGCATGGCGCCATTGAAACATGGTCGCGCACGACCTCTGCGACTGCGGCAGGACCGCGGTAGATAAAGCGCCCAGCACGGCGACAGGCTACGTTCACGGCCTTCACGGGATGGTCCGACAGCTTCACGACGTTCACGTCGCGCTCCGCTGCCGCGCGAATGCGTAGAGCTGGTCCACTGAGGTGACCCGCTCACGACTGCGGCCCGCGACAACGTAGAGGAGGTGTGACCATGACCCAGGTAGAAAGCGGGCTTCCCGCCCTCGAGGCGTGGTCGCGCGCTGACGATGATCTCACCGAGCCGACCGAAGGCTCCGATACGGAGCGCGGTTTGATCGTGCACGTCCTGCCCGACGGCCGGGCCGGACAGCGAGCCAGGGCCCTCGTCCGCGAGGTGCTGGAGAGCGCCGACGTGAGCGAATCCGGGATCACGGACGCCGAACTGGCCGTCAGCGAGCTGGCCGCGAACGCCGACACCCACTCCTTCGGACCGTACGAACTGCGCATCGTCCTGGCCGCCGGCCAACCGGTGTGGTGCGAGGTGATCGACGCGGATGAACGTCTCGCCGGTATCCCGCAGATGTTCGCCAAGCTCGATCCGAATGCCGAGCCTGGTGATCCGGTGAACATCGAAGACCCTCCGCAGGAGAACGGCCGCGGGCTCGCGATCGTGCACCGGCTATCCCGTGGTCGATGCGGAGCGTTCACCACCGTGATGCACACCACCGGGCTCCCCGGCAAAGCGGTGGCCTTCGCCCTCCCCGATAACAGCGGTTCGGTCACAAACTCGGTGATGCCGAGCGCAGCGCGAGCCGACTCGCCCCAGGCTCTGGCCCCACGAAACAACCGATGAAGAAGGGCATCTTGCCCCAAGCGGGCCAGCCCCCGGACCGCTATCAGTGGTCGTCACCTCAGGCGGCGTGGCTCCCGCGCCACTCGAGCCACTACGCCGACCACTTCATGCATGCGACGGTCGCGCCCAATCGCAACGCCGCTGCTCCTCAACCTGGCAGTCGGGCTCCCGTTCTCGGCCAAAGCTGACGCGGTCGCCTTCAGCGTGCACTCCGGAGCTCACCCGGTCTTCACTCCCACCACGAGAAAGGGCATAGCTGATGCTCGAATCGGTCCGCCACCTTCAACAGGTGGCCCGCGGGTGGAACATCAACCCCGAGGACGTGCTGTTGATCGCATTGAACGCCTCCGGTGCCCGGTCGACGCTCCCCAAGCCCCGTATGCGGTTCCAGTTGCGGTTGGACTCCCGTCCCGACACGCCGCTGTTCCTGATCCTTTCGCTCGGACGCCAGGACTCACCGTTCGAACTGGACGAGCGCGAACTGCGACTGAACGGCGAAAGAGTCGGCGAGATCGACGGCATCGAGGACGACGACGCGGTGCTGGGCTACTGGCGCAACGGCACCAGCGTGCTCACCCTCAACTCCAACGCCCGCAGCCAGTGCACCGGCTGCGTGTTCTGCCCCAACACCCTCGAGGACGCCTCCGACCCCCAGATCAAGGCCCTGGATCTGCCGGGCTACCTGGCGGCACTAGCCGACAGCTCCGGAATGCAGAACCTGTCGGCGGTGCAGACGGTGACGGTCTGCACCGGCTGCTTCCTGCACGAGCACCTCGCCCTCGACCACCTCGCCGAGGTCCGCGCCGCCATGTCCGCGAACGACTGCACTGGCACCCTGCACTTCCTGTCCTCGGTGCTGACCAGCGAGGAGGGGATGGACGCCGCCGCCGGTCTGGGCCCGTTCCACCTCACCCTGACCGCCGAGTGCTTCACCGAGCGACGACAGATCCTCAAGGAGTCCAAGGCCAAATTCACCCCGGCCGAGATGACCACTACCCTCGGGCGAGCCCAGCAGCGGGGAATCACCACCGACTTCACCTACATCGTCGGCCTGGATCCGATCGAGGACGCCCTCAAGCACCTCACGGAGTTCGTACCGGTCATCACCACCTTTCCGCGGTTCCAGACCTACCAGGCCCACAACGCGTTCATGGACATTTACCGGACGCCCGGGGCGGAGACGATCGAGTGGCATCTGGCCATGCGGCGCCGCTTGGAGGAGCTGCTGGCTCCGACCGGTCTGCGTCCGCAGTGGTGGCAGAACTACCGCAGCCCGTGGTGTTTCACCTTCGCCGGAGAAGAGCTGGCGGGGGCGAAGATCTGATGACGGCGCCCACCGTGATCCGCGCGGTTCGTGTGTGGCGACTGCCAGCACAGCCCGCAGGGCTTCCGCCCGGCCTCCCCGAGCCGGTCGCCGCAGCGGCAGTACATCCACCGGCGGGACCGGCTTGGGCCGAGCACCGCACTCGGTTCGCCCTCGAACTCGTCGGTGAGGAGATCTCTGGGTGGCACGCCCCGGTCGGTGAGGCCGTCATGCGGATCATCGTCGACGACGTGGCCGCCGGGCTGATCGGGCACGATACGGCCGCACCACGCCGCCTGCCCTACCGCCGCAGGACCGGGCGGCACCGCAGGGGAGCACACGCCCGGCAGGCCGACTCTGCGGTCGAATTAGCCTGCTGGGATCTAGCCTCCCGCGCCACCAAGGCGAGCGTGACCGAACTGCTGGGCGGAACCATCCGCCCCGCCGTTCCGGCCTACGCTTCCGCGCTCGGATTGGACCCCACCCACGCAGCAGCTACGGACGCCGCGGCTTGGATCAGCGATGCCGGGTTCTGGGGGCAGAAGTGGCCGCTGACCAAGCCGCTGATTCTCGCCGGCCCACGCGCGGTCGCCGCAGCGCTCGCACCGTTGCACGAGGCCGCGGGACCTGGCCAGCTCATCGTTGACGGGCTGGGCCGATGCCGTCTGGACGAGGCGCTGCGGCTACTGCCCGTCCTGGCGGACCTCCAGGTCGCGTTCGCCGAGGAACTGCTGCCGCCAGGTTCGCCGGGCTGGCACCGGTTGCGCGGGGCGGGGGTGCCGCTGGCAGTGGGCGAGCACGCTGTGGACGGGGTCGAGCAGGTCCATCTGCTGACCGGCGGGAGCGTGGACGTCTGGCAGGTCGATCCGGGCTGGGCGGGTGGGCTGGCCCGCTCGTTGCACATCACCGACCTCGCTGCGGACCTCGGGATGGCGACCTTCCCGCACGGCAACCATTTGCTCGCCGCCGTGGCCCTGGCCGGGGCGTGCTACCGGGACACGATTCCCGCCGTCGAATGGCACCTGACGCTCGAGCCGTTGCGCCAGCAGATCTTCTCTGCTTCCGCGCAGGTCGAGGGCGGGCTGCTACCCGTCCGGACTGCTCCCGGGGTCATCGAGATCCCTCGACTGCCGGAGAAGGCGGCGGTACTGGAGGTGACCGCGCCGTGATCGCTCAATCGGCTCGGCGCCGCCCCCTGTGGTCACGGGTGCGCGGAGTCTGCTTCGACTTGGGCGGCACCCTGGTACGCCCGGAGGTCGAACCGACCACCGGGCAGGTCGCCCGAGTACTGGGCATCTCCCTGACCGAAGCGCGCGGGGTGATGGGGGTCCAAGCCAAACGCCGCAGGATCGAGCCCGCCGACCTCGCCGACGACCTGGCCGCCGCCTTCGACAGCCCCGAGCTGGCAGGTTCGCTCACCCACGTGCTGGAGCGGGCCCGGCGGCGGGCTGCCGAGCCCGAACTGTTCCCCGACGTCGCCGATATGCTCGCCGCGCTCCGGCGGCAGGGCTTGGCACTGTTCGCTCTCACCAACTGCCTCGGCTCTTCCATACCGGAGCAGATGCCGACGGACTTGGCTCCCTTGCTGGACGGTGTGGTCTATTCGGCCGATACCGGGGCGGTCAAACCCGAGCGCGCCGCCTTCGCCGCCGTCGAGTACACGGCCGGCCTCATGCCGGATCAGCTGTTGCACGTCGGGGACTCGCTGCGGGCGGATGCCGCCGGAGCCGATGCGGCCGGTTGGCACTCCGCCTGGCTGGACCGCCAGAGGTGCGGTGGCCCGCTGCCGGTTCGCACCATTCGACTGCACACGCTGACCGTCCTGCCCTTGCTCCTGCCCGACAGGACCGCAGCGGTTACCTCGATGACCTCGATGACCTCGGAGGCGCCCCGATGAACCCGGCCGATACCCCAGATCAGACCTCTGCTCCCAGCGATCCGCTCGCGAGTTCGGTTCCGTTGTTCGATCCCGCGCAGTTGCCGCTGCGCCGGTGGTGCGCCGGAAGCCGCGAGGACGCGGTAACCGGCCTGGTCGCCTTCCCCGACTTCCACAGCCACATCCCCCGCGCGCTGACCGCCGCCCTCACCGGTGGGAACATCGCCGGGCTGGCGATCGGCGACGTCGACGGGCTCAAGGAGCACGTCGAGCAGGCGAACTCAACCGACCCGGACTGCTACGGGCACCTGGCCGGGAACCGGGTGATGGCCCGGCTGGGGGCCGTCACACGCTCATGGTTCCACCAGCAGCCCTGGGAGGCCGGATGCGCGGCAACCTTCGGCGGCGACGAGGTCATCATCGCCGCCACCCTGGACGACGCGACCGCCTTCCACCGGGCCGTCACCGAACTCGCCGACCGGCTCTCCAACGAACTACCGGTGAGCGTCTCGTTCGCGCTGACCTTCGCATCCGTCGATCACCTCCCCCCGCATCCGCACGCCGGGGGCTGGAAGCACGTCTTCACCGACCGGCTGCTCGCGGCGGTGGACCGCTGCTTGTTCACACACAAGGCCGTCCGCCGCTCCAGCGGCGGCGAAGGCGGCACTATCGCCGTCACCCAGCTTCCAATGCCCGCCCCCACACACTTGCCCGGGAACCGCAGCACGCTTCTGCCGCTGCCGACCTCAAACCAGACGCTGCACGTTCTGGCCCGGCCGATCGACGTCGGGGGACGCAGCATGCTGGCGCTGCCGTGTGCGGGGCCGGACGGCCTGCGCGGTACGCGACTCCGGGTGACCTTTCCCGACGGCGCCACCCGCGCCGTCGTCGCCGTCTCCCTGCACGGCCAAGCCGCCATCAGCCACAAGACCGTCAACGTAGAGCGCCCCGGAATCCAGGGGCGCAACCGTCGAGGACGCGACCCACAGGAAATGGGCATCCCACTCACATTGCGGCCGATCCGCCCAAGATCGCCCCGCGGCGTCCCGAACGATCTGGCCGCAGCCCTGGAACGGGCCGATCTGGATTGGTCGGCGCTGCCCACCCACGAGCAGAACCAAATGCTCCACCTGATCACCGAGTCCGCCACCGACGACATCCGCGCCGCCCGCATCACCGCCGCCATCGACGCGGTGGCCACCCGCAGCCGGAGGTGACCATGGTCCCGGCCACCACACCATGTACCGCAGCGCGTCCGACATCGGTGCTTGGCTCCGAGGCGTCGCTGGCGGGGTTCCCTGAGTGGAGCCACGCCGCCGACCAGGCCGAACAAGACGTTTCCGACCGGGCCATCGATGCCTGCTGGCGGGCGCTGAACTATCTGTGCGCCGCCCAGCTCTACCTGCTCGACAACCCCCGTCTCACACGGCCGCTGACGACGGCGGACGTCAAGCGGACCCCGCGCGGGCACTGGGGAGTATGCCCACCGGTCAACCTCATGCTCGCCCACCTCGGCCCGCTCATCGCCCGACGGCCCGCCGACTCCGAGTTGCTGGTGCTGCACGGCGCCGGACACGCAGGCCCGTCCGCGCTTGCCCACGCCTACCTCAACGGCACTCTGGAGCCGGACGGGCGGACGCCGGGCTGGTCGATGTCCAACCTGCAAGCCCTGATCGCCGGGTTCCCGCACACGGAACGGTTCGGCGGGGAGATCACCCCGCTCATCCCCGGCGTGCGGTACACCGGCGGGCAGCTCGGTCCCGCGCTGGCCGTCGCGCAAGGCATGGTGCTGGACGCTCCGCACCGGCTGGTTGTCCCGCTGATCGGAGACGGCGAACTGGAGACCGGCGCGACCGCAGCGGCCTGGCTCGCGCGCCGTGCGCTGGTCGACAGCGGAGCCCACGGTGCGGTGTTGCCGGTGGTGCTGGCCAACGGGTTGAAGATGGGCGGTCCCTCGCTGCTGGCCGGCATGAGCCAGGACGAGGTACGCGGCTACTTCACCGGCCTGGGCTATGAACCGCTGATCCACGACGGCGCCGACCTGCAGGGCTTCCGCCAGCTGCTATCGGATGCGTTCGCACGGCTGCGTCCAATCGATACCGCCGACAGTAAGGCCGGACGGCATCCGATGCTCGTGCTGACCATGCCCAAGGGGCACACCGGACCGCAGCAGGTGGCTGGGCGGCAGATCGCGGGAACCCCCGCTGTTCACAAGACACCGCTGAAAGAGCCCTGTCACAACGATGCGGAGTTCACGGCGCTGGCGGACTGGCTCGCCTCCTACCGGCCCGCCGAGCTACTCACCGCCCAAGGAAAGCCCAGCGACCTAGTCTGCCAAGCCCTCACCGGACCCGCCGCCGAGTCGCCGACACCCCGCTCGCAGACCCCGCCGCTTGCCCGGGAGCCGCAGCCGGTGGTCTCCGCGGTCATCCGGGAACGCGCTTCGAAGGGGGCGTTCCGCCTGTTCAGCCCCGACGAGCTCGCCTCGAATCGGCTGGAACTGTCGCCAGACGGCTCGCGACCGCCCTGGGCGGTCGAGATCTTGAACGAGGAGATCTGCCACGGCTGGCTGCAGGGCTACATCGAGACCGGCCGAGACGCGTTGCTGGCCACCTACGAAGCGTTCGCGCCCGTCAACACCAGCGTCCTGGCCCAGCATCTCAAGCACCGGCGCCTGCAGCACGCCAGCGGGCAGCGCGATCTGCCGTCGGTCAACTACCTGATCACCTCGCTGGGGTGGCGCAACACCTACACCCACCAGAACCCCGGGCTGGTCTCCTCGATGCTGCAGACCGAGGACCGCTCCGTACACGTCTACACCCCGGCGGACGCGACGCGGGCCGCCGCCGTCCTGGCGGCCATGCTGGCCGGAAGCGACCGCGTCAACTTCCTCATCACCGACAAACACCCCGGCCACGTCCCACCCGGCCGTCTCTCACGAGCTCACCACCGGTGCCGCCATATGGCCGCACCTGACCCACGACGGCGACCCCGACCTCGTCCTCGCCTCGGCCGGAGACGTCCCGGCTCGAGAACTGTCGGCCGCCGCAACGCTGCTGCGCGCGTCGCACCCGCACATCAAGACCCGCTATTTGCACATCAACGACCTCACGGTCCTCGGCCCCGCTCCGACCTGGCCCTACGCTCTGTCCGTGAAGGCGTTCACCAGCCTGTTCAGCACCCGCTCGCCAGTGCTGATGGCCGTCCCGACCCACGCCGGCGCCGTCCGCACCCTGCTCACCGGGCGCGGGGAAACCAGCCGCTTCCACGTCGTCGGATACCGGGAACCCGGCCGCCCCACCACACCCGAGGGGTTGCTGGACCACTGCGGGCTTTCCGCCGCCGCACTCGCCGCCCAGGCCACCATCATGCTCAAGGAGCACCGCCCATGACCCTCGACACGGCTACCCCGCCCGACCAGGCCGTCCTGGACGCCTTCAACCGGGACGGCTACGTCGTCCTGCGCGACGTGATCACCCACCAATGGCGCGAGCAGGCCGCCGCAGCCGCCATGCGGCTGCTAGACAGCGACCGCACCGCCGGACGGGACCGCAGCGCCGACAACAAG
>NZ_MKJY01000043.1 GCF_001942465.1 Actinomadura sp. CNU-125
CGTGCGCGACGATGGTGCGGGGGCCGCGGCGGCGTGGGCCGGGGCCCGCCGGGACGGGCGGGGCCGGTTCCTCGACGTGCTCGATCAGCGCGCTCAGCAGCCGGACGGCCGGGTCGGCGTCGTCGGCGGACGGGGCGCCGCGATCGACGGCGCGGTCAGCGGTGCCGGCGGCTCGCCGGGCCGCCATGGCGTCGATGATGGCGTCGGTACGGCGCACCGCGTTCAGGTCGGCGAAGGCCGATGGCCCGGGGACGTCGTGGGGGCGTGCGGGCTCGGCCGGATTCGGGGCGCCGGGGCTCCGCTCCGTCAAGCGATCGACTCCTCTCTGGCCATCGCCCGAAGCCGGGCCAGCGCCCGATGCTGCGCGACCCGTACCGCCCCCGCGGACATGCCCAGTACATTACCGGTCTCCTCGGCCGACAGACCCGCCACGACGCGCAGCAGCACCAGCTCGCGCTGCTGCTCGGGGAGCCGTGTCAGCAGGTCGCGCGCGCGCTGCGCCTCGATGTGGCGCACCACCGTCTCCTCGGGCCCCGGCCGGTCGTCGGGGCCGTCCGGCAGGTCCTCGGTGGGGACGGCCGCGCGGACGGCGCTGCGCAGCGCGTCCGCGATCTTGTGCGCGGCGATACCGAAGACGAACGACGCGAAGGGGCGGCCCATGTCGCGGTAGCGGGGCAGGGCCGACAGGACGGCGATGCACACCTCCTGCGCCACGTCGTCGGCGATGTGGTACTGCCCGGAGACGCGGCCGAGCCGGGCCCGGCAGTACCGGACGATCATCGGCCGGACCTCCGCGATCAGCACCTCGATCGCACCGGGGTCGCCCTGCACGGCGAGCGCGGTCAGCTCCTTGAGATCGCCGTCGTCGGGTTTGGCCGGGCGCCGCCTGCCGCGGCCGGCGTCGCGGGGCGGGGGCGGCGGTCCCCCGGTGAGCTCGGCTGCGCTCGCGGCCATGGTCCGGGCGTGGCTTCCCTCGGTCACGTCAAGCATGATGCCCAGCGCCGCCGGGCGTGTCGCCACCGTCTCGTACAACGGAATGGTCACAGTTCTGAGCCCCGGGGGACACGAAATGGCCCCCGTCCGTACGAACGGGGGCCATCTCCGGCTTGTCGGACGGCGCGCGAAACGCCGTCCGACGTGGCCTTTCGTCAGTCCCGACGGTCAGTGCCGACGGTCAGTGCCGACGGTCGTGCCGATGGTCAGTGGCCGTGGCCGTGACCGTGGCCGTGCCCGCCGGCGGGCTCCTCTTCCTCTTCCGGCTTGTCGACCACGAGCGCCTCGGTCGTGAGCAGCATGCCCGCGATGGAGGCGGCGTTGGTGACGGCCGAACGGGTGACCTTCACCGGGTCGATGACGCCCTGGGCGACCAGGTCGCCGTACTCGCCGGTGGCGGCGTTGTAGCCGTGACCCGGCTTCAGGTCGCGCACCTTGGAGACGACGACGTAGCCTTCCTGGCCCGCGTTCTCGGCGATCCACCGGAGCGGCTCGTCGAGCGCGCGGCGCAGCGCCTCGGCGCCGACGGCCTCGTCGCCGGACAGCCCGATGGCGTCGAAGCCCTCATTGGCGACGTGCACGAGCGCGCTGCCGCCGCCGGAGACCATGCCCTCTTCGATGCCGGCGCGGCTGGAGGAGATGGCGTCCTCGAGACGGTGCTTCTTCTCCTTCAGCTCCACCTCGGTGGCGGCGCCGACGCGCAGCACGCAGACGCCGCCGGCCAGCTTGGCCAGCCGCTCCTGCAGCTTCTCGCGGTCCCAGTCGGAGTCGCTGTTGTCGATCTCGACCTTGATCTGGTTGACGCGCGCGTTGATCTCGTCCGCGGACCCCTCACCGTCGACGACGGTGGTGTTGTCCTTGGTGACGGTGATCCGGCGCGCGCGGCCCAGGTCGTCGATGTCGATCGAGTCGAGCTTGAGGCCGAGCGCCTCGGACACGACCTGGCCGCCGGTCAGGGTGGCCATGTCGCCCAGCATCGCCTTGCGGCGGTCGCCGAAGCCCGGCGCCTTGACGGCGACGGAGGTGAAGGTGCCGCGGATCTTGTTGGCGACGAGCAGCGCGAGGGCTTCGCCCTCGACGTCCTCGGCCACGACCAGCAGCGGCTTCTTGGTCTGGGCGACCTTCTCCGCCAGCGGCAGGAACTCCTGCACGTTGGAGATCTTGCCGTCCACGATGAGCACGTAGGCGTCCTCCAGGACGGCCTCCATGCGCTCGGGGTCGGTGACCATGTGCGGGGACAGGTAGCCCTTGTCGAACTGGAGGCCCTCGGTGAACTCCAGTTCGAGGCCCATGGTGTGGGCCTCCTCGACGGTGATGACGCCGTCCTTGCCGACCTTGTCGAACGCCTCGGCGATCAGCTCGCCGATCTGCGGGTCCTGCGCGGAGATGGTCGCGACGTGCGCGATCTCCTCCTTGGAGGCGACCTCGCGGGACGTCTTCAGCAGCTGGTCGGACACGAACTGGGCGGCGGCGTCCATGCCGCGCTTGAGGGCGAGCGGCGACGCGCCGGCGGCGACGTTGCGGGTGCCCTCCCGGACCAGCGCCTGCGCGAGGACGGTCGCCGTGGTGGTGCCGTCGCCCGCGATGTCGTTGGTCTTGGTCGCCACTTCCTTGGCGAGCTGGGCCCCCAGGTTCTCGTAGGGGTCCTCCAGCTCCACCTCGCGGGCGATGGTGACGCCGTCGTTGGTGATCGTCGGCGCGCCGAACTTCTTGTCGATGACGACGTTGCGGCCGCGCGGGCCGATCGTCACCTTCACGGCGTCCGCGAGAGCGTTGACGCCGCGCTCAAGAGCCCGGCGAGCGTCCTCATCGAACTCCAGGATCTTCGCCATGCGGTTTCTCCTCTTTCACGCGGTCCGCCCCGGCCCCGCCGAAGTCGGCGCGGACCGGGGCGGGCGCATCACGTCTCTCGCTTGTTACTTCTCGATGACCGCGAGCACGTCGCGGGCCGAGAGCACGAGGTACTCCTCGTTGTTGTACTTGACCTCGGTGCCGCCGTACTTGCTGTACAGCACGACCTCGCCGACCTTGACGTCGACGGGGACGCGGTCGCCCTTGTCGTCCACGCGGCCGGGGCCCACGGCCACGACGGTGCCCTCCTGGGGCTTCTCCTTGGCGGTGTCGGGAATCACCAGGCCCGACGCGGTGGTGGTCTCGGCCTCGAGCGGCTGGACGACGATGCGGTCCTCGAGCGGCTTGAGAGTGACCTTGGTGGCGGTCGTCACGATCTGACCTCCCCTTCGATAGGTCCTCCGGACGGCGTTTGTCAGCCGACCGGCAACTGTGACAGAGAGAGGCGACCCTGGACCGGCCTGCCGTCGCGGGTGCCAGACCGACCTTGTCGCTGTGTTGGCACTCTAGCGTGGAGAGTGCCAACAGAAAAACTATGCCGTGGCCGGTGGCTCGTCAACATGAGCGCGAACGCTTCTCGGCGGCCCTCCGGAACGGTTCCGCGGCGTTCACGGGCCGCTAACTTCACCTTATGGACTTGTCGTCGTTCCGTGCCCTGCGGACCCCCTCCGGCCAGGACGTTCTCGCGGCGGCGACCGGCGCGGACGTCGGCGGGGACGGCCTGATCGCGACGGCCGCGCGGCTCCGGGAGCGGCACGACCCCGAACTGGTGGCCGCGGCGTTGACGCAGGCGCGGCTCCGCGAACGCGCGAAGGCCAAGTTCGGTGCGGACGCCGAGCGGATGTACTTCACCGAGGCCGGGCTCGAACAATCGACGCGGGCGAGCGTGGCGGCGTACCGGGCCGGACGGTTCGCGGACCGGCTGGCGGGCGCGCGCGTGCTGGAACTGGGCTGCGGCATAGGGGCCGACCTCGTGGCGCGAGCGCGCGCGGGCCTGATCGGGGACGGCGTGGACCTCGACCCCCTGACGGCGGAGGTCGCGCAGGCGAACGTGGACGCGCTGGACGTGCGCGACCGCGCGTCCGTCCGGGTGGGCGACGCCGTCGAGCAGACCCCGGACGGGCCCGCCCGGTACGCGGCGGTCTTCGCCGATCCCGGTCGCCGCACGGCGCGCGGCCGGGTGTTCGACCCGCGCGCGTACGAGCCGCCGCTCGACACCGTCCTCGACCTGGCCGGACGGACGGGCGCCGCGTGCGTGAAGGTCGCGCCGGGGATCCCGCACGAGGCCGTCCCGGACGGCGCGGAGGCCGAGTGGATCTCGGTCGGCGGGGACGTGAAGGAGGCCGCGCTGTGGCTCGGGGGCCTCGCCGGGGACGTCCGGCGGCGCGCGACGCTGCTGAGCGCGGACGGCGCGGTCGCGGGCTCGCTCGTCCCGGGCGGGCGCGGCGACCCGGACGTCCGGGCGTGGGGCAGGTACCTGTACGAACCGGACGGCGCGGTCATCCGGGCGCACCTCGTGGCGGAGGTCGCGGAGCTGGTCGGCGGCGGGCTCGCCGATCCGCGCGTCGCGTACGTGACGTCGGACGAGGCGCGCGCCACGCCGTTCGCGGCCGGGTACGAGATCGAGGACGTGCTGCCGTTCTCGGTGAAGCGGCTGCGCGCGGAGCTGCGGCGGCGGGACGTCGGGGTCCTGACGGTCAAGAAGCGCGGGTCGGCCGTGGACGTCGACAAGCTGCGGCGCGACCTGGGGTTCGGGGGCGGGCGCAAGGCCCGGCGGGGCGCGGCCGCGCTGACGGTCGTGGTGACGCGCGTCGGACGGGACCCGGTGGCGCTGCTCGCCCGTCCGCTCGCACTCCCGCCCGCGGCGCCGGAAGGGCCCTGACCCGCCCGACCCGCCTGACCCGCCTGACCCGCCCGGAGCGGGCGCCGCCCGGAATCGATTCCAAAGATCTTCCGGAGACCCCGGGGAGCCCAAGCACGGACCGGCGGCACACCACGGCGGCGCAAATCATCGGCGCTTTCCGGCATTGCCTTCCCCAGGGGAGCGCGGGCCGCATGGCAAGGCCGCATCGGGGCTCGCGAAACGGCGCGGACAGATCAACGGCCGGGGAAACACCAAGGGTTGTTCAGGAACTCGCCGGATGGGGGCATGGAATGCCGTCCGCGGTCGTGTCGGCGGCTCGTCGCGCGTTCGTCGCGGACGCTCGCGCCGGGCTCGGAGGTCGCACGGGAACTGCCGATGTTGGACGAGATGTACGGACACGGCGCCCCGCGACACGCCCGTCCGCGCGGCGGGTCATGCCCTACCGCACGACCACAATCACCCATTCAGCCCACGAATCGGGAATTTCACGCCATCGGCCATGACTTCCGACCTTCTTCGCCATTCGGATAACGAGTGCAATCCACGGAACTCGCAACGTTCCCTGCTACCCGTTATAGCGACGCTCTACACGCACTAGAGTGGCGGCTTCACGATTCATTGCCGTGCGCCATTTCGTCGCGTCGGCACACGAAGGAGCTCCGGTGGAAACGAATCACAACTTCCTGCAGACAGGGGGTCAACCGGTCTCGGATCGGATGCGGGAGTTGCTCGCCCGTGCGGCGCAGGACCACGTCTACGAACAGCGCTCACAGGGTCAGGTCCTGGATGAGATAAGGCAGCGGCTGGAAGGCATGGAGTGGCTGCTGCGCGAGGTCCGGGAGCGGGAGCTCAGCGGGTTGACCGGGCAGCTCGAAAGCGTCCGCGGGCAGGTCGACGACCTCGCGGGCAAGCCCCCCGAGTGGGCCGAGGGCCTCGCCGAGCACATCGAGTCCGTCGGCGAGAAGGTCAAGCCGGTCGCGGAGCTTCCGGCGCTGTGGGCCGACGTCGGCGTCGTCGCGGAGCACGTCGACGAGGGCCTCAACCGGCTCCAGGCCGTCCTCGACTCCGCGCAGCACATCAGCGACGTCACGCAGCAGGCCGCGGCGCGGATGGACGAGATGACCAAGCGGCTGGACAAGCTGCAGGGCAGCATGGAGGCCGCGTCCGTCCGGTTCAACCGGCTCGACAAGTCGCTGGCGGAGCTGGGGCACCGCTCGGAGCGGCTGGAGCATTCGATCAACGGCGTCACCGTGCGCGTCGACCAGTCGCTCGGCGAGATGGCCGAGCGGGTGGAGCAGGGCCTGGAGGCGGTCAGCGGACGGGTCGAGGGCGTCGGCGGGCGGCTGGACGGGCTGGACGGCCGGCTGGACGGCGTGGACGGGCGGCTCGAAGGGCTGTCGGGCAAGCTGGAGGGCGTCGACGGCCGGTTCGAGAGCATCGAGGGACGGATCGAGGGCGTGGGCGAGCGCGTCGCCGCGCTCCCGGACGCGCTGGAGATCACCGGCGTCCACCGGATGCTGACCGAGCTCGTGCAGCGCCCGGCGCCCGACCACGGCGACCGCTTCGACGCGCTGGAGAAGCATCTCGCCGAGGCCGTGGACCCGCTCGTCGAGGAGCTGCGGGCCCGTCCCGACCGCGACGAGGTGAAGGCGGCGATGGCGGACATCGCCGAGACCGCCTACAGCGACGTCGCCCGCCGGATGGACGAGTTCACCCGCCGGTTCGACGCCGCGCACGACGACGCCCGCAAGCGGATCGAGGGCATCCACGAGGAGGTCGCGAAGAAGGTCGACGGGGCGCTGGAGGAGTTCACCACGCAGGTCGAGGTCGTGTCGCGCCGCGTCGAGTCGGTGCACATCGACGTGACGAAGCAGGTGGAGTCGGTGCACCACGAGGTGTCCCGGCAGGTCGGCAACGTCCACGACGCGTTCGGCAAGCGGATCGGCGACATCCACGACGACGTCACCCGGCAGGTCGGCGGCATCCACGAGGACGTCGCCAAGCAGGTCGGCAACCTGCAGGAGGACGTGGTCCGGCAGGTGGGCGGCGTCCAGGACGACTTCGTCCGGCGGATGGAGGGCGTGCACCACGAGGTCGGGCGCCGCGCCGACCTGGTGCAGGCCGAGTTCACCAAGCGGTTCTCGCACGTCGAGGACGAGGTGGGCCGCAAGGTCGAGACCGTGCACGACGACATGACCAAGCAGGTCGGCGCGGTGCACGAGGACGTGCTGAAGCGGCTGTCGACGCTGGAGGAGACGATGCTGGCGCTGGCCGAGGCGCTGCTGCGGCCGCGCCGGGACGGCAAGGACTGACGCGACGTTCGGACGCCGGAGCGTTCGCCGGAGCAGGAGCGTTCACCGGAGCGAGAACGTTCGCCGGAGATCACGGGCGGGACCGCCGGGGCGGCGGTCCCGCCCGTCGTCGGTTCCGCCCGTCGTCGGTTCCCCCGGCGGGAGCACCGTCCGGAAACGGACGAATACCCACCGGAATCTGCGAAGTTCGTCCACTAAATCGCCACGGTGACCGAAAGGTCGGCACGGTGGGAGCGCGATGACGTGCTGTTTGTTACGTTCCGTCTTCGCAAAATCACTCCCAATACCGCTCGGAATCCGTTTTCATGGACCTCGTGACCCATACTCAGGCTCTCAGCCAACCGCTCGGCGCCACGCCCGGCGACGCGACCCTGCGCTGGGTCGAGGAGTGTCTCGGGAAGGGCGCCGAGGTGCGCATGGTGCGCCCCCTCACCGGCGGCACCGCGCACGCCAACCACGCACTGCTGGTGGAGAGCCGCTCCGGCCGCGCCCACCGGCTGGTGCTGCGCCGCTGGACGGTCCGGGACGCCCAGGGCGGCGACCCCCGCGCGGACACCGGCGGCGCGAACGGGCAGGCGTCCTCCCCGGCGTCCTCCCCGGCGCGCCGCACGTTCGGCGAGACCGACTTCTCCCCCGAACGCGAGATCGCCGCGCTCGCCCTGCTGGCGGGCTCCGAGCTCACGACCCCCTCGCTCGTCGCCGCCGACCCGGCCGGCGCGCACTGCGACGTCCCCGCCCTGCTGATCACCCGGCTGCAGGGCCACCCGCCGCGCCCCTCCCCCGACGACCTGTCGGAGTACCTGATCCAGCTCGCCGCCGCACTGCAGCTGGTGCACCGGCTGAACGGCGCGGCGACGATGCCCCCGTACGTCCCGCGCAACCGGCTCGACGTGCGGGTGCCGCCCGTGCACGCGCTGCGCCCCGAACTGTGGGAGCGCGCGTTCGAGGCGGCGTCCGGGCCCGCCCCCGAGGCGCCCGCCCGGTTCATCCACCGCGACTACCACGCCGACAACACGCTCTGGTCGTACGGGAAGCTCACCGGCGTCGTCGACTGGTCCGACGCGTCGTCCGGGCCGGTCGCGATCGACGTCGCGCACATGCGGCGCGGCCTCGCCGTCCGGTACGGGCGGTCCGCCGCCGACCTGTTCCGGTCGAAGTTCGACATGGTGTCGGGCGGGCACGCGCACGACCCGTACTGGGACGTCCGGTGCGTCCTGGAGCTGCTGCCCGAGGACGCCGACCGGCCGATCGACGAAGGGATCGTCCCCCTCCTGGAGGACTACCTCGCCGCCCTCCTGTCCGACCTGCGCGGCTAGCTGCAGGCCGGCTACAGCGTCACGGACCCGATCGGCAGGCTGGAGTCGGCCGGGAGGTCCAGCTCCGACGGCGCCAGCCCGGACGACACCAGCTCCGAGCCGAGCGCCGCGACCATCGCGCCGTTGTCGGTGCACAGCTTCGGGCGCGGCACCCGCAGCCGCACGCCCGCCTGCTCGCACCGCTCCGCCGCCAGCGCCCGCAGCCGCGAGTTCGCCGCGACGCCCCCGCCGATCAGCAGGTCGCGGGCACCGTTGTCCTTGCACACCTTGAGCGCCTTGTGGACGAGCACGTCCACCACGGCCTCCTGGAAGGACGCCGCGACGTCCGCGACCGGGACCGGCTCGCCCGCCCGCTGCCGGGCCTCCACCCAGCGCGCCACGGCCGTCTTCAGCCCGGAGAACGAGAAGTCGTAGGTGCCGTCGTTGTACTTGCCGCGCGGGAACGCGATCGCCGCCGGGTCGCCCTCCCGCGCCCGCCGGTCGATCACCGGCCCGCCGGGGAACCCGAGGTCGAGCACCCGCGCGACCTTGTCGAACGCCTCGCCCGCCGCGTCGTCCACGGTGCTGCCGAGCGCCCGGACGTCCGACGCGACGTCCGGCACCAGCAGGATCGAGGAATGCCCGCCCGACACCAGCAGCGCCACGCACGGCTTCGGCAGCGGGCCGTGTTCGAGCTGGTCGACGCACACGTGCGCGGCCAGGTGGTTCACCCCGTACAGCGGCTTGCCCAGCGACAGCGCGTACGCCTTCGCGGCCGCCACCCCGACCATCAGCGCGCCCGGCAGCCCCGGCCCGGCGGTGACGGCGAACGCGTCGACGTCGGCGAACGTGACGCCCGCGTCGGCGAGCGCCCGCTCGACCGTCGGGCCCATCGCCTCCAGGTGCGCGCGCGACGCGACCTCCGGCACGACGCCGCCGAACCGGGCGTGCTGCTCGACGCTGGACGCGATCGCGTCCGCCAGCAGCGTGCGTCCCCGGACGATGCCGACCCCGGTCTCGTCGCACGAGGTCTCGATGCCGAGCACCAGCGGCTCGGAGTCCCCGATCACGAATCCTCCCTGGTGAAGCCGATGGGCGGACGTTCCCGCAGCCGCCGGAACATCACGGCCGCGTCCACGTCCGCGGGCTGGTAGTAGCGCTCGCGTACACCGATCTGCTCGAACCCGAACCGCTCGTAGAGCCTCCGCGCCGGGGCGTTGTCGACCCGGACCTCCAGGAACAGGCCCTCGTCGCCGCGCCGCACGGCCTCGTCGATCAGCTCGGTGAGCAGCGTCGCGCCGATCCCCGCGCCGCGCGCGCCGGGCGCGACGCCGATCGTCTGCACGTCCGCGTGCCCGCCCACGCTGGCCAGGCCCGCGTACCCGACGATCTCCCCGCCGGACGACTCCGCGATCACGTACCGGCGGGTGCGGGGCTGCCCGGACAGCTCCTCGCGGAGCATCTGCTCGGTCCACGCGTCGTCCGGGAACAGCACCTGCTCCAGCCGATGGACGGCGGGCAGATCCGCCTCCGTCATGTCCCGCAGCACGATCCCCGCTCCGCCCGGCTCGGGGGCGGTCATGCCGGGGTCACCTTCTTGCGCGGGCCCGGTTCCTTCGCGTCGGGCCTGCGCAGGTAGAGCGGCTCGGGCGGGAGCAGGTCCGGGCCCTTGCGGCCGGACAGCCGGGCGACGGCCAGTTCCGCGAGCGCGGTCGCGTTCGGCAGCATCGGCTCGTGCGCGGTGTCGCCGAAGTACAGGGCGGCCCCTTCGCCGACGACGGGGAGCCCTTCGGCCTCCACCTCCGCCGGTGGGCCGACCGTGGGTTCCGTGGCGCGCGCGCGGGACGAGTGGTAGCGCGCCCAGTACAGCTCCTTGCGGCGCGCGTCCGTGGCGACGACGAACGGTTCGTCGCGTCCGGTCTCCCAGGCGAGGACGTCCAGGGTGCAGACGCCGTGCACCGGCACGTGGAGCGCCTCGCCCATGGCGCGCGCCGTGACGAGCCCGACCCGCAGGCCCGTGTAGGGGCCGGGGCCGACCCCGACGGCGATCGCGCTGAGGTCGTCCGGCGCCGCGCCCGCGTCCGCCATCACCCGCGCGATCGACGGGGTGAGCAGCTCGGTGTGTTTGCGCCGGTCGACGGCGTCGGACGCGGCGCGGCACGCGACGCCCTCGCCCGGAATCCACTCGTACAGCGCCACGGTGACCGCGGCGGTCGCGGTGTCGAAAGCCAAGACCAGCACGGATTACAAGGGTAGTGCAGCCGGTGGGCCGTCAGGACTCGCTCAGCTTCGCCAGAACCGCCTCGACCACCTCGACCGCGCCGTCGCCCGCCGCGTCGTAGCTCAGCGGGTCCTCGCCCTCCGACCCCGCGTAGTGGATCGTGACGAGCACGTTGGCGAACCGGACGTTGGCGATCGCCTCGCCCGTCCCGCTCTGGTCGTCGGTGGTGTAGACGACGTACCCCTCGTCGCCGACGTCCTCCAGCCGCCGCTTGTCGGAGAGCTTCTGGCCCTCCAGCAGCTGGTCGCCGGCCTCGTCGACCTTCCGCTCCGACTCGAACGTCTGCTGCGCGGCGGCGGTCGCGGTCCGTCCGTCCGCGGCCTCGATCGCGCGCAGCTCGACCGTCAGCTGCCGCTTGCGGTCACCGGAGTAGATGCCCCACACGCACTGCGACTGCTGGTCGTTGCCCTGGTAGTTGTCGCCCACGTTGCGTTCGGAGTTCGGCGCGAGCTTCTCGACGAGGTCGGTGCCGACGAGCGTGCACGAGTCCGGGACGCCCGCGAACTCCGAAGTCCCGGCCGATGCGCTCTCGGACGCGCCGCTGCCGACGATCCGCCCGGTCTCGTTCCCGCCGTCCGACCCGGTCCCGGACATGATCACGAACACCGCGAGCACGCACGCCGCGATGCCCACGACGGCCCCGGCGAGGACGATCCCCCAGCGCCGGCCCTCGCGTTCCTCGCGGACGACACGGTGGCTGCCGGTCCCCGCGCGGTACCCGCCGCTGCGGCCGGACGACTCCCGGGGCCCGCGCGTGTACTCGCCGCCGTCCGAACGGCGGGAGGCGGACTCGTACCCGCCGGACGAGTAGCCGCCGCTCGTCCGCGAGTAGCCGCCGGACGTCTGCGGGTACCCGCCGGACGTCTGCGGGTAGCCGCCGCTCGCTTCCGGGTAGCCCCCGGAGGTCTGGGGGTAGCCGCCGCTCGCGGAGCGCCCGGCGTCCTGGCCGTACGCGCCGCTGCCCTGCTGCTGCGGGTATCCGCCGGACGAGTACCGGCCCGCGGCGGAGCCGTACGCGCCGCTGCGCCGGCGGCGGGCGTCTGCGGGTAGCCGCCGGACGCCTGGCCGCCGGACGAGTACCGGCCGGATTCGGACGCGCCCGCCTGGGGGTATCCGCCCGTCGGGTAGCCGCCCGTGGCCTGGCCGCCGGACGAGTAGCGGCCGGTGCCGCCCTGCTGGGCGGGGCCGCCGCCGACGGTCGGGTAGCCCGCCGTCGGAGAACCGGCCGGGGAACCCAGGGGGTCGTCGGGGTACCCGCCCGTGCCGGGACGGACGGCCCGCTCGCCGGAACCGCCCATGCCGTATCCACCGCCGTCCGTGCGGTACCCGTCGCTCCGGTCACCGCCCGGACCGCGGTAGCTGTCCGCGCGATCATCGCCGCTGCGCTGGCTACCACTCACCGGATCCCACTCCCGCATGAGGAAATCGATTTGTCGCGTAGTGAGGTTGTTCCGGCAAAGAGTACGACATGTCGCCGTAAAGTGAACCAACTAATCCCGGCAAAAAGTGAAGACTTTTCAGGTTTCGCCGCTCAGAGGTCCCGCTCCAGGTCGGACCAGCGATGACCGACCCCGACGATCCTTACTTCGCGCGTCTCGTCGGTGCCGTCGCCCCGCGAAATGATCATTTCCAGGCGTTCGTCGGCAAGGCCCTCGGCGAGCCCTTCGCCCCATTCCACGACCGTCACCGATTCGGCGACGGACGCGTCCAGGTCGAGGTCGTCCAGTTCGGCGAAACCGCCCAGCCGGTAGGCGTCCACGTGCACCAGCGGGGGCCCGCCCGCCAGCGACGGGTGGACGCGCGCGATCACGAACGTCGGCGACGTGATCGGCCCGCGCACCTTCAGCCCCTCGCCGATGCCCTGGGTGAGCGTCGTCTTGCCCGCGCCCAGATCCCCCGCCAGAACCAGCAGGTCGCCCGGCGCCAGCAGACCGGCCAGCCGGACGCCGAGCCCGTGCATGTCCGCCGAAGTCGGGACGATCACCGTCTGTTCCCTCACGCCGTGCGCTCCTCCACATCGTCGATCTCCGGACGGACGCGGCCGAGCAGCCGCCGCAGCCCGCCCGTGACCACGCCCGGATACTCCAGCGGCAGCACGTGCCCCGCGTCCTCCACCTCGACCAGCTCGGCGTCCGGCAGCGCCTCGGCGATGCGGCGGCCGTGCGCGGCCGGGGTCAGCTTGTCGCGGCCGCCCACCAGCACCAGCGCCGGGACCTTCGCCAGCACGCCCAGCGCCCCGGACTTGTCGTGGCCCATCAGCGACGGGTAGAACTCCGCGATCACGTCGATCGGCGTGTCGCGGATCATGTCGTCGAGGAACGCGACGACGCTGGGGCTGACGTGCCGGTCCGCGAACGCCACCTTGCGGGTGACGACGAACGCCAGGTCGGCGCCCAGCCCGCGGGCCCGCTCCACCAGCGCGGCGCGCTGCCCGAGGCCGCGCAGCGCGCCCGGGGCCAGCGGCCGGACGGCCTTCGCCACCACCATCGGCAGGCCCAGCGTCAGCTCGGCCATGTTCCCGCACGAGGTGTTGACCAGCGCGATCCCCACCACCTGCCGGGCGAACAGCTCCGGCCGCCGCTCCGCCAGCGACATGATCGACATGCCGCCCATCGAGTGCCCGGCGAGCACCACCGGATCGTCCGGCCCGACCGTCGCGGCCAGCACCGCCGCCAGGTCGCGCCCGTCCGGTCGATGGTCGCGCGCGTCGGGACGCTGCGCCCGGACCGTCCGTGGCTGCGCTGGTCCCAGAACACCATCCGGACGCGTCCGCGCAGGTCGCGCCGCTGGTAGTGCCACGAATCCTGGTTGAGGGCGAAGCCGTGGCAGAACACGACGGTGAGGTCGGCGTCGTCCGGGCCCTCCACCTCGACGTGCAGCGCGAGCCCGTCGTCGGCCGCCACGACCATTTCGCGGCCGCGCAGCTCGCCGAACTGCTCGCCCGCGTCCGGATCCGGCCGCAGCCGCTTGCGGCCGACGGCGAGGTGCCGCAGCCCGACCGCCGCCGCGCCCGGCGCCCGCCGCCGACCGCCCGCCACCGCGCCCGCGACGCCGACCCTGCGCTTCGTCCTGCTCTCCATCCGCGCCTTCCCTACCGCGCGCGGCCGGGGTACGCCCGCGGCACGCGTGATCCGATCCGGGTGACGATCTCATACGAGATCGTCCCGAGGGCGTCCGCCCATTCCTGCGCGGTCGGCTCGCCCCGGTCGCCGGGCCCGAACAGGACGATCTCGTCCCCCGCCGCGAGTTCGTCGTCGCCGAGGTCGATGACGAACTGGTCCATGCACACGCGCCCGGCGATCGTCCGGCGCCGCCCGCCCGCGAGCACTTCGAGGAGGTTCGACCCGTTCCGCGGGACGCCGTCCCCGTACCCGACCGGCACCACGGCGACGTTCGTCTCCCGGTCGGTCACGTAGGTGTGCCCGTACGACACGCCGCTGCCCGCCGGGACGCGCTTGACCAGCGCGGCGTCCGCGACGAGCGTCATCGCGGGCCGCAGCCCGAACGTCCCGACCCGCGGCACCGGCGTCAGCCCGTACGTCGCGATGCCCGGACGGACCAGGTCGAAGCGGGCCTCGGGGAGGGTGAGCGTCGCCGCCGAGTTCGACAGGTGCCGCACCTCCGGACGCGCGCCCGCCCGCTCGGCCAGCCGCACCATGTCGGTGAACGCGGCGACCTGCCGCGCGATCGACGGGTGGCCCGGCTCGTCCGCGCACGCCAGGTGCGACATGATCCCCACGACCTGCACGTGCCCGTCGGCCTCGGCCTTGAGCGCGGCGTCCACCAGCGCGGCCCAGTCCTCCCCGGCGGCGCCGCCGCGCGTCATGCCGGTGTCGGCTTTGAGGTGGATCCGGGCGGGACGTCCCGCGTGTTCGGCCGCCGCGGCGATCTCCCGCACGAGCCCGGACGACCCGGCGGTGAGGTCGATGTCGCGGGCGACGGCGTCCGCGAACGGCTCCCCGGGGACCAGCACGCACGCGAGCGTGCGCGCCGAGAGCCCGGCGTCGCGCAGCCGCAGCGCCTCGGCGAGCTTGGCGACGCCCAGCCACCCGGCCCCGCCCGCGAGCGCCGCGCCGGCGGCCTCCACCAGCCCGTGCCCGTACGCCTCGGCCTTCACCATCGCCATGACCTCGGCGCCGCCCGCACGTTCGCGCAGCACCCCGATGTTGTGGCCGATGGCGTCCAGGCCGATGCGCGCCTCCGCTGGAACCCTCATGGTTACCCAGTGTGCCGCCATCCCGGCCATGACCGGGCACGATCACGGTGAGTCGCAGGGTCTCCGCCCCGCTGACGTGCGATTCCCCCGGCCGTCCGGCCCGCGCGCGCCGTCAGGACAGGGTGCGGAAGGCGGCCGGGAGCGCGTCCACCACGTCCTGCGGACTGATCGGGGCCTCGCGCCCGTCCGTGCCGGCCGAGGCGAGGCGCCCGGCGAGACCGTGCAGGTAGGCGCCGCCCGCCGCCGCGTCGAGCGCGGCGTCCCCCCGGCCCGCCAGCAGCGCCCCGATCAGGCCGGACAGGACGTCGCCGGTCCCGGCCGTCGCGAGGCGCGGCGTCCCGGTCGGGTTGACCCGCACCGGACGGTCCTGCTCGGCGACGAGGGTCGTCGACCCCTTCAGCAGGACGGTCGCGCCCAGTTCGTCCGCCGCCCGCCGCGCGTGCTCCAGGCGGCGCGCCTCGACGGCGTCCCGTTCGGCCCCGAGGAGGCGCGCCAGCTCGCCCGCGTGCGGGGTCAGCACGGTCGGGGCCGGACGGCGCAGCAGCGCGCGGCGCCGCGCGAGGACCGTCAGGCCGTCGGCGTCGACGAGCACCGGCAGTTCGGTCGCCAGCACGGCCGCGACGAGCGACTCGGCGGCGGTCCCGGTGCCGAGGCCGGGCCCGACGACCCACGCCTGCACCCGTCCGATCTGCTCCAGGGCCTTGTCCCCGGGCGTTCCGGGCTCCAGGACGGTCGTGACCGCCTCCGGCCACCGCTGCCGCACCAGTTCGACGGGGTGCGCGACCGACGCGAACCGGACCATCCCGGCACCGCCGCGGACCGCGCCCCCCGTGCACAGCACCGCCGCGCCGGTGAACGCGTCCCCGCCCGCGAGCACGCCGACGACGCCGCGCCGGTACTTGTCGGACTCGGGGCCGGGCTCGGGCGGCTGGACGTCGGTGGGCCGCGCGGCGACGACGTCCGGGTCGGCAGGTCGCCGCCGAGGCCGATGTCGACCAGTTCGATGACGCCGCAGTGCGCGGCCCCGGGGTCGATCAGCAGCCCCGGCTTGTAGGTGCCGAACGTGACGGTGACGTCCGCGTGGACCGCCGTCCCCTCGACGCGTCCGGTGCTCGCGTCGACCCCGCTCGGCACGTCGCACGCCACCACGAACGCGGTGGAGCGGGACGCCAGTTCGGCCAGCCGGGCGTGGGGTTCGCGCAGGCCGCCGGTGCCGCCGATGCCGGTGAGCCCGTCGACGATCAGGTCCGCGTCCCGCACGGCGCGTTCGGCGTCCGGGCCGTCCGGGCCGTCCGGCGGCCGGCCGCCCGCCGGCCAGCAGCGCCGCGAGCCCGGCCGCGTGGATCCTCGAACCGGCCTGGACGGCGGTCACGCGGGCGCCCCGCCGGGCCAGCCGGGCGCCGCGTACAGGGCGTCCCCGCCGTTGTCGCCGCCCCCGACCAGCAGCACGACCCGGGCTCCGTACACCGTGGGCAGCAGCCGGGCGCACACCGACGCCAGCCCCGCCGCGGCGCGCTGCATCAGCGTTCCCTCGGGCAGCCGCGCCATCAGCGCGTGCTCGGCCTCCCGCACCTTGCCGACCTCGTGCGCGTACCTCATTCGCGGCTCCTCGAGTCGATCACTCTGCTCAGCGTGCCACGAGGACGCGCCCGGGAACCCGCCCGCGACCGTTTCGAGTATTGCAATGCAACTTACGGCGTCATGTGCGGGAAAGGATCTCCGGTCGTAGAATCTTCCGCATCGGTCCAGATGTATTCGCGCCGCGGCGCCCCCCGCGCGGCGGAATGCGCCCCAGAGCAGTCCGTCAGGGCTGGAGAGGCCCGTCACATGAGCGGTTCCCGAGGTCCCTCCGTCCGGCAGCGGCGACTGGCCGCCGAGCTCCGCCGCCTCCGCGAGGGCAGGCGGCTGACCGGCGACGACGTCGCCGACCGGCTCGCCTGGTCCACCGCCAAGGTCAGCCGGATCGAGAACGCGCGCACCGGCGCGAAGATCGCGGACGTGCAGCGCCTGCTCGACCTCTACGACGTGCGCGGCGACCGCCGCGACGACCTGCTGGCCCTCGCCCGCGACGCCGGGGAACGCGGCTGGTGGGAGGACTACCGCGACCTGCCGAGCCCCCTCGCCGACTTCATCGCCCTCGAAGCCGAGGCGTCGGCCGTCCGGGAGTGGGGCAGCACCGTCTTCCCCGGCCTGCTGCAGACCGAGGCGTACGCGCGCCACGTCATCGGCGGCTGGAGCGCGCTCGCCACGCTGCCGCCGCAGGAGCTCAAGCGCCGGGTCGAGGTCCGGATGCGGCGCCGGGAGCTGCTGCGCGGGCCGCGCCCGCTGGAGCTGTCGGTCGTCCTGGACGAGGCGGTCCTGCACCGCCGGATCGGCGACCGCGACGTCATGCGCGAGCAACTCGAACAGCTCTTCGCATTTACCGAACTCCCGAATGTGACGGTGCAGATCCTTCCGCTCGGGGTCGCGCACTCGGTCCTGGCCGAGACCTTCATCATTCTGGAATTCTCAGCGGTGCATGACATCATCTTCCCGGATATCGTGCATACCGAATCGCTGACGATCAGTCATCTCACCGAAGAGTCCGTGACCCACATGTACCGGCTCGCCTACACGACCCTCGCCGACCAGGCACTGGACGCCGCCGAGTCGAGGGCGCGGATCCTTGAGGTCAAGGACTCCTGGTAGGAGGCGGGCTCCGACACGGTCAAGATGGGCGATACGGCCGCACCGGACTTTGTTCTCGCCGGCTTCCGGCGCGACTCTCGCGGCCCGGCCGGCGAACGCCGCGGCGGCTTCCCGGGCCCGCCGCCCCGCCCGGACCCGCGACACCAGTGCGGACGGCCGGTCTAGCACGCCTTTAATGATATCGTCCTCACGTAATCAATGGCGATCAGCCACTTTGCGGACGAGCGCGTTACCGGCTGGTAACGGCTCACCTATATACCCCTTGCCGACCAAGTACTTGCCCCTGCCCAAAACAGCGGCGGCAGATCATCGAGGCCGAGGACTCGGGGTGGGAGCCGGGAGCCGCAAGGTGGCTCCTACTTGTGAAAGGCACACCAAGTGTCCCCTTTCGCCACTCCTGCTCCGCAATGGAGGAGAAGCGCCCACTGCGGGGCGAGCAACACCTGCGTCGAAGTGGCCGCGCTGGCCGGTTCGTCCCTTTCTGTCGGGGCACGCGACGCGAAGCATGGTCCGCAAAGTCCGGTTCTGTCGTTCTCCACGGAAGAGTGGCGGAACTTCGTCGAACGCACCAAGCAGGGCGAATTCGACCTATAAACGAAGAACGCGGCAAATAACCCGAACTAGCCCGGACCGGGCACATCGGGGCCGCGCCGACCGGGCCGGATCCCACGCGGAACCGGCCCGTCGCCGTCTCTCCCGTCACTCCGCGCCTTCCTCGCCCCACCCGCCCCGGCGGCATCGCCCCGCCCGGCATGATCACGCGTTCGAGCCGATCTTGTTACCGTGTTTTTGAACACGGCAGCGCGGCCGCGGGCAGACCCCACCTCAAGGCAGGAGCCCGGAATGACTTTCCACGCGACACCGCCCGCCCAGTGGAGAAAGAGCACCCGGTGCGGAGCGAGCATGGGATGTATTGAAGTCGCACGACTCGACCACGGGACGATATCCGTGCGGGACACCGAGCGGACGGCGGATATCCTGTCGTTCGGCAGCGCCGAATGGCGCCGATTCGTCACCGACGTCGAACGGGGCCGCTTCGATCTCGATTGAGAATTACTTTCGAGCAGAGAATCTCATATCGCTTTCAGTCCTGGATCCATGTGTTCCAGTTGCCGGGGCCGATGAGCCACGTCCGGCCGTGCGTCGGGACGAAAGGCTCGTCGACGGCAAGGTGCACGACGTTGCCGTCGCGGTATACGCAATCGACCTTGTATAGACCCACCCAGCGCGGCTTCGGGTCCTGGCCGCACGTGCCGGTGCCATCGACGGTGCGCGCGAACTCGTTGAGGCTGCGTCGCGACAGTTCCATACGCACCTCCCCCGGCGGATGGGCCAGCAGGACGAACATGACGGCGGCCGTCAGGACCGCGGGGGCGCTCGTGCGCACCGCGAACGCCTTCGCGTCCCGGCGGGGCAGCCAGAACGCGAGAGCCGTCCGTCCGATGACGCCGACCACCGCGACGAACGCCGCCGCGACCACGGTGACCACGACTCCCACGTCCACCGACAGGAACCAGTCGCACGCCAGCAGGCAGCCGCCGGCGGCCGCGACCGCGCCGATGAAGCAGCCGCCGGGCGGCGCGCCCAGCATGCGCGGCCAGAACGTCAGGACCATCCGGACCAGGATGGCGAGCACTGCGAGGAACGTGCCCAGACCGAGCAAGTACGTGTACGACCCGTCCTCGACGAGCAGCTTCGTGGCCAGCCAGCAGATGCCGGGCACCAGCATGACGCCGATGAACCAGACGCTCGGGGGTTCGCCCACCATGGCTGGATATTAGGGGCTATGACCGACGGAGGGCGGCGCCCCGCGCTACGCGGGGACGCCGCCCTCCGGGCGTTCTGGCGGCTCTACTCAACCGTGACGGACTTCGCCAGGTTGCGGGGCTGGTCGACGTCGTGGCCCTTGGCGGTCGCCAGCTCGCACGCGAACACCTGCAGCGGGACGGTCGCGACGAGCGGCTGCAGCAGCGTCGGGACGGCCGGGAGCCGGATCAGCGTGTCCGCGTAGGGCTCGACGGACTCGTCGCCCTCCTCGGCGATCACGATCGTGCGGGCGCCCCGCGCGCGGATCTCCTGGATGTTCGAGACGATCTTGTCGTGCAGGACGTCGCGGGCGCGCGGCGGGACGATCACCACGACGGGCAGCCCCTCCTCGATGAGGGCGATCGGGCCGTGCTTCAGCTCCCCGGCCGCGAAACCCTCCGCGTGCATGTACGCGAGTTCCTTGAGCTTGAGGGCCCCTTCGAGCGCGACGGGGAAACCCACGTGGCGTCCGAGGAACAGGACGCAGCGTTCGTTCGCGAGGGAGCGGGCCAGTTCGCGGACCGGCTCCATCGTCTCCAGGACCTTGTCGACCTTCTCCGGCATCCGTTCGAGGAGCTGGATCATCGCGAACACCTCGTCGCCCCACTTGGTGCCGCGGACCTGCGCGAGGTAGAGGGCGATCAGGTAGACGGCGACGAGCTGGGTGAGGAACGCCTTCGTGGACGCGACGGCGATCTCCGGGCCCGCGTGCGTGTACAGGACGCCGTCGCACTCGCGCGGGAGCGTCGAACCGTTGACGTTGCAGACCGCGAGGAGCTTCGCCTTCTGCTCCCGGGCGTGCCGGACGGCCATCAGCGTGTCCATCGTCTCGCCCGACTGGGAGATCGCGATGACGAGCGTGGTCGGCGACAGGATCGCGTCGCGGTAGCGGAACTCGTGCGCGAGCTCGACCTCGCAGGGCAGGCCCGCCCAGTGCTCGATCGCGTACTTGGCGATCATCCCGGCGTGGTTGGCGGTGCCGCACGCGACGATGACGACCTTGTCGACCTCGCGGAGTTCGCGGTCGGCGATGCGCATCTCGTCCAGGTGCAGGCGCCCGTCGGTGCCGATGCGGCCGAGGAGCGTGTCGGCGACCGCACGGGGCTGCTCGGCGATCTCCTTGAGCATGAAGTAGTCGTAGCCGCCCTTCTCGGCGGCCGACACGTCCCAGTCGACGTGGTACTCGTTGACCTCGGCGGGACGGCCCTCGAAGTCGGTGACCGTCACGCCCCCGGCGCGCAGCTCGACGACCTGGTCCTGGCCGAGCTCGATCGCGTCCCGGGTGTGCGCGATGAACGCGGCGACATCGCTGGCCAGGAAGTTCTCGCCGGCCCCCACCCCGACGACGAGGGGCGAGTTGCGGCGGGCGCGACGACCAGGTCGGGGTCGCCGGTGTGGACGGCGACGAGCGTGAACGCGCCTTCGAGCCGGCGGCACACGCGGCGCATCGCGTCGGCGAGGCCGCCGCCGCCCTTCAGCTCGTCCTCCAGCAGGTGCGCGACGGCCTCGGTGTCGGTGTCGGACTCCAGCCCGTGCCCGGCCTCGGCCAGCTCGGCGCGCAGCGCCGCGAAGTTCTCGATGATGCCGTTGTGGATCACGGCGACCGAGCCGGTGCAGTCGACGTGCGGGTGCGCGTTGCGGTCGGTCGGCGCCCCGTGCGTCGCCCACCGGGTGTGCCCCATGCCGAGCGTGCTCTCCGGCGGCGGCTCCTCGTCCAGCGCCGTCCGCAGATTCACCAGCTTGCCCGCGCGCTTGGCCGTCGTCAGCTTCCCGTCGGCCAGCACGGCCACGCCGGCCGAGTCGTAGCCGCGGTACTCCAGCCGGGCGAGCCCCTCGACGACGACGTCGAGCGCCGGCCGCGCGCCTACGTACCCCACGATTCCGCACATGGCCGCAACTCTATTCGGTGCGCGGCGCGCGCCCTACCTGCATCCGCCGTAGGCGGGTGACGCTAGCGTGGACGGCGGGTGAAATCCCGGAACGGACCTGAACAGGCCGTTACGTTACTGGCATGGACGGATGGGACAGCGTGCCGAGCCCCTACGTGGAACTCTCCCGCGACGCCTGGCGCCGCCTGCGCGAGAGCACCCCGCTGACCCTGACCGCCGGGGAACTGGACGCACTGCGCGGGGTGCGCGACCCGATCGACATAAGCGAGGTCGAGGAGGTCTACCTGCCGCTGTCGCGGCTGCTGAACCTGTTCTTCCAGGCCGACACGCGGCTGCGCGACACCGTCAGCGAGTTCCTGGGCGGTGAGGTGAAGTCCACACCGTTCATCATCGGCGTGGCGGGCAGCGTCGCCGTCGGGAAGTCGACGACGTCGCGGCTGCTGCGCACGCTACTGGCCCGCTGGCCGGAGCACCCGACCGTGGAACTGGTGACGACCGACAGTTTCCTCTATCCGAACGCGATCTTGACCGAGCGCGGCATGATGGAGCGCAAGGGATTCCCCGAGTCGTACGACCGGCGGGCGCTCGTCCGGTTCGTCTCGTCGATCAAGGCGGGCGTGGAGGAGACGTCGATCCCGGTGTACTCGCACCTGGAGTACGACGTCGTCCCGGACGCCCGGCAGACCGTGCGGCGCCCCGACATCCTGATCGTCGAGGGCCTGAACGTCCTGCAGCCGCCGCCCCCGGGCACCCTCGGCGTGTCCGACTTCTTCGACTTCTCGATCTATGTGGACGCGCGGGTCGAGGACATCCGGCAGTGGTACATCGACCGGTTCTTCGCCCTGCGCCGCACCGCGTTCACCGACCCGCGCTCGTACTTCCACAAGTACGCGGAGGAACTCGACGAGGACGAGACGGCCGCGTTCGCGCATCGCGTCTGGCGGGACGTCAACGAGATGAACCTCGTGTCGAACATCCTCCCGACTCGCGCGCGCGCCACGCTCGTCCTGCACAAGGACAAGATGCACGCGGTTCAACGGGTACGAATGCGCCGGATCTAAGCCGCACGGCCTCCGGGCGCCGAGCAACCTAGGACCGCGCAGGGCGGGGCGGCCCGCCGGAGGTGCATGACCCGGGCGCCCGAGCCGCACGGCCTCCGGGCGCCGAGCAACCTAGGACCGCGCAGGGCGCGAGGCGGCCCGCCGGAGGTGC
>NZ_MKJY01000044.1 GCF_001942465.1 Actinomadura sp. CNU-125
CCCGCGGCGCCCCCGGCCGCGCCGCCGTCGCGCGCCTCGCCGACCAGCCCCCGCCGCCGGGACAGCCCCCGGCCGCGCCCTGATCCGGGGCGACGATCTCAGGGGCGTCCCCGAGCCCGCTCAGGGTCGAGGTCGTCCTTCAGAGTGATGACGGGTGTCCGAGGTACGGCATACCTTGGTGGTATGGGCCGAACAATATTGATGATCCTCGGCGTCGTACTCGGGGTCTGGCTGCTGTTCACCGTGGTCGGCGCCATCCTGTCGATGCTCAAGTTCTTCTTCTTCATCGGGCTCGTCGCGGTGGTCGTCGTGCTCGCCGTCACCCTGGTGTCCAAGATGTCCAGAAGCGGATAAGAAGCAGGACTCCGGTCCCTTGCCGCCGGTCGCCGATGGCCGCATGATTGCGCCGTAAGTGTGCGGTTATCGGCGAAAGGACGTGTCGTGCCTGGTCTGACCGAGAAATTGCGCGAGCGCACGAGCTCGCACCCCGACCGCATCGCCTACATCGCGGGTGACGTGCGGATCAGCTACGCCGACTTCGACCGGCGCGTCGACCGGGCCGCCGCCGCGCTCGCGGGCGCCGCGTCGGCCGCGACGACCGGGTCGCCATCCTCGACAAGAACTCGCTCGAATACGCCGAGCAGCTCTTCGGGGCCGCGCGGATCGGCGCCGTCCAGGTTCCGGTGAACTACCGCCTCGCGCCCGACGAGGTCGCCTACATCGTCAACAACGCGCGTGCGAAGGTGTTCATCGTCGGGCCCGAGTTCGTCCCGGTGCTGGACGCCGTGGCGGGCAAGCTCGAACACACCACCCACACGATCGTCATCGGCGGCGAGGACCACCCCCATCTCGACTACGCCGCCTGGATGGACGCCGCGTCCGAGACGCCGCCGGACGTCGAGATCGCGACGTCCGACGTGTTCGTCCAGCTCTACTCGTCGGGCACCACGGGCCTGCCCAAGGGCGTGATGCTCACGCACGACAACTTCCTCTCCGGGCTGCCCATGGTGAAGGACGCCTGGGACGTCGACGAGTCGAGCGTCCTCATGGTCGCGATGCCGATGTACCACGTCGCGGGCAACGTCCTCACGGTCTGCGCCGTGCACGAGGGCATCACCGGCGTGATCGCGCGCGAGCCCGACCCGACGCTGATCGCCCGCGCGATCGAGGCGCACCGGGTGACGCACGTCTTCCTCGTCCCGGTCCTGCTGCAGTTCATGCAGTTGATCCCCGAGGTGGCCGAGGCCGACCTGTCCAGCCTGCGGCTGCTGCTGTACGGCGCGTCGCCGATCAGCGAGGACGTCCTGCGCGGCGCCATGCGGATGCTGCCGAACAGCGCGTTCATGCAGGTCTACGGCCTGACCGAGACCACCGGCGCGATCACCATGCTGCCGCCCGAGGACCACGACCCGGACGGCCCGAACACGCACCGGCTGCGCAGCGCGGGGCTGCCGAACGCGGTCACCGAACTCAAGATCGTCGACCCGGCCACGGGGAACGAGCAGCCGGTCGGCGAGGTCGGCGAGATCCTGTGCCGCACCCCGCAGAACATGCAGGGCTACTGGGAGATGCCCGAGGCGACGTCCTCCGCGCTGCCCGAGGGCGGCTGGTTCCGCACCGGCGACGTCGGCTACCTCGACGAGGACGGCTACCTCTACATGCACGACCGGGTCAAGGACATGATCATCTCGGGTGGGGAGAACATCTACCCCGCCGAGATCGAGAACGTGCTGATGAGCCACCCGGACATCACCGACTGCGCGGTCATCGGCGTCCCGCACGAGAAGTGGGGCGAGACGCCGAAGGCCATCGTCGTCATGTCCGCGGACGTCCCCGAGCAGGCCGTCATCGACTTCTGCCGGGAACGTCTCGCGCACTTCAAGTGCCCGTCCTCGGTCGAGCGCCGCGACGAGATCCCCCGGAACCCGACCGGCAAGATCCTCAAGCGCGACCTGCGCGCCCCCTACTGGGAGGGCCACGACCGGGCGGTCCACTAGTCAGCCGGACGCCTCCGCGAGCGCGCGGCGCGCGAGCGCGGCGAGGTGCACGGGGCACCGCCAGCGTTCGGGCCCCGGCCCGATCTGCCCGTTGACGGTCGGGCCGAGGAAGGCGCGGTCCTCCGGGTGCTCGACGGGCACCCGGAAGCGCGGGAAGCCGTGGACCGCCGGGATCAACTGGGCGAACTCGGACGCCGAGTAGATCCCGGCGTCCCCGACGGTGTGCCCGCCGGTGTGGCCGCACTCCGGCGGGGCCGCCGCCACGACCGCGGCCAGCGCCTCCGCGAACACGTCCGCGGCGCCGGGGAGCCCCGCGTACCAGTGGGGGTGCCGGGCCGCGTGGACGACCGACAGGGCGAGCGCCGCACGCTCCCGGTCGTCCGCCGCACCGGCCGTCAGGCGGCGCGCACACCAGACGGCCGGGGACGACTCCGGCGTCGGGCCCGCGTTGTGGAAGCGGACGTCGCGGGCGACCCGGTCGATCCGAAGCGCCCCGTCCTCGTCGAGGAACAGTGCGTCCAGGTCCGCGTCGGCGCGCGGGCCGAACCGTCCGGCGACGTCGCGCCGCAACTCGTCCGCCGCGCGGAAGGCGAGTTCGCGCAGGCGAGCGGGGCAGGAGACCGCCTCCGCCGTCTCGGCCGAGACCGGCCGGGCCTCGACCTCGGCGTCGGTGTAGTCCGGGTCCCAGAGCTTCGCCGCGGCGACGAGCGTCTCCTCGGGGTCGAGCGCGGGATGCTCCCCGGCGTGCGCGCAGGTAGCGTCCCGGCGCACCCGATGCGCCTCCGAGAACGCCTCGACCAACTCGTCCCGGACGGCACGTTCCAGCACGTCGTCGCTCATCGAGTACGTGTACGCGTCCGACAACGCCAGCACGAGCCCCGCGCTCTCGGGACCGTCCGGACGAGCGCGCAACCTGCGCGCGCACCACAGCAGGTATCCGCGATGGTCGTTGTCGGGATCGTCGTCGAACGGAGGCTCCCGGCGCACCACCTCGAACAGGCTGCGGAGCAGCCACTTCGGCCTGATGGCGCGGCCCCGCCGGTAGTCGGTGAAGAGGGCGTTGTGATGGTGGTGGGTGAAGTCGAGGAAGACATCGGGAGTGTCCTTGAGCTCGGGCGAGTAGATCCCCTCCTCCGCCCGGGCGATCTCCCCGTCCTCGGCGAGCAGCTCGTCCATGAGCACGACGCTCTTGCTCGCGAGCCCGGACAGGTTCCTCGGGCAGGACCAGAGTTCCGCCTCCGCGCTTCGCCCGGCCTCCTCTGCCAGATCCTCCATCGCGTAGAGCACGTCCTCCGAGGAGTACTCGGAGCCGAAGGGGTGGGCGGCGTCGCCGTGCGGGCACGGCGGTTCCCCCAGCTTCGCCGCCACGGCCTCCAGGGACGTGCGCACGTCCCTGACGAGGCGGCGGCTCTGCGACCGGAAGCACAGGTACGGGACGGTCGCGACCAGCCCGAGCACCGGAAGCGACGGATCCCACTCGTCGATCGACTTCGCGGCGGTCTCGGCGTCCGCGGCGAGCCCTTCGATGACCTGGAACGGGTCGTCGTAAGGGTAGTCGTGAACGACGCCGCCGATGCTCCGGATCTTCCTTTCGATGTCGTCGCCCTCGTCTTCCCAGTAGTGCGCCATCAGGCGTTCACCTCCGCGAGCGCGAGGCGCGCGACGGCGGCGAGGTGCACGGGGCACCGCCAGCGGTCGCGCCGTTCCCCTCCTCGTCCCGGTAGATGTTCGGACGGACGAAGGGGCGCCGTTCGGGGTTCGTGGGCGGTGGCTGGTAGCGCAGCGAGTCGAACAGCACCGGGATCAGCTGCCCGATCACGGGCGCTCCGTAGGACGCGACGTCGCCGGCGGTGTGCCCGTCGGTGTGGCCGCACTCTCCGGGGTCGGCGGCCGTGACCGCGGTGAGCGCCTCGGCGAGGACGTCGACGGCGCCCGGCAGGTCGGCGTACCAGTGCGGATGCCCGGCCGCGTGCGCCACCGCGAGCACCAGCGCGGCGCGTTCCCGGGGGTCAGCGACGCCGGCCAGGACGCGGCGGGCGCACCAGACGGCGGGGGACGTCTCCGGGTCCGGCCCCGCGTTGTGGAAGCGGACGTCGCGGGCGACGCGGTCGGCCCGCAGGGTCCCGTCCTCGTCGAGGAACCGGGCGTCGAGGTCGGCTCCGGCGGACGGGCCGAACCGTCCGGCCACGTCGCGGCGCAGTTCGGTCGCGGCGCGCAGCGCGATGTCCCGCAGGTGCGCGGGGCAGCCGACCGCCTCGACCGTCTCGGCCGAGACCGGCCGGGCCTCGACCTCCTCGTCGGTGTAGTCCGGGACCCACAGCTTCGCCGCGGCGACGAGCGTCTCCTCCGGGTCGAGCGCGGGATGCTCCCCGGCGTGCGCGCAAGTCGCGTCCCGGCGCACCCGATGCGCCTCCGAGAACGCCTCGACCAACTCGTCCCGGACGGCACGTTCCGGCACGTCGTCGCTCATCGCGTACGTGTACGCGTCCGACAACGCCAGCACCAGGCCCGCGGCGGTCGGGCCGTCGGGGCGCGCGCGCAACTCGCGCGCCGTCCACAGGAGGAGCCCGCGATAGTCGTCCTCGGGCCGTTCCCACGGGGCTTGGCGCCGCACCACCCGGAACAGCGGCCGGATCAGCCACTTGGGGTAGATGGGGCGCTCGCGCTCGTTCTTGGTGATGAGGATCGTGTGGCGCCCGTTCACATGCCCGAAGAAGACGTCCGGAATGTCCTTGAGTTCCGGCGAGTAGACGCCCTCGCCCGCCCGCGCCACCTCGCCGTCCTCGGCGAGCATCCGCTCCAGTTCCCATCTGCCGTCGTCCGCCAGGGCGGCCAGGTTCTTCGGGCAGTTCCAGCGTTCCCGCTCGTCCTCGTCGAGGTCGACCTCGTCCTCGTCGGTGACCGCCAGCTCTTCCATCGCGTTCAGGAGGAAGTCCGGGCTCGCCCCGGAGTCGCCGGGGTGTTCGCCGTCGCCGTGCGGGCACGGCAGCCCGCCGAGATCGGCCGCGACCGTTATCAAGGCCTCGCGCACCCGCGCGTTCAGCGCCGCGTCCGTTGACCGCCAGCAGAGGTAGGGCACCACCGCGACCAAGCCCAGCACGGGCAGCGTCGGGATGTGGTCCGCAGCGGACTTCGCGGCGTCCACGGCGTCCGACGTGAGCACGGAGATGTCATCGAGGGGTTCCCCGAGGGGGTAGTCGCTGACGATGCCGCTGACGTCCCGGATCTCGCGGTCGATGTTCCGCCCTGCGGCGGTCCAGTAATGCTCCATGGGGGATCGGACGCGCCGATGATCATGCGGGTTCCCGCGTTCCGGGCGGGTCAGCGGAAGCGGACGGCCGCCGAAAGGGGGCGGTGGTCGGACGACTTCTCGGGATCGCCCGGAACCCCGCAGGACACGCTCGCCGACTTCGACATGAAGATGAAGTCGTTCTTCTCGACGGCGGTGCCGCGCCAGTCCTGCAGCGTCTCGTCGCCGGTCCGGGCCGTGCCGGGGCCCTGGTCGCACTCGTTGTAGGCGTCGTAGAGGGGGTCGAGGGCCGCGCTCTTCGGCCCGTCCGCGAGGTCGCCGCCGATGACGACGCGGCCCGGCCCGGCGAAGTCCGCGAGGGCCCCGGCCTGCTTCGTCCGCCACTCGCCGGACGGGTCCCCGGCGGACGGCGTGAACTGCGTGACGCACACGCGGGCGCTCCACGCGCCGACGTCGCCGCACAGCGCGATGCGTCCGGCGCCCTCCGGGGCGGGCAGCTTCTTCGTCTCCGTCGCGGCGAGCGGGGACTCGGTGCCGATGGCGAGGCCGAGCCGTCCCTGGTCGTCCGCGCACTCCGCGGCGTCCGGGTACGCGGCGAACTTCCAGGTCCACGCGTCGAGGTCGGCCGCCTTCCGGAGCGTCTCGACCTGCCCGCCGCAGACCTCCTGCAGCAGGACGGTGTTGGGTTCGACCTCGCGCCCGCCGATGACCGTCCCCTCCGCGCGTTCGGCGATGCGGTCGGCGAGCTCGTCCGGACGGTCGCCGAGCGGGCAGCCGGGGTCCGTCTCGCCGCACACGTTCCACGTCACCGCGTTCACCGTCGCGGACGCGACCTCGCGCGCCGCGCTGTCGGCGTGGGCGGGGCCGCCGCCGGGGACGCCGTTGATCGCGGCTCCCGCGCCGGCGATCGTGACGACGACGGCGGCGGCGGACACCGACAGCAGGGGAATCAGGGCGCGGGGGGTACGCACACGTGCTCCATGTGGGGAACTCTGCGGGGGGTGTGACGTCGGAATCTCACCACATCAAGATCGCGACCGCCACCGGTTCCCGGTGACTAGGTCCCGCAATATATGACATTTCAAGCACATGTCATATGTCCGAAACCCACTTAACGTGTCGTTCCCCGGGCCGGGCCCGTGCCGTACGGCACGGGCCCGCCGCCCGTCAGTCGAGCAGTTCCACGACGCTCCCGGCGCCGACCGTCCGGCCGCCCTCGCGGATCGCGAAGCCCAGCCCGGCGGTCATCGCGACCGGCTTGCCCAGGTCGACGACCATCTCGACGTCGTCGCCCGGCAGCGCCATGCCGCCCTCGCCGAGGTCGACGCCGCCGACCACGTCGGTGGTGCGGAAGTGGAACTGCGGCCGGTACCCGTGGAAGAACGGTCGGCTCCGGCCGCCCTCCGCCGCGGTCAGCACCCGCACCCGCGCACGGAACCGCAGGTGCGGCCGGATCGAACCCGGCGCGCTGACGACCTGGCCGCGCCGCACGTCCGTCCGCTGGACGCCGCGCAGCAGGATCGCCGTGTTGTCCCCGGCCTCCGCGTGCTCCATCGACTGCCCGAAGGTCTCCAGGCCGGTGACGACGGACGTCAGCGTCCGCTCGTCCAGCCCGACGACCTCGACCTCGTCGCGCAGCCGGATCGCGCCCTGCGCCACCACGCCCGTCACGACGGTGCCGCGCCCGGTGATCGACAGGACGTTCTCGACCGGCATCAGGAACGGCCGGTCGAGCACCCGCTCGGGCACCGGGACGTACGCGTCGATCGCGTCGAGCAGGTCACCGATCCGGGCCGTCCAGTACGGGTCGCCCTCCAGCGCCCGCAGCCCCGACACCCGCACGACCGGGACGTCCTCGCCCGGGAACCCGTACTCCGACAGCAGCTCCCGGACCTCCAGCTCGACGAGGTCGAGCAGCTCGGCGTCCTCGACCGTGTCGGCCTTGTTCAGCGCCACCACGATGTGCCGGACCCCGACCTGACGGGCGAGCACGATGTGCTCGCGGGTCTGCGGCATCGCACCGTCCTGCGCCGACACGACCAGCACGGCCCCGTCGATCTGCGCCGCACCGGTGATCATGTTCTTCACGTAGTCGGCGTGCCCGGGCATGTCGACGTGGGCGTAGTGCCTGGTCGCGGTCGAGTAGTGCACGTGCGCGACGTTGATCGTGATGCCGCGGTCGCGCTCCTCGGGGGCTCTGTCGATGCCCGCGAACGGGACGGCCGACGCGAGCCCGCGCGCCGCGAGCACCTTCGTGATCGCGGCGGTCAGGGTGGTCTTGCCGTGGTCGACGTGCCCCATCGTGCCGATGTTCAGGTGGGGCTTGTCCCGCTCGAAGATCTGCTTGGCCATGATTCCGTCCTCACTCCTGGCTGGAACGTGAGAACCCGCGCGGACGCCGCTCGTCCACGCGTCTCGCTCCACCCCCCTCCGCTGGTTCTCCGGAAGCGGGGCGGAGAGGGGTCAGCTTCGCAGGCCGTCGTCGGCCGCTGCTGCCGCTGCCACGAAGGAGGCAGCCGGCACCGCGCTCAGCAGAACGGTGTCTGCGAGCGTCCGGGTGCCAGCTGCGAAGAACATGCTCCGGACATTACGGGGCCTTCCGCCCGGCGTCGATCGATTTTCCGCGCCCCACGTTCAGCAGCACGACGCCGAGGGCGGCGCCCGCGAACTGGCAGGCGGCGATCGCGAGGATCAGGCCGTCCGCGCCGAGCGCACCGGCGGACACGGCGGTCAGCGCGGCGCCCAGCGCGGACGCGCCGATCTTCAGGCTGCCCGCGGTCGTGTTGACCTGGCCGAGCCGCTCCGGCGGCGCCTCCCGCTGCCGCAGCATCAGCGTCGCCGCGAACACCGGCCCCTCGGACAGCCCCGCCAGGACGAACGCGGCCGTCGCCCACGCCACCGACGGGGCCACCGCGACCGCCGCCAGCGACGCGCCGAACCCGACGAGCCCCGCGACCATCACCGGTTCGGCGTGCCGCGGCGTCAGCAACCGGCTCGACGCCAGCGAACCGATCAACGACCCCACCGCCATCGCCACCAGCAGCCGCCCGCCCGCGCTCGGCTCCGCCCCCAGCTCCCCCGCGACCAGGACGGCCGTCACCGCGACACCGCCGAACCCGAGCCACGCGATGGTCGTCGCCACCGTCAGCGCCCGCAGCACCCGCCCCCGCACCAGGACGACCACGAGCCGGTGACGATCGACGACACGCGCGGCGCCCCGTCCGGCCGCTCCGGCGGCGGGCGGAACGGCAGGAACGGCAGCGCGCACAGCCCGACGACCCCCGCCACGACGATCGCCGCGCCCGAGTACGCGCCGCCCGCGACGGACGCCACGCCCGCCGCGAGCCCGGGACCCGCGATCGCCGCCAGGTTGTAGCTCGACGCCTCCAGCCCGTACGCGCGCGACAGCCGCTCCGCCGGGACGAACCGGGGCAGCAGGCTCGTCAGCGCCACCACGATCGGCTCCGTGCAGCCGATCACCGCCGCGACGGCCAGCGCGAGGACGAGCGGCGACCGTCCGGCCGTCGCCAGCAGCACGGCCGACGCGGCGGCGTACCCGGCGGCCAGGAGCAGGGCGAGGCGGCGGGGGCGCGCCGTCCGGTCGAGGACGTGGCCGATCACCGGCCCGCTGAGGACGTACGGGAGCGTCATCGCGGTCTGCAGGAACCCGGCGGTCGCGGCGTCGCCCGTCCGGGCCTGGACGGTCAGCACCACGGCCGTCGCGACGCCCTCCGCGGACACCCGCAGCAGCGTGGCCGCGGACAGATGGACGCCGATCATGCTCCGCAGTGTGCCCCGGGCGAACGACCTCGGAAAACCCGGATCTAGACTGCGAGTGTGACGGAGACGACAGCGCACGGGCACCGGGTCACCAGTGAGGTCGGGCGGCTGCGGACCGTCCTGCTGCATCGGCCCGGCGCCGAACTGAAGCGGCTCACCCCGCGCAACAACGACAAACTCCTGTTCGACGGCATCCCGTGGGCCGGACGCGCGCAGGATGAGCACGACGCGTTCGCGGAGGCCCTCCGCTCCCGCGACGTCGAGGTCCTGTACGTCACCGAGCTGCTGCAGGACGCGCTGGAGTACGACGCCGCGCGCGAGCAGGCGATCGCCGACGCGGTCGTCGACCTGCGGCTCGGCGACCAGCTCCGCCGCGTCGTCGAGGGGTACCTGCGCGACCTCGACCCCGAGAACCTCGCGCACACGCTGATCGCGGGCCTGGCGCACGAGGAGCTGAAAACCGGGCACGGCCTGGTCTACCGGCTGCTCGACCGGCAGGACTTCATCGTCGACCCGCTGCCCAACCTGCTGTTCACCCGCGACCAGAGCGTCTGGATCGGCGACCGGGTCGCGGTGACGAGCCTCGCGACGGACGCGCGGCGCCGCGAGGCCGACCTCGTCGGCCTCCTCTACGCGCACCACCCGCGCTTCGCGGGCGTCCGGCCGGTGTACGGACCGTCCCTCGAACACCTGGAGGGCGGCGACGTCCTGCTGCTGTGCCCCGGCGTCGTCGCGGTCGGGACGGGCGAGCGGACCACCCCGGCGGGCGCGGAGCGGCTCGCGCGGCAGGTGATCGGCGCGGGCCTCGCCCGGACCGTCCTCGCCGTCCCCATCGCGCAGGAACGCGCCACCATGCACCTGGACACCGTCTGCACGATGGTGGACACCGACACCGTCGTCATGTACCCGCCGGTCGCGCACTCGCTCGTCGCGTACACGGTCACGCTGGACGGCGGCGACCTGCGGGTACAAGAGCCCCGCCCGTTCCTGGAGGCCGCCGCCGCGGCGATGGGCCTCGACCGGCTCAAGGTCATCGACACCGGCCTCGACCCCGTCACCGCCGAACGGGAGCAGTGGGACGACGGCAACAACACGCTCGCCGTCGCGCCCCGGCTGTGCGTCGCCTACGAGCGCAACATCGAGACGAACGCGCAGCTGGAGGCCGCGGGCATCGAGGTCATCCGGATCAGCGGCAGCGAACTCGGCTCGGGTCGCGGCGGTCCCCGCTGCATGTCCTGCCCGATCCTGCGCGAGGCCCCGTGACCGTCAGGCGGGAGCCGGTGAACGCGGCCCGCAGCCGCCGGTCGTGCGTCACGATGACCAGCGCGCCCCGGTAGGCGGCCAACGCCTCCTCCAGCTGCTCCACGAGCATCGGCGACAGGTGGTTGGTCGGCTCGTCCAGCAGCAGGACGTCCACCGGCTCGCTGACCAGCCGCGCCAGCTCGATCCGGCGCCGCTGCCCGTAGGACAGCCCGCCCACGCGCAGGCCCAGCTCGGACGGCCGGAACAGCCCGAGCGCCAGCAGCGCGTCCGCGTGGTCGTCCAGGGAGCCCGGACGTCCGTGCGCGAAGGCCCGCAGGACGGTGCGGTCCGCCGGGCCCGCCGAACCGTCCTGCCGGAGGAGCCCGACCCGTCCGGTGCGCCGCACCGCGCCCTCGTCCGGGCGCAGCTCCCCGGCGAGCACTCGCATCAGCGTGGTCTTGCCCGCCCCGTTCGGGCCGGTGACCAGCAGCCGTTCCCCGGCGCGCAGGGCCAGCGAGACGGGCCGGAGCCGCCCCGCGACGGCCACGCCGTCGACCGCGACCACCTCCCCGTCCGCGTCCGCCGTGGTCAGCGCGGGGGTGAAGCGCAGCGGCTCGGGCGGCGGCGGGGCCGGATGGTCGGCGAGCCACCGCAGCCGCTGCCGCGACTGCCGGATCCGCCCGGCGGCGCCGTGCGCCCGCGAGCGCGCCCGCCAGGCGCCGGTGCCCATGCCGGCCTGCGTCATCTTGCGCGGGATCGCCACCAGCCGTCCGGCGTTGGCGGTCACGAGCGCGGCGTGCCGATCCTGTTCGACCTTCCACTCCTCGTGCGCGCGCGCCTGCGCGGCACGCTCGGCGGCCTTCGCCGCGAGGTACCCCGCGTACCCGTCGCCGTACCGGCGCACCCGTCCGCCCTCGACCTCCAGGACGGCCGTGGTGACGCGTTCGAGGAACGTCCGGTCGTGCGTGATCGCCACGACCGTCCCCCGGTGGGTGCGGAGCCGCCGTTCGAGCCAGGCCACGGCCCGGTCGTCCAGGTCGTTCGTCGGCTCGTCGAGCAGCAGCAACTCGGGATCGGACGCCAGCGTGGCGGCCAGGACGAGCCGCGAACGTTCGCCGCCCGACAGCGTCCCCAGGGCGCGGTCCCGATCGAGTCCGGGCAGCCCGAGCGCGTGCAGTGCGGCGTCCACCCGGGCGTCGGCCTCGTACCCGTCCCGCGCCTCGAACTCCGCGACCAGCTCCGCGTACCCGTCCATGTCCTCGCCGAGCGCTCGTTCGGCCTCGCGCATCCGGGCCTCCAGCCCGCGAAGATCGGCCAGGGCCAGGTCGATCGCCCCGCCGACCGTCGCGTCCGGCGGCAGTTCGAGCGACTGCGGCAGGTACCCGACGCCGCCGGGCGCGACCACCACGACGTCCCCGTTGTCCGCCCGCTCGCGCCCGCCATCAACCGGAGGAGGGTCGACTTGCCCGACCCGTTGTCCCCGATCACTCCCACACGTTCGCCGGGCTTCACCACCACCGAAGTTCGATCCAGCACGACGCGATCACCGAACCGCTTGGTGACCTCGGCAAGAGCCAGTTGAGTACGCAGAAGCCCACCTCCCAAACAAGACGAGACGTTCCGTCTCGCCCCTTCAGTATGCGAACACCCGACCACAAAGTCAAGACGAACCGTCTCGTCTAGAGAAAGAACCCCAGCCCTAACCCCAGCCAGGAGCGGACCGAAACCACTGCGATTGCGAGCGAAGCCGGATTCGAGCGAAGCGAGAATCCGATCGCGCAGCGAGCCCTGGGCGAGTCGGAGCGATGCAGCAATCGCCGCGACGTCCGTTGAAGGAAGGCCGCCTCGCGGCCTGACGCCGAGGATGGCGCAGAGAGTATGGAGCTCGGGCGGTGTCGACGGGGGCACGACAGCGCCCGAGCTTGGGAGGACACTACAAGGTTCGGTGGCGGCCGCGACAGGCGGGGGGTGTACTTTTCAACTATCCCGCCGCGGCGGGGCCGCGCGTCAGGCCGGGAAGGCCCTGGTCCTCGGGACTCCGTTGCGGGTCCCGTCGCAGAAGTCTTCGGTCGACGGCTCGTCGAAGAGGTCCGGGAAGGCGGACAGGTCGGGCATGACGACGTGCTCGCCGGTGGTCGAGGCGACGCCGCTCAGTTCGCCCGTCCGGGGTGCCCGCAGGACGGCCCAGACCGTGGTGGCGCCTTCCTCGTGGCGCACTCCCCAGCCTTCGGAGAGGGCCTCGACGATGCCGAGCCCCCGTCCGCCGAGCGAGGAGAGCGTCCCCGGGCCGCGGCGCGGTTCGGTCATGGCGCCGCCGTCGCTGACCTCCAGTTCGAGGACGTCGCCGCTGTACAGCCAGCGGACCTTGACCTGGCCGGACGGCAGTGGGCGCGCGTGCCGCAGCGCGTTGCTGATGAGTTCGCTCACGATGACGCTGGCATCGTCCACGACGGCTTCGTAGACGCCCGATTCCGCCAGCTCTGAGCTGAGGCGCTTACGGGCGACCGCGACGCTGGACGGCGCGTGTGGCAGCAGTACGACGCTCGACGCCCTCACCTCCCCGTCGTTTCGCTTGCTCGGACCGATCCCGCCGGCGCTCTTCCGGTACGACCGGAATGCCCTGTTGACAATGTCCGGAAACCCGGACGCTCCAGTTTGCCACCTGCACAACGAGTCACCGGCCCTCCGGTCACGGTGATCACCCCCGGTTGCGGTGTTCGACGGCGTCTCCCATGGAATCTCGTCACCAACTGTGGCCAAGAAAGATCTATCCACCCACCGCCGCCTTACTCATCAGAACCGTGTTATCTGCGTCGCCCTCGGGTCCGGCGGGTGGCCGGCGCCGGAACTCCCACTGATCGAAACCCTGCCAGGCGACGAGATCGGCGGCGGTGGGGAACACGCCGACCTCACCCGGCAGGTCGCACGCGTCTGTCGTCACGGTAAGTAATCGGTCGACGTTTTTTCGCTGGTCAGCGGACGGTCCGCAGGACCAATCGCATGCACGTTCCGGTCCCGCCCGGGGCCGGATGCGCGGAGACCGTACCGTGTTGGGCCTCGGTGAGCCGTTTGACGATGTAGAGGCCGAGACCGATACCGCCGAAGCGGCGGCGGTCGCCCCCGCGCCCTGGACGAACCGTTCGAAGATCCGCTCGTGGTCCTCGGGCGGGATCCCGACGCCCTCGTCCTCGACCGTCACCACGATGCGGGGGCCGTCGGCGCGCGCGCAGACCCGGACGGTGCCGCCGTCCGGGGAGTACTTGAACGCGTTCTCCATGAGCTGCCCGAGGACGATGTCGGTCGCCATCGGGTCGCCGTGCGCGGCCGGGAGGCCGGGGGCGATCTCCAGCTCGACGCGGTGCTTCGCCGACAGGGACCGGAATCCGGCCACGACGCCCTCGACGACGCGGCGGAGGTCGAACGTCTCGACGGTGACGGCCAGCTCGTCGCGTCCGGCGCGGGAACCGAGCAGCAGGTGCTCGACGAGGCGGCCGAGCGACTGCGCGCGTTCGGCGATGGTGGCGACGGCGGCGCGCCGGTCCGGGTCGCGCAGCTCGTCCCACCGGTTGACCAGCGTGGACGCGAACCCCTGGACGACGGTGATCGGGGTGCGCAGCTCGTGGCTGGTGGTGGCGAGGAACAGGTCCTTCGCCTCCTCCAGGGCCTTGGCCTCGGACACGTCGCGGAAGTCGAGGACCAGTTCGCCGGTCTCCTCGATCTCGGCGGTCAGCACGTTCAGCCACGTGCCCGATTCGAGCTGGTACGTCAGGTTCTCGCCGAGCGCGGGCATCTCGAACGGCAGCGGGCGCCCGATCGCGTCGTCCGGCGGGATCCCGGTGATCGCGTGCGCGGCCGGGTTCCACTGCCGGACGACCAGGCCGTGGTCCAGGACGGCGATGCCGTCGGCGCTCGAATCGATCACGGCGCGCTCGTGCGCCCGCTGCCGGACGACCTCCGCGTACGCGACCGCGTTGCCGACGGCGACGCCCGCGTGCCCGGCGAGGAGTTCGAGCAGTTCGAGCTCCATGTGCCCCACCTTGCGGCCGGAGAACAGGGCGTAGAGGGCGCCGAACGGCTTGTCCTTCACGAACGACAGCCCGAGCGCGATCGTGTGCAGCCCCTCCAGCTCCGCCCAGATCAGGTCGCCGAGCCGCCGGTCCCCCGTCGCGAGCTTGATCGTCTTGCCGGAGCGCAGCAGCTCGCCGACCAGGCTCGGCCGCAGCTCCGCCGACGTCCCGCGCATCCGCTCGGGCAGCCCGGACATGCTGACCAGCCGCAGCCGGTCGCCCTCGATCCGGACGAACCCGCCCGCGTCCGCGCCGGTCAGCTCGATCAGCGCGGCGGTGATCCGGTCGAGGACGACCGCGAGATCGAGTTCGGCGTTCAGGTCGGCGACGATGTCGTTCAGCCGCCGCACCAGCCGCGCCCGCTCCGTCATGTGGTGCTGGACGATCTCGTCGTCCTCCACCGGGTGGTACACGCCGACCCAGCCGAGCAGCGTCCCGGACGGGTCCTTCAGCAGGCTCGTGTCGATGCGGACGTCGATCAGCCGCCCGTCCCGGTGGAACCGCCGGGTCGCGATCGAGATCTGCCCGCCGTCCCCGTCCCGCCTGGTCAGGAGCCGTTCCTGGACGGCGTTGTGCTCGGCCTTCAGTTCGTCGGGGACGATCGGCGGCACGCGTCCGACCATCTCCTCGGCCGTCCAGCCGAACATCCGCTCGGCCGCCGGGTTCCACACGGTGACGCGGTGCTTGCCGTCCACGGCCACGATCGCGTCCGCGGCGCTCTCGATGACCGCCCGCGCGATCGGGTCGTGGACGTGGTGATGCACGCCTGTCATCGTGCCACCGGACCCGTTGCCGCGCCGGGGAACCGCAACGGAAAAGTTCCCACTCTTCACGCGGCGGCAACGGAAGAACGCCACGTCAGCGAGGTGCGCCGCGCGAAACCGCCGACCGGCCGACGGCCAGCGCGGCCGCGCCCGCGAGCAGGAACGACAGCAGCGACGCGCTCATCCAGCTCTGCGGCGCGAAGTGCAGCAGTTCCCGGACGTCCGTCCAGAAGTCGGCCCAGCCGCCCACCGTGCCCGGATTGATCAGCTGGTAGCCGACGAAGCCGATCACCCACGCGGCGACCATGCCCCAGCGCGACGGCGCGGTGGCCGAGCCGTCCCAGCCGTCCCGGCCGCGGCCGAGGAAGAAGTCGGCGGCCAGCACGCCCAGCATCGGGACGAACACCGAGCCGATCAGCGACAGGAAGCCCGCGTAGTCGCCGATGTTCAGGACGAGCGCCAGCACGGTGATCAGCGCGCCGAGCGCGATCGTCAGGACGCGGCGGTCCGCGCGGGGCGCGAGGTTCTGGATCGACACCGCCGTGGAGTACACGTTCGCGAACGACTGGTCCGCCTCGCGCAGCACGAACACGCCGAAGAACAGCACGCCCAGCGGGACCGCGAGGAACGGGTCGAACACGTTGCCGGTCGTCCCGGCGAGCGCCAGCGCGAGCAGCCCGAGGACGTACGCGACGATCTGCGTGACCGAGTATCCGGCGGCGGCCGCGCCGAACGCCCCGCGCTCGCTGCGCGCGTGCCGGGTGTAGTCGGCGGCGACCGGCACCCACGAGATCGACACCGCGAGGGCCGCGTCGGCGCCGATCAGGAAGCCGTCCCAGGAGCCCTCGGTCAAATCCGGCAGCGGCTCGCGGATCAGCTGCACGTAGAAGTAGACGAGCGCGACCAGCACCGCCGCCGTCACGTACCGGCGCAGCAGCCGCACCGAGCCGAGCGGCCAGATCGTCAGGACGGTCGTCAGCACCCCGGCCGCGATCACGTACCCCCACCGCGGGATCCCGTCCCACAGGTGCCGCGCCGCGTCCGCGATCACGATCAGCTCGAACGTCCCCCAGCCGATGAGCTGCGCGATGTTCAGCACGGTCGGGACGTACGACAGCCGCGCGCCGAACAGCCCGCGCAGCAGCACCATCGCGGGCCGTCCGGTCCGCGCGCCGGGCACCGCGGCGAGGCCGAGCATGAGGCCGCCGACGACCGTCCCGACGATCATCGCGACGATCCCGGCGGCGATCGACAGCGTCGGCAAGCCGTCCTCGTCCGGCGCCAGCACGGTGTAGGCGCCGGAGAAGGCGAGCAGGCTGACCCCGAGGTTGGCCCAGAACGCGCTCTGGTCCCAGAACCCGAGCACCTTCGGCGCCGGCTCGTCCAGGGTGTACGGGACCTCGTCGACGGCGGACGCCATGGAACACACTCCCTACGCCGGCATTACCCGGACAGGTTCATGCGGTCGGCGCCGCCATCGGGTGCGCCCTCTCAGCCCGGCCTCAGGCCCGAGCTCCCGCGGAAATCGGTCGGGGAGATGGTACAACCCCCCAAACCGGGTCAAGCCACGTAGGGCTCCCCCTCACCTTCGCCGGCCATCGGGCGGCCCGCCTCGGACCACGCCTTCATCCCGCCGTCGACGTTCTTGGCCAGCCAGCCGGCCTGGTTCAGCGCCACGGTCACCTGCGCGGACCGCGCCCCGGACCGGCAGATCACGAACACCTCGCGGTCGCGGGGGATCTCCGCCGCGCGATCGCTGAGCCGGCCCATCGGGATGTGGACGGCCTCGGGCGCGTGTCCCGCGTCCCACTCGTCCTGTTCCCGCACGTCGAGCAGATAGGCGTCCTGCGGAACCTCGGTGGCCGGCACGGCCGGCACGTCGTCCCCGAAAATCATCACTCCTCCATGGAACCGCGCGGAACCCCGCCGCGTCGAATCACGCATGCGGTATCGGACGCCCTTCCTCGCCGCGTCCGGGCTGGCTCTGATCCTTTCACTGGCCGGTTGCGGCGACGAAAGCACCACGAGCAATTCCGCCGACGGCAGTGCCACCGTGCAGCCGTCCGACTCCCCTGAGGAGACCCTCACGATCAAGGTCAAGGCCTCCGCGGAGGCCCCCGCCAAGACCTGGACGCTCACCTGCGACCCGCCCGGCGGCTCCCACCCGAAGGCCGCGGCGGCCTGCACGGCGCTCGCCGCGAAGCAGGACCCGTTCAAGCCCGTCACGAGCAAGATGTGCACGAAGATCTACGGCGGCCCCGCCACCGCCACCGTCCAGGGCACCTGGCGGGAGAAGAAGATCGACGCCGAGTTCTCGCGCAAGGACGGCTGCGAGCTCAACCGCTGGACGGAGGTCGCCCCGCTCTTCGGCGACGTGCCGAAAATTCGCTAGCCGGACATTTCCTCCCGAAGATCGTTTCTAGAGCCGGTAGTGTTCGATCTTCGGGAGGGCAGAGCGATGGCCGACGAGCAGGTAGAGATCCCCGAGAACGTGCCGACCTCGGCGCGGACGTACGGGTGGATGCTGGGCGGCAAGGACAACTTCGAAGTCGACCGCCGGTTCACCATCGGGATGCTCGAACAGTTCCACTCCGGCGTGGACATCACCCGGGAGAACCGCCGGTTCCTCTACCGTGCCGTCCGGTACATGACCGAAGAGGCCGGTATCCGGCAGTTCCTCGACATGGGCTGCGGGCTGCCGACCAACGACAACGTGCACCAGGTCGCCCAGCGCCTCGCCCCCGAGTCCCGCGTCGTCTACGTGGACAACGACCCGATCGTCCTCGCGCACGGCCGCGCCCTCCTCGCCACCGACGACAGCACGACCATGATCCAGGCCGACTTCCGCGACCAGGACGCGCTCCTCGCCGAACCCGCCCTGCAGCGCCTGATCGACTTCGACGAACCCCTCGGCCTGCTCTTCCTCTCGGTCGGCCACCACCTGACGGACGACGACGCCCCGCGCCGCGTCCTCGGCGAGATCATCGGCCGTGCCGTCCCCGGCAGCCACCTCGCGTTCAGCCAGATGGTCTGCGACCCCGACGAGCAGCGCGCCGCGATGAACGCGGGCTTCACGCCGCGGGCATGCCCATGCAGTTGCGCTCCCTGCAAGAGGTCGAGGACATCCTCCCCGACTTGCCCCGCGTCGACCCCGGCCTGGGCAACGTCAAGGACTGGCGCCCCGATCCCGACCAGCCCGCCCTCGCACCCGTCCCCGCCGAACTCCAGAAGTACGTGGGCCGCTCGACGATGGAGCCCGCCATCCACGAATACGGCGGCATCCTCCGCAAGCCCTGAGAAATCGGCAACGATTCGGTTACGGAGCGTCGGGTTGATCTTGTCGGCGTAGGGGAAATTTCCTAGATTCCCCGACATCGGGGCCCGCCTTTCGTCCTGCCGTCGCCCGCCACCGACTCGAGATCCGAGCCGGCGGGCACGGCCGTCCTCTCATGAGGAGGCCCCATGTCCGAGGTCAAACGACGCGACCTGCTGGCCGGTGCCGCGGCCTTCGCCGGGTTCGCGACCGTCGGCCTGCTCCCCGGAACGGCCACCGCCGCGACCCGGCGGCGCCCCGGCGCCGCCCTGCCCCCCTCCCTCACCGTCGGCGACCGGGCCGTGGTCGCCCGCGTCGACGCCCGCAGGGCGCTGCGGCACCTGCGGGTGCTCAGCGACGAGATCGGCTGGCGCATCGCCGGCACCCGCTCCGAGCACCGCGCCGCCCGCTACATCGCCGGGGTCCTGCGCGACCTCGGCTACGACGTCGAACTCCAGCCCTTCCCGGTCGCCGACAAGTACCTGGCGGAGATCCGCGCCCGGGGCGAGCGGCTCTGGCAGTGCAGCGCCTCCCCGCAGGGCGCCGTCGCCGCCGCGGACGGCACGGTCGTGGACGCCGGCCGCACCACCGAGGTCACGAGCGACGCACGCGGCAAGCTCGTCCTGTTCGACCGCGTGACCGACAAGGAGACCGACCAGGCCAAAGCCGCGGCCGCGGCAGGAGCCGAGGCGGTGCTCATCGTCAACGCCCGCTCGGAGACCTACCCCGAACGCAAACCCGGCTCCTTCACCCCGAACCTGACGGAAACCGTCACGATCCCGGTGCTGGGCCTGGCCGAGTACCACGGCGAGCGGATCCGCGCGGGCGCCCGCCGGCTGTCCTTCGAGGTCACCCACCACTCCGGGCTGACCTCGTACAACGTCCTGGCCGAGCGGAAGTCGTCGCTGCCCAACCCCGATGGCAAGGCCGTCATCGTCAGCGCGCACTACGACAGCGTCCCCGGGTCGCCCGGCGCCAACGACGACGGCAGCGGAACCGTCCTGTGCCTGGAACTGGCGCGCGTCCTGCGGCGCCTGCCCACCCAGCAGGCGATCCGCATCTGCCTGTGGGGCTCGGAGGAGTACGGCCTGATCGGTGCCCGGCACTACGTGAAGGGGCTCGACGAGACGGGCGTCGCACAGATCACCGGCTGCTTCCAGAACGACATGGTCGCCACCAGCCACCCGCCCGCGGGCACGTACTGGCTGCTGTCCGTGGACGGAGCGGACAACACCACCACCACGGCGGTGAACGCCGCCGCCCGCCGCCTCGGCTACGCCGACCAGGCCGAGGGCCCGACCGCCCGCGGCTCCAGCGACCACGAAGCCTTCTACGAGCGCGGGATCCCCGCGGGCAACTTCAGCTGGCGCGGCGGCGAGGCGCCCAGCCGGCTCGAACCGATCTACCACACCCCCGAGGACACGATCGCGCAGAACATCAGCCTGCAGCGCCTCCAGGTCTCCCTCGAACTGATCGGCTGCGCCGCCTACGACGTGGCCCGCCGCAAGTGATCCGGCCGCCGCCCGGCCCCGGCCGGGCGGCGGCCCGTCGGACGGCTCGCGGCGGCACGGCGTCGGACGCCGCGAGGCACCGGACTTCCGGGCACGTGCTAGTACCGCTGCGCGTACCAGGTCGGCCGCTCGCCGAACATGCCCTTGAAGTCGCGGATGAAGTGGCCCTGGTCGGCGTAGCCGAGGTCCGCCGCCAGCGCCGCCCAGTCGATCGTCCCGCCGGCGGCCATGCGTGCGGTCACCTCGTGCAGGCGGTAACGGCGGATCACCCACTTGGGGCCGATGCCGACGTACTCCGCGAAAAGCCGCTGCACTCCCCGTACGCTCAGCCCCAGCTCACCGGCGAGGTGTTCGACCCTGGTCACGGCCTTGTCCTCGGCGATCATCTCGACGGAGGCCATCGCCCGACTCGCCCGGGGGTCGTCGTCCGGCAGGTGCCTCAGCAGGAACGCGTCCACGGTCGGCACGTCGAGCGTCGTCGGCAGGTCCGGTCCGAACACCTCGGTCGCCGGGACGACGCGGTCGGTGATCGTCGAGACGGACGCACCGAGGAACGGGCGGAAGCGGCCCGGCCGGAACGCGACGCCGAAGGCGTGGTCGCGCCCTTCGAGGACCTTGATCTGGTAGCCGCTGCACACGCCGTTGACGTACGCGCGGCCGCCGCCGAACGACAGGTGCACGTTCGGGTACGGCACGATCTTCTGCCGGTAGGGCTCGGCGTAGTCCCAGCGGGCCTCCCAGTACCGCTCCACCCATGGCGCGAGCGCCGGAGACGGGCTGTGGAACGTGTGGCGCTGGTACCTGGTCCACGCACTCCGCAGCTCACGAACGTCCCGCTCCACGCGGCAGAGTGTATGTCGCCTTTGTTCAATACCCCTCCCGCCCGGGCCGCCTAGCGTCGCTGCCATGTCGCATCTGTCCAATGCCGCCGCGGCCGTGGCCGCGGTCGCCCGCACCATCACCGACGACCAGCTCGCCGACAAGACTCCGTGCACGGAGTACGACGTGCGGGCACTGATCAACCACCTGCTGTTCTGGGGCCCGTCGCTCGCCGGCGGCGGCCGCAAGGAGTCCGTCCCGCAGCCCGCGGCCGCCGAGTCCGATGTCGACCTGGCGGCCGGCGACTGGCGTGGCAGCCTGCTCGCCCTGCTGGACGACATCACGTCGTCGTGGGCGCCGCCGAGCGCCTGGGAGGGCGAGACGAGCATGGGCACTCCGCACATGCTGCCCGCGCCCGTCCTGGGCGACATGATCGTCGGCGAGCTGGCCTTGCACGGCTGGGACCTCGCGGTCGCGACCGGGCAGCGGCTGGAACTGCCCGCCGACCTGCTGACGCATCTGCACGACGCGGTGTTCGCCAACGTGGAGCAGGGGCGGGAGATGGGCATGTACGGGCCGGAGGTCGCGGTACCGGCCGACGCCCCCCTTCTCGACCGCATCCTCGGCCTGACCGGCCGTGACCCCGCCTGGGCGTAGCGAGTCCCGAAGTCGGGTCTGGAACGCGCGTCTGAGAGTCTCGACCGTCCGCCGGGCCGGACGGTCGAGACGGACCGCCGGGGGTCGCCGATCGGCGATCGGCGCGGCGCCGAGTTGATGGAGGCGGTTCCGGCCGGGCCGAGCGGCAAATGCCTCGCCTCGGGGCCGGACGCGACAGCATCATGATGCCCATGCACATCGCGGCCTGCCGCCAAGACGATCTGGATGCTCTGGAAGAGCGCCTGCCGTCCCCAGGCGCCGCCTCCCACCATGCTCGGCGGTTCGCCCGGCAGAACGCGGGAACCAGCACGCTCCTGGTGGCCTGGCTGGACGGCCGGCCGCCGGACGGAGCTGCGAGCTTCGGCGTTCAGTTGGGGCCGCAGGCGCAGGCGGTTCCGGCCGTGGCCGGTTCGCCGGGCTCGGCGCTCCTGCCGAGGGTGTCGGCGTCGGCCTTGACCGTGTAGACCTCCCACGGCTCGGTGCCGGGGGCGGTGACCCACACCTTGTCCTGGAGCGCGTAGCAGCAGGACGTGTCGTTCTCCTCGAACGTGGCGAGATCGGCGTCGGCGAGGCGGGTCGCGGCGGCGGCGACCTCGTCGGTGGTCTCGACCTCGACGCCGAGGTGGTCCAGGCGGGTCGGCTCGTCCTCGGTTCCTTCGAGGAGGACGAGCTTGAGCGGCGGGGTCGCGATGGCGAAGTTGGCGTAGCCGGGCCGCACCTTGGCGGGCTCGGTGCCGAACAGCTTGGAGTAGAACGCGATCGACGCGTCGAGGTCGGCGACGCGCAGTGCGAGCTGGACACGGGCCATGACAGCCTCCCTGTATCGAAGTTTCTCTATCCAGAGTTGCACGCTGCATCGAGGGGCGTCAATATAGACGCATGTCGAAACAAGAGCTGCCCGTCCTCGGACAGGACGGCGTGGGCGGCTGCTGCCCCGGCCTGCTGTCCGCCCCGCTCACGACGGACGAGGCGGCCGAGCTGGCGCGGGTGTTCAAGGCGCTGGGCGATCCGGTGCGGCTCCGGCTCCTGTCGATGATCGCCTCGCGCGCGGGCGGGGAGGTGTGCGTGTGCGACCTGACGCCCGCGTTCGAGCTGGCGCAGCCGACGATCTCCCACCACCTGAAGCTGCTGCGCGAGGCCGGTCTGATCGACGGGGAGCGGCGGGGCACCTGGGTGTACTACCGGCTGGTTCCGGAGACGACCGACCGGCTGGCGAACATCCTGACCCGGCCCGGCGGGCCGCCGCTGCCGTCGGACGGGTGCGCGTGACGGCGTCTCCCGTGCGGCTCTCGTTCACCGACCGGTACCTCGCGGTGTGGATCCTGGCGGCGATGGCGGCCGGGCTCGGGATCGGACGTCTGGTGCCGGGCCTGGGCGGGTGGCTGGCCGCGGTGGAGGTCGGCGGGATCTCGCTGCCGATCGCGGTCGGGCTGCTGGTGATGATGTATCCGGTGCTGGCCAAGGTCCGTTATGACCGGCTGGACGCCGTGACCGGCGATCGGCGGCTCATGGCCGCCTCGCTGGTGGCGAACTGGGTCGTGGGGCCTGCCGTGATGTTCGTCCTGGCTTGGGTGTTCCTGGCCGACCAGGCCGACTACCGGACCGGTCTGATCATTGTGGGCCTGGCGCGCTGCATCGCCATGGTCATCATCTGGAACGACCTCGCCTGCGGCGACCGGGAGGCCGCCGCGGTCCTCGTCGCGCTCAACTCGGTGTTCCAGGTGCTCGCGTTCGGGCTGCTCGGGTGGTTCTACCTGGATCTGCTGCCCGGATGGCTGGGGCTCGGCGAGGGGCGGGGCCTCGACGTCTCCGCGTGGGGGATCGCCGTCAACGTGCTGGTGTTCCTGGGCGTCCCGCTCGCCGCGGGGTATCTCACCCGCCGGGTCGGCGAGCGGCGGCTCGGCCGGGAGCGCTACGAGGAGCGGGTGCTGCCGAGGCTGGGGCCGTGGGCGCTGTACGGCCTGTTGTTCACGATCGTCGTCCTGTTCGCCCTCCAGGGCGCGACGATCACCGCTCGCCCGTGGGACGTCGCGCGCATCGCCCTGCCGCTGCTGGCCTACTTCGCCATCATGTGGTTCGGGACGTTCGCGTTCGGCAGGGCCATCGGCCTCGCCTACGACCGGACCGCGACGCTGGCGTTCACCGCGGCGGGCAACAACTTCGAGCTCGCCATCGCCGTGGCCATCGCCACCTTCGGGGCCGCCTCGGGGCAGGCGCTCGCGGGGGTCGTCGGGCCGCTCATCGAGGTCCCGGTGCTGGTCGGTCTCGTGTACGTGTCGCTGGCCTGGCGGCGTCGCTTCGCCGCGTCGGAGAGGGAGCCGGTTCGTGTCGGATAAGCCGAGTGTCCTGTTCGTGTGCGTCCACAACGCGGGGAGGTCGCAGATGGCGGCGGCGTTCCTCGCCCGGGCGTCCGGTGGCGCGGTCGATGTGCGGTCCGCCGGGTCGGCGCCGGCGGAGGAGGTGAACCCGGCGGTGGTGGAGGCGATGGCCGAGGTCGGTATCGACGTCTCCGCCGAAGTGCCGAAGGTGCTGACGGCCGACGCGGTCCGGGTCTCGGACGTGTGCGTGACCATGGGGTGCGGTGACGCGTGTCCGGTCTTCCCCGGCAAGCGCTACCTCGACTGGGATCTCGCGGACCCCGCCGGGCAAGGCGTTGCGGCCGTCCGGCCGATCCGGGACGAGATCGAGCGGCGGGTGCGCGCCCTGCTCGACGATCTCGGTGCGGACGCGGTGCGGATCGTCCCGATGGGGGTCGAGCACGCAGATCAGGTGCTGGCGATCTACCGGGCGGGGATCGACGAGGGCGACGCCACCTTCGAGACCGCCGCGCCGGGCTGGGACGAGTTCGACGCGGCCAAGCTCGCGGAGCATCGGCTGGTCGCCCTCGACGAGCGGGACGATGTGCTCGGGTGGGCGGCGGTCAGTGCGGTGTCCGAACGGTGCGTCTACGCCGGGGTCGTCGAGCTTTCCCTTTACGTGCACCCACGGGCGCGGGGGCGCGGCGTCGGGCTGGCTCTGCTGCGGGCGCTCCTCGCCTCGACGGAGGCGGCGGGTGTCTGGACCGTCCAGGCCGGGATCTTCCCGGAGAACGCCGCCAGCCTCGCCCTGCATCGGAAGGCCGGGTTCCGGACGATCGGCGTTCGTGAGCGGGTCGGCCGCCACCATGGGACGTGGCGGGACGTGGTGCTGCTGGAGAGGCGCAGCCCCGTCATTTGAGCAGCCTGGACATGCGGCGGTCGGCCAGGGGTTTGCCTCCGGTCTGGCAGGTGGGGCAGTACTGGAGGGACGAGTCGGCGAAGGAGACCTCGCGGACGGTGTCGCCGCAGACGGGGCATTTCTCGCCGGTTCGGCCGTGGACGCGGAGGCCGGTCTTCTTCTCGCCCTTGAGGTCCTGGGCTTCGAGGCCGCGGGAGCGTTCGACGGCGTCTCGCAGGGTCGAGACGATCGCGTCGTGCAGGGTGGCGACGTCGGTGTCGTCGAGGGTGGCGGCGATCTTGAACGGGGACATGCGGGCGGCGTGCAGGACCTCGTCGGAGTAGGCGTTGCCGATGCCCGCGATGACCTTCTGGTCGCGTAGGAGGCCCTTGATCTGGGTGCGTTTGCCCGTGACGATCTCGCGCAGGGCCTCCGGGGTGAACGTCTCGTCCAGGGGGTCGGGGCCGAGGGCGGCGATGCCGGGGACGTCGGCGGGGTCTCGGACGACGTAGACGGCGAGGCCCTTCTTCGTGCCGGCCTCGGTGAGGTCGAAGCCGGAGCCGTCGTCGAGGTGGAGGCGGAGGGCGAGCGGGTTCTTGGCGGACGGGCGGGCGGGTCTGGTGGGGACCTCGTCGCGCCAGCGGAGCCAGCCGGCGCGGGCGAGGTGGATCACCAGGTGGACGCCGTCGACGTCGAGGTCGATGAACTTGCCGTGCCGGGCGGCGTTCGTGATCGTCAGGCCGCCGAGGGCGGTCACCGGCGGGTCGTAGGTCTTGAGCGCGGAGATGGCGAGAACATCGACGCGGGCGACGGCCCGGCCGACCGCGCGTTCGCGCAGGAAGCCGGTCAGCGCCTCGACCTCTGGCAACTCGGGCATGGGACCAGTATCGGTGATGGCGGTGCTCGTCCACACCCCTGTGGATGGCTGTGGATAACCCTGTGCATAACTTGGCGATCGGCCCTGTGGGACGGGCCAGCGGCGGCGATACGTCCACAAACACCGACATATCGCAGGGGAAGGGCCGACCGGTTGTGCACACAGGCTGTGGATAACTTTCGCCGTGGGACCCCTGTTTTCGGCGCGCGCGCGGAGTGTCGTCCAGTGTGGCGCGGATCTCGAAATAACCCCTAGGGGGTACGGGTTGTCAGCGGTGTCCGGTTATGGCAGCATGGCGAACGCCAGATACCCCCCAGGGGTAATCGAGAGAGAGGTTCCGAGATGAGCACCAGCACCTACACCGTCGCCGGGATGACCTGCGGGCACTGCGTCAGCGCGGTCACGGAGGAAGTCGGCGGGGTCGCGGGCGTCACGAACGTGGACGTCGACCTGCAGTCCGGCACCGTGACCGTGACGAGCGAGGGACCCGTCGACGTCGAGCTCATCCGGGCCGCCGTCGACGAAGCCGGTTACGAACTCAAGGCATAACGGACGGAGTGAACGGTCATGAACACCGCGACCAAGCTGGGGGCCTACGCTCTGGGCCTGGCCGCCGTCTTCGGCGCGCCCTCGGGGCCGGTAACGTCACCGGTCCCGTGGGCGCGGCCCCGGAGACGGAGAGCCACGGGCACGGCGGCGGGCACGCGGGCGGGACCGCCGCGAGTACGCAGGCTCCGGGCGGGCTCCAGGTTTCGGAGGACGGGTACACGCTGGCACCTCGGCGGTCGACCCTTGAGGCCGGGGAAAAGACGAACTTCTCCTTCACGATCAACGGTCCGGACGGCAAGCCCGTCACCGGGTTCGAGCCGCTGCACGGCAAGCGGCTGCACCTGATCGTCGCGCGCCGGGACCTGTCGGGGTTCCAGCATCTGCACCCGACGCTGGCGGGGGGCGTCTGGACCGTTCCGCTGACCCTGCCGGACGCGGGCGTCTACCGGTTCTTCACCGACTTCAAGCCGGTCGGTGCCGATCGCCAGTACACCTTGGGGACCGACATCAGCGTTCCCGGCGACCTGAAGCCGGTGCCGCTGCCCGAGCCGGAGCAGGTGGCGAAGGTGGACGGCTACGAGGTGCGGCTCGCGGGCACGCTCGTCCCGGGCGAGAGCAGCGAGCTGACGCTGAGCGTCGGCCGCAAGGACGGCGAGCCGGTCACCGACCTCCAGCCGTACCTGGAGGCTTACGGGCACCTGGTCGCGCTCCGCGCGGGCGACCTCGCCTACCTGCACGTCCACCCGGACGGCGAGCCGGGCGACGGCGAGACGAAGCCGGGGCCGGGGATCACGTTCTTCGCCGAGGCCCCGAGCGCGGGCGCCTACCGGCTCTACCTGGACTTCAAGCACGGCGACGAGGTCAGGACGGCCGAGTTCACCGTGTACGCGGGGCAGGGCGCGGTTCCAGCCGCGCCCGAGCCGCGCGAGAGCGAAACACCCGACGATGGCCACGGCCACACGCACTGACGAAGGAGGGGCGATGACTACCGGTGCGGAATCCGGGCGGGTCGAGCTGGCGATCGGCGGGATGACGTGCGCCTCGTGCGCCGCCCGCATCGAGAAGAAGCTCAACCGGATGGAAGGCGTGACCGCGACCGTCAACTACGCGACGGAGAAGGCGCGGGTCGAGTTCACCGGGGACGTGTCCCCGGACGACCTGATCGCAACGGTCGAGAAGACGGGGTACACCGCCGAACTGCCGCCTCCGCCGGAGGCGGCGGCCGATGCGCCCGAGCCGGTCGACGAGCTGGCGCCGCTGCGGCAGCGGCTGCTCACCTCGGTGGTGCTCGCGGTGCCGGTGATCGCGATGGCGATGGTCCCGGCCCTGCAGTTCGAGTACTGGCAGTGGCTGTCGCTGACGCTGGCCGCGCCCGTCGTGGTGTACGCGGGGTGGCCGTTCCACCGGGCGGCGTGGACGAACCTGCGGCACGGCGCCGCGACGATGGACACGCTCGTCTCGATGGGGACGCTCGCCGCGTTCGCCTGGTCGCTGTGGGCGCTGTTCTTCGGGACGGCCGGCGAACCGGGCATCAAGCACGGTTTCGAGTTCTCGATGACCCGTACCGACGGCTCGATGAACATCTACCTGGAGGCCGCGGCGGGCGTCATCGCGTTCATCCTCGCGGGCCGCTACTTCGAGGCGCGGTCCAAGCGGCGGGCGGGCTCGGCGCTGCGGGCGCTGCTGGAGCTCGGCGCGAAGGAGGTGTCGGTCGTCCGGGACGGCCGCGAGGAGCGGATCCCGGTCGAGAGCCTGCAGGTCGGAGACGTCTTCGTCGTCCGTCCCGGCGAGAAGATCGCCACCGACGGGACGGTCGAGGAGGGCTCGTCCGCGGTGGACGCGTCGCTGCTGACGGGCGAGTCGGTGCCGGTGGAGGTCGCCCCGGGCGACACGGTCGCGGGCGCGACGGTGAACGCGGGCGGACGGCTGCTGGTGCGGGCGACGCGGGTCGGTTCGGACACGCAGCTCGCGCAGATGGCGCGGCTCGTCGAGGACGCGCAGACCGGCAAGGCGCGGGTGCAGCGGCTCGCCGACCGGATCTCGGGGATCTTCGTGCCGGTGGTGATCGCGCTGGCCGTCGCGACGCTGGGCTTCTGGATCGGGACGGGCGCGGGTACGGCGGCCGCGTTCACCGCGGGGGTCGCGGTACTGATCATCGCCTGCCCGTGCGCGCTGGGCCTGGCCACCCCGACCGCCCTCATGGTCGGAACGGGCCGCGGCGCCCAGCTCGGGATCCTGATCAAGGGCCCGGAGGTGCTGGAGTCGACGCGGACGATCGACACGGTCGTCCTCGACAAGACCGGCACGGTCACGACGGGGAAGATGGCGCTGGTGGACGTCGTCACGGCCGACGGCGTGGACGACCGGGAGGCGCTCCGGCTGGCGGGGGCGCTGGAGGACGCCTCGGAGCACCCGATCGCGCAGGCCATCGCGCGGGGCGCGCGGGAGCGGGCCGGTGAACTCGGGACGGTCGAGGACTTCGCGAACGTCGAGGGCCTGGGCGTCCAGGGCATGGTGGACGGGCACGGCGTGCTCGTCGGCCGTCCGCAGCTCCTCGCGGAGTGGTCGCAGAAGCTGACGCCCGAGCTGGAGGCGGCGATGGCGGACGCGCAGGCGCTCGGCCGCACGGCGGTCGCGGTCGGCTGGGACGGTGCGGCGCGCGCGGTCCTGACCGTCGCGGACGAGGTGAAGCCGACGTCGGCGGAGGCGGTGCGGCGGCTGCGCGCGCTCGGGCTGCGGCCGGTGCTGCTGACCGGCGACAACGAGGCCGTCGCGCGGACGGTCGCGGACACCGTCGGGATCGACGAGGTCATCGCGGACGTCCTGCCGAAGGACAAGGTCGACGTCGTCAAGCGGCTGCAGGACGAGGGCCGGACGGTCGCGATGGTCGGGGACGGCGTGAACGACGCGGCGGCGCTCGCCCAGGCCGACCTGGGGCTCGCGATGGGCACCGGCACGGACGCGGCGATCGAGGCGTCGGACCTGACGCTGGTGCGCGGCGACCTGCGGGCGGCGGCGGACGCGATCAGGCTGTCGCGGCGCACGCTCCGGACGATCAAGGGGAACCTGTTCTGGGCGTTCGCCTACAACGTGGCCGCGCTGCCGCTGGCGGCGGCGGGGCTGCTCAGCCCGATGATCGCGGGCGGGGCGATGGCGTTCTCCTCGGTGTTCGTGGTGAGCAACAGCCTGCGGCTGCGCGGGTTCAAGGCGCTCGCCGACGACGACGGGCCGGTTCCGGCGGCCGCGGCGCCGCAGCGTCCGAAGGTGCCGGCGGGCTGATCGCCTCCGCGAGCGCGCGGTCCCTCATCGAGGGCCTCGCGCTCGCCGCGTCCACCGGGTGCGGAGCAGGTGGACGAGCGGGGCGAGCGCGGGGTCGGCGGCGGCCTCGTCGAGCGCCTCGGTGAGCTCCGCGTGGTAGGTCGGGGACGCCTTGTCCTGCACGGCCCGGCCCTCGCCGGTGATCTGCGTGTAGACGCCGCGGCGGTCGGCGGGGCAGTGGTCGCGCCTGGTCAGCCCGGCGTTCTCCAGCCGGGTGACGAGCCGGCTGACCGAGCTCTGGTTGAGGCCGATGAGGTCGGCCAGTTCCTGCATGCGCAGTTCGCCGTCGTCGGCGTCGACGAGCCGGCACAGCGCCCGGTACTCGGAGAGCCCGATGCCGTGCCGCCGCTGGAGCGCCTTGGCGATCCGCTGCTCGACGCGCCCGTGCAGGGTCACGATGCCGTCCCAGCGCAGGCCGTCCCAGCGCAGGCCGTCCCAGCGCAGGCCGTCCGTCCGCATTCTCCGTCACCCCGGTTCCCGTCTTGACATCAGCGTACCGCCGTTGCAAATATGCATGCACCTACAAAACATGTAGGTGCATGCATCTAAGGAGCGGACATGATCGAGCGCATCGCCACGACCCCCGACTGGTACGAGCCCTACAAGATCTCGCAGGCCATCAGGGCCGGCGGCGTCATCTACGTCTCCGGCCAGGCGGGCATCGACGAGCAGGGCCGGACGGTCCCCGGCGGCTTCCTCGAACAGGGCAGGCAGGCGTTCCGGAACGTGCGGCGCGTGCTGAACGAGGCCGGAGCCGACCTCACCGACGTCGTCAAGATCGGCATCTTCGTGCGGGACATGGCCGCCGACCTGGACGACGTCATCAAGCTCCGCGAGGAGTTCCTCAGCGAGCCCTACCCCGCCGACACGCTCCTCGAAGTCTCCTCGCTCGCGCAGCCCGACTGGCGCATCGAGGTCGAAGCCACCGCCGTCGCCCGCTGAACCCCGCCGCCGAAGAAGGAAGGGCAGACACCATGAGCGACCTCCTGCGCCCCTACACCGGGCCGCACCTCGACCTCCCCAACCGGATCGCGATGGCGCCGATGACGCGCGGGCGGGCGGACGACGCGACGGGCGTCCCGGGCCCGCCGACCGCCCAGTACTACGCGCAACGGGCCGGGGCCGGGTTGATCGTCACCGAGGGGATCTACCCGAACCCGCTCGGCAAGGGCGGCCCCGGCGTCCCCGGCCTGGTGACGAACGCGCAGGTCGACGGCTGGCGCGCGGTGACCGGCGCCGTGCACGCGGCGGGCGGGCGGATCTTCGCGCAGCTCTGGCACGTCGGGCGGATGACGCATCCCGTGACGCTCCCGGACGGTGCGACGCCCGTCGCGCCGTCGGCCGTCCGGATCGGATCGGCGCCGATCTTCACCCGGGACGGCCTCGTCCCGCACGTCGTCCCGCGCCCGCTGACGACCGCCGAGGCGGAGACGACGATCGCGGACTTCGCGAACGAGGCGCGGGCGGCGATCCGCGCGGGGTTCGACGGCGTCGAGGTCCACGGCGCGAACGGGTACCTGATCCAGCAGTTCCTCGCCGAGAACACGAACCGGCGCACCGACCGGTTCGGAGGCTCGCGGTCCGGACGGCTCCGGTTCGCGCTCGACGCGTCGAGGCCGTCGCGGACGCGGTCGGGCCGGAGCGGGTCGGCCTGCGGATCTCACCCGGCAACCCGGAGAACGAGATCGCCGAGCAGGATCCGCGGGGTACGTACCGGGCGCTCGTGGCCGCCCTCGAACCGCGCGGCCTCGCCTACCTGCACGTCATCGAGCGCGGGACGTACGGGGCGCTCGCCGACCTGCGGCCGCGCTGGTCGGGCACGCTGATCGGCAACTTCAACGGGCCCGAGCCGACGACGCGGCGGGCCGGGGAGGAGGCGGTCGCCGCCGGCCTGGCGGACGTCTTCTCGTTCGGCCGCCTGTTCATCGCCAACCCCGACCTCCCGCGGCGGTTCGCCGCGGACGCGCCGCTGGCGACGCACGATCCCCGGCGGGTCTACGGCGGCGGCGCGGAGGGTTACACCGACTATCCGGCACTGGCCGGGGCGTCGGTTCCGGCGTACTGATCGGCGAACTCGCCGGTCGGGGCGATCGGCGTGATGACGTCGATCAGGACGCCGTCCGGGTCGGCGACGATGAAGTGGCGCTGGCCGAAGTCCTCGTCGCGCAGCGGCAGTTCGGGGGCGCGGCCGCCGCGGACGACGAGCCGGTCCCATTCGGCGTCGACGTCCTCGACCTCGAAGTTGAGCAGCAGTCCCCGGACGGGCGCGCGGTACGCCGCGGGCAGCGTCGGGTGCGCGTGGTCGAGGAGCGCCAGTTCGTACGCGGGCGGGCCGGGCCGCCGCAGGCTGACGTACCAGTCCGCCTCGAAGGTCGGTTCGAACCCGAGCAGCCCGGTGTAGAAGTCGCGGGATTTCCCGATGTCGGAGCTGCAGATCACCGGATAGAAGCTGGTCAGCCGCATGGCAACGTCCTTTCACATACCGACGGTATGTGAAGGTACGCTATTGACGTACCATCGGTATGTCAACGTGGGGGCGGAATGGACGGCGGCGTACGGAGCAGGCAACGCGAGCAGACCCGGCGGACGCTGCTGCGCGAGAGCAGGCCGCTGTTCGCCGAGCGCGGCTACGGGGCGGTGGGGCTCGCGGAGATCGTGCGCGCCGCCGGGGTCACCAAGGGAGCGCTCTACCACCACTTCGAGGGGAAGGCCGACCTGTTCCGCGCGGTGCTGGCGGAGGTGCAGGGCGAGGTCGCGGCACGGGTCGCCGCGACCGCCGACGCCGAGGACGATCCGTGGGCGCGGCTACTGGCCGGATGCAAGGCGTTCCTGACGGCGAGCACCGCGCCGGGCGTCCAGCGCATCATGCTGGTGGACGGCCCGGCGGTGCTCGGATGGAGCGAGTGGCGCGCGATGGACGAGGGGGCGTCGGCCCGGCACCTCGTCGACGCGCTGACCGATCTCGTCGAGCGCGGCACGATCGCGCCGTGTCCGGTCGAGCCGCTCGCGCACCTGCTGTCCGGCGCGATGAACGAGGCGGCCCTGTGGCTGGCGGGATCCGCGCGGCCGGACCGCGACCTGGACGACGCGTGGGCCGCGCTCGCGCGGATGCTGGAGGCGTTCCGCGCCCGCTGACCGCCGTCCGATCAGCGGGGGACGTCCCAGAAGGCCAGCTCGTGGCGCATGCCTTCGAGGAAGAAGCGTTCGGCGCGCTCGGGGTCGGCGCCGGACTCGTCGATCATCTGCGCGCAGCGGCGGGTGAGGGCGGCGAAGCCGGGGTCGGCGTAGGTGTCGACCCAGCGGCGGTAGCGGGGCTCGGCGGGCGGGTTCTCGGCGAGACGCAGGCCGAGGGTGGAATATCCCCACATGCAGGGATAGAGGGCGGCGAGGCCGTCGGTGTAGGAGGCGGCGCTCGCCAGCAGGAACTCGCTGTAGGCGGCGCAGGCCGGGCCCTTCTTCGCGCCGCCGAGGTCGGCGCCGAACTCGGCGGACAGCGAGCGGTGCAGCGACAGCTCTTCGTGGAAGGTGGAGTGCGCCAGGTCGACGAGGTCGCCGAGGTGCGCGTCCGGGGCCTGCCAGGCGAGGCGGGAGAAGACGCGTACGTAGTCGAGGAGGTAGAGGTAGTCCTGTTCGAGCCAGGAGCGGAACACCGCCTCGTCGAGGTCGCCGCGGGCGATTCCCGCCACGGTCGGGTGCCGGAGCTGCTCGTCGACCAGCGGACGGCCGAGTTCTTCCAGGTGCGCCGCAAGACTCATGCCCGAATCGTCCCATGGACGGCATGGATCGGGGCCCCGCCGGACGGTGCGGTCCGGCCGGGGCCCCGATCGAACACCGATGTGTGGGGTCGCCTCTCGGCGAAAGGCACAACACGGCTCCAGCCGAACGGTATTCCGTGAAGGCAATAGGTGAGGCCCGGGGACACCAGGCACATCGGCTGCCTCGTATAACTGACGGGACCCCGGGGATTGTTCCCGGGCCCGTCCGGCGATCCGCGGATCCGCCTCGGGACCGCCTCCGGACCGCCCCGGGATTGGTCCACCTCGCGTCACACGGTTCCCCGCCGCCCCAAAGGCCGGTGGATGGCCCGAAACGGCCCCGGAAAATCCCCGAAGTCCCGCCTGCGCAGGCGAAATCCCTGCACAATGCTGCGAGTGACAAGGAAGTCGCGGACGGTGCCCCCCGAGCGGGACGCCGAACTGAGCCGCGCCCTGCGGGGCGCGCAGGACGGCGACGAGCCGTCCTTCCGACTGCTGTACCGCGACGTGCACCCCCGGCTGATCCGGTTCGCCGCCGCGCTCGTCGGCACGGACGCCGAGGACGTGACGTCGGAGGCGTGGCTGCAGATAGCCCGGGACCTGCCCGGCTTCCGCGGCGACCTGGACGGCTTCCGCGGCTGGACCGCGACGATCACCCGCTACCGGGCCCTGGACCATCTGCGCCGCACCTCCCGGCGGCCCGCCGCCGACCTGCCCGACGAGGCGCTCGCCGCGCTGGCGTCCGACGGCGACACCGAGGCGGACGCGCTGGACGGCATCGCCACCCGGGACGCGCTGCGGCTGATCGCCGAACTGCCCCCCGACCAGGCCGAGGCGGTGCTGCTGCGGGTGGTGGTGGGGCTGGACGCCAAGACCGCCGGGAAGGTGGTCGGCAAGCGTCCCGGCGCGGTCCGGACGGCCGCGTACCGGGGGCTGCGGCGCTCGCCGACCGGCTCGCGGCGGACGCGTCCGCGGTGGGGCCGGAGCGGCCGGGCGCGCTTCCCCTGCTGCAGGGTGACAAAAGCGGCGGTACCGGCGCTGAAGGGGTGAGATGAACGACGACCGCGGGTCCGGGCGGCCGAACCGCCGGACCGCCGAACTGCTCCTGTCCGGTTCCGCCCCGGCCGGGCGGCACGCCGCACTGCGCGCACTGCTCGACGCGGCGCCCCGCCCGAGACCGGACGCGCCGCCCGCCCGGCCGGGGAGGACGCCGCCGCGGCGCGTTCGGCCGCCGCGGCGGCTGCCGCACCTGTCCGGCCGGTCGCCGCCCCCGCCCGTCCACGACGGTCCGTCTTGCGGCGGTTCGTCACGGTCAAGGCCGTGGTCGTGACCGTGTCCGTCGCCCTGTTCGGCGGCGTCGCGTACGCGACGATCACCGGGAACTTCCCCGGACACGACGAACAACGCGATACCGTCCCCCCGGCCGGCGCCCTCCATCACCGACCCGAATGCGCCCGGACGGCACGACCAGCCGGTCGCCCCGACCGCGCTGTCGAGCCCGAACACGCGCTCGTCCGCCCCGGCGACCGAACCCGACCCGGTCACCGCGCCGGACCGCCCCGGACGGACGCCGGACGCGGGCGGTCGCCGAGCGCGAAGCCGCCGTCTCCCCCCTCCGCGACCACCGGGCCGCCCGAGCACGCGGTGAAGCCGTCCCCCGGACGCCCCAGCGACCTCCCCACGGGCCCGAACGAGAACGCGAACCCCCGGGCGGAAGAACGGGCGAACGGGCAGAAGACCCGCAACGGCCCGCTTCCCCGGAGCAACGGCGACAACCGGCGGGACTAGGCGGCGAGGTCGCCGAACCCGTGGTCGCGGGCCTGGAAGAAAAAAGTTCGGGCCGGGTGTCCATATGGTGAGGTCCCGTTCGTGGACAGGGCGTACGGCGAACACAACACGGGAGCGAACACCATGAAGTACATGCTGCTGATCAACGCCGGCCCGGCGGACAGCGCGGAGGAGGCGGAGGCGCAGGCCGTCTGCGAGTTCGCGGACTGGCAGAAGTTCGACGACCAGATCCAGGGCGCGGGCGTCGTCGTCGCGTCGCACGCGCTCGCCGACCTGACCACCGCGACGAAGGTCCGGGTCACCGCCGACGGCGAGCGGGTCATCACGACGGACGGGCCGTTCGCCGAGGCCCGCGAGGTGCTCGGCGGGTACTACGTGATCGACGTGCCCGACCTGGACGCGGCGCTCGACTGGGCCGCGCGCTGCCCCGGCGCCCGCGACGGCTCCATCGTCGTCCGTCCGGTGACCGACGAGTACTGACATGACCGGACCGGACGCCCGGGCCTCGGTGGAGGCGATCTTCCGGGAGGAGCGGGGGCTGCTGCTGGCCGCGCTCGTCCGGCGGTTCGGGGACCTCGACCTGGCGGAGGAGGTCGCCTCGGACGCGATCGAGGCGGCCCTCGTCCACTGGCCCGTTCGGGGGGTTCCGCCGAGCCCGGGCGCCTGGCTGATGACGACGGCGCGGCGCAGGGCCGTCGACCGGCTGCGGCGCGACAAGGCGTACGCGGCGCGCCTCGCGCTCCTGCAGGTGGAGGCGGAGCGCGCCGGGCCCGTCCCGGCGGCGGATCCGGGCGGCGGGCTCCCGGACGAGCGGCTGCAGCTGTTCTTCACGTGCGCGCATCCGGCGCTGGACGCCGAGGACCGGACGGCGCTCACGCTGCGCTGCCTCGCGGGCCTGACGACGCCCGAGGTCGCGCGGTCGTTCCTCGTCCCGACGGCGACCATGGCGAAGCGGATCGTCCGGGCGAAGCACCGGATCCGCACGGCCCGGATCCCGTTCCGGGTGCCCGGACCGGACGAGCTGCCCGCGCGGCTGCCGGGCGTCCTGCAGGTCCTCTACTCGATCTTCACCGAGGGGTACGCCGCGGCCCGCGGCGACCTCGCGGAGGAGGCGGTGCGGCTCGCCCGCATCCTGCACCGGCTGCTGCCGGACGAGCGCGAGACCGCGGGGCTGCTCGCGCTGCTGCTGCTCACGCACGCGCGGCACGCGGCGCGGCTCGCCCCGGACGGCGGCCTGCTCCTGCTGGACGAGCAGGACCGGGCGCGCTGGGACCGCGCGCTCATCGACGAGGGGCGCGGGCTGGCGGAGGAGTCGCTGACCGGCGGCGCGCCCGGCCCGTACGGGGCTGCAAGGCCGCGATCGCCGCGCTGCACGACGAGGCACCGGACGTCGCGTCCACCGACTGGCCGCAGATCGTCGCGCTGTACGACGTCCTGTTCGCGCTGACGCCGTCGCCCGTCGTGGCGCTGAACCGGGCGGCGGCGGTGGCGATGCGCGACGGGCCGGAGGCGGGGCTGGCGCTGCTGGACGAGCTGGCGGGCGAGCCTCGGCTGCGCGGCTACCACCCGTACGCGGCCGCCCGCGCGGACCTGCTCCGCCGCCTCGGCCGTCTCACCGAGGCGGCGGAGGCGTACCGGGAGGCCATCGGGCTCGCCGAGACCGACCGCGAGCGGGCGCTGCTGCGGCGGATGCTCGACGCTGTCGAGGCCAGGTGATTCTGGTAGGGTCGGGCGCAACGAAAGGAGGAGGTGAGTTGATGACTGCCGTGCGCGGTACCTCAGTCGTCCTTACTTCCTGGGCTCAGGTCTGACATCAGGCCATTCGGGCCCCAGTCCTTTCGAGGTCTTTCAGTTGTCTCAGACTGTCATCGAGGCGTTGCTCGCCTTGCACCACGGGCTGCCCAGGCAGGGCCCCGGTTCCGACGCCACCACCCGGCGGCTGCTGTCGCTCGCGGGGCCGGGTCCCGGCGCGCCGCGCGCGCTCGACGCGGGCAGCGGCCCGGGCCGGGCGGCGCTGGTGCTGGCCGCCGAGGCGAACGCGCGGGTCGACGCCGTCGACCTGTACCGTCCGTTCCTGCTGGAGCTCCTGGACGCCGCCGAGCGGCAGGGCGTGCACGACCGCGTCCGCGCGATGTGCTGCTCCATGGACCGGCTCCCCTTCCCCGACCAGGTCTTCGACCTGGTCTGGAGCGAGAGCGCGGTCTACAACATCGGGCTGGACGCCGCGCTGCGCGGGTGGCGCCGGCTGCTGGCCCCGGACGGCGTCGTCGTCGTCACCGAGATCGAGTGGGCCGCCGACGAGCCGTCCCCGCAGGCCCGCGCCTGGTGGGAGCCCGTCTACCCGGTGCGCACGGCGGAGGAGAACGCCGCGATCGTCCGGGCCGCCGGGTACGAGGTGGTCGCGCGGCTGCCGCTGCCCGAAACCGACTGGTGGGAGGAGTACTACACCCCGCTGGAGGAGCGGATCGGGGCGGCCGACCTGTCGCGGCCCGGCATGGCCGAGGCCGTCGCTGGGACCCGCGAGGAGATCGCGCTGCGCCGGGCGCACGGCGAGGACTACCGGTACACCGGATATGTCCTGCGGCCGGTCGACCGGCCGGCCACCGCCTGGACGACCCGCACCGAGACGCCCGCCGACGTGGACGTCATCCGCGAGATCGTCCGGACGGCCTTCCCCACGGCGGAGGAATCCGCGCTGGTCGACGCGCTGCGCGCCGACACCGCGGCGTGGATTCCCGGCCTGTCGGTGGTCGCCGGGGCACCGGACGGCCGCGTCGCCGGGCACGCGCTGTTCACGCGCTGCCACGTCGGCGACGAGCCCGCCGCTGGCGCTCGCGCCGGTCGCGGTGGCGCCCGACGCCCAGCGGCGGGGCGCCGGGGCGGCCGCGATCCGGGCGGGCTCGACGCGGCGCGGGCGATGGGCGAGAACCTGGTGGTGGTCCTCGGGCATCCCGAGTACTACCCCCGGTTCGGGTTCGAGCGCGCGTCCGCGTACGGGATCCGCGCGGCGTTCGACGCGCCGGACGACGCGCTGATGGCGCTCGGACTGGACGCGTCGCGTCCGGTGCCGGGCGGCGTCATCCGCTACGCGGCGCCGTTCGGCGTCTGATCCTCGTGTCCTCGTGACCGGGCGGCGGGCCGCACCGGCCCGCCGCCCGGTCATCCGAGGTCGGACGGCAGCACCTATGAGCACCTCGCCGAGCGGGCCGAGGCTGCGGGGTTGACCTCAACCAATATCGAGGTCTCAGAGTGGTGCACGGGCCGGTCGGTCGGCCCAGTCATCTGACGGATGCCCGGTCATGACCGGCCTCCGTAGCTTCGAGGACATCACGAAGAGCCCGCTCAAGGAGAAGAGATGACCGACACACCGCTCCGCCTCGCGATCATCATCGGCAGCACCCGGGAGGGCCGGTTCGGGCCCACGGTCGGCGCGTGGTTCGCCGAACAGGCCCGGCAGCGCGACGACATGATCGTCGACGTGGTCGACGTCGCGGACGCCGAACCGCCGTCGGCGCTCGGCGCCCGGACGTCCGAGAACTTCGCCCGCGCGTCCGAGACGCTGGCCGCGGCCGACGCCTACACCGTCGTGACCTGCGAGTACAACCACAGCTACCCCGGCACCTTGAAGAACATGATCGATCACCACTTCCACGAGTGGCGGGCGAAGCCCGTCGGGTTCGTGTCGTACGGGGGGCTCGCGGGCGGCCGGATGGCCGTCGAGCACCTGCGCGGCGTCTTCGCCGAGCTGCACGCCGTGACGATGCGCGACATGGTGAGCTTCCACCAGCCGTGGAACTGGTTCGGCGACGACGCCGGCCGGTCGCCGCCGAGGGCGCGGGCGCCGCCGCGAAGGTGCTGCTCGACCAGGTCGCCTGGTGGGGGCACGCGCTGCGCGACGCCCGGTCCGTCCGGCCGTACGGGGCCTGACATGACCACGACGACCGCGCCCAGGGCCGTCCCCGCGAGCGGGACGGCCCCCGGGCCGATGACGATCGCGCTCGTGCTCGTCCTCGGCTCCATCATGATCAGCCTGGACATGACGGTGGTGAACGTCGCCGTCAACCGGCTGTCGCAGCAGTTCACCGCCCCGCTCGCCACCATCCAGTGGGTCGCGACCGGGTACTCGCTGGCGCTCGGCGCCGTCATGCCGACGACCGCGTGGGCGATCGGCCGGTTCGGCGCCCGGCGGCTGTACCTGGCCGCGATCGCCGCGTTCGGCGGCGCGTCCGTGCTGGCCGGGCTCGCCTGGAACATCGAGTCGCTGATCGCGTTCCGCGTGCTGCAGGGGTTCAGCGGCGGCCTGGTGATGCCCGTCGGCATGACGATCCTGCTGCGCGCCGCGAACAAGGACGAGCTGGGCAAGGCGATGAGCACGATGGGCCTGGCGATCCTCGTCGGGCCGCTCGCCGGGCCCGTCCTCGGCGGCTGGCTCATCGACGAGGTGTCGTGGCGGTGGATGTTCTTCATCAACGCGCCGATCACCGTCGCGGTGGTGGTGCTCGCCGCGCGGCTGTTCCCCCGGGACGTCGCGGGGGAGCGTCGCCCGCTGGACGTCGTCGGGCTGCTCCTGCTCTCCCCCGGTCTCGCCGTGCTGATGTACGGGGTGACGAGCGGCGGCGAGCGCGGCGACTTCGCGGCGCCGGGCGTCCTGGTGCCGCTGCTGGCGGGCGCGGCGCTGGTCGCCGGGTTCGTCGTGCGGGCGCTGACCGCCGCGAACCCGCTGATCGACCTGCGGCCGTTCCGCGACCGGACGTTCGCGGCGGCCACCGCGACGCTGACGCTGTTCGCGGCCGGCTACTTCGGCTCGATGCTGCTCCTCCCCCTCTATCTGCAGGTCGTGCGGGGCGAGTCGGCGACGATGGCGGGGCTGCTCGGCATCCCGTTCGCGCTCGGCTCCGGCCTCGCGATGCAGGTCGCGGGCCGGATCGTCGACCGGGTGCCGCCGGGACGGGTCGTCCCGGTGACGGTCGCGCTCGGGCTGACCGGGTTCGCGCTGTTCGCCGCGCAGCTCGACGCGGACGCGCCCTACTGGGCGCTGTGCGCGACGATGGTGCTGATGGGCGCGGGCGGCGGCGCGACGATGATGCCCGCGATCACGGCGGCGACGCGCGGCATGTCGCACGAGCAGGCCCCCGCCGCGAGCACCACCGTCAACCTGATCAACACGACCGCCGGAGCGATCGGGACGGCGCTGGCGTCGGTGGTGCTGGCGACGAGGATGGACGACCTGGTGCCCGCGGGGGACGGCGGCGCGCTGCAGGCCGTCCACGCGCTCGGCGCGGGCGCCCGCGCCGCGATCGCCGATCCCCTCGCCGGGACGTTCCGGTACACCTACCTGTTCGCGGTCGCGCTGATCGCGCTGGCGATCGTCCCCGCCCTGCTCCTCCCGCGCCGGACCGGGACGGACGCCGAGTGATCCGCCCCGGGAACGCCCGGCCGGACGCGTCCGGCCGGGCGTCCGCGTTCGGACGTCAGATCTCCTTGAGGAAGCCGCCGTCGACGGCGATCTCGGCGCCCGTCGTGCTCGCCGAGCGCGGCGACGCCAGCAGCACGACCGCGTCCGCTACCTCCTGCGGGTCCACGAGACGGCCCGTGACCAGGTTCATCATCTCCGCCGCCCCGCCATCCAGGATCGCGTCGCGGTCGGCGCCGGTCGCCCCCGCCAGGACGTCGGCCGCGCCGCCCTCGTCCGTCCACCACGCGGTCCGGACCGGGCCCGGCGACACGGTGTTCACCCGGATCCCCTGCGGCCCGTACTCCTCCGAGAGCCCCTTCGTCAGGTTGTTCACGGCGGCCTTCGCGGCGTTGTAGTCGAAGTTCATCGGGCCCGGCCGCCGCCCGTTCCCGGACGAGACGTTCACGATCGACGCCGCGTCGCTGCCCAGCAGGTGCGGGATCGCCGCCCGGACCGCACGGACCAGGGCGAACAGGTTGAACTCGAACATCGCGCGCCAGTCGTCGTCGCCGGGGGTCAGGAACCCGAACCGGGGCAGCGTCGTCCCGGGCGGCGGGCCGCCCGCGTTGTTCACCAGGACGTCGAGGCCGCCGAACGTCTCGACCGCGCGCCGGACGGCCTCCGCCGGGGCGTCCGGGTCCATGAGGTCGGCCGGGACGTGCAGGAGGTTCGGCCCGGCGAGCGCGTCGAGGTCCGCACCGGACTTGCGGGACACGGCGGCCACGCGGGCGCCCTCGTCCAGCAGGGTACGGACGACGGCGAGGCCGATGCCCTTCGAGGCGCCGGTGACGACCGCGACACGGCCGGTGAGCTGCAGGTCCATGGGATTCCGTTCGTCGGTGCGCACGCCGCCCCTGCGGCGTGCCATGCGTGAGAACCCCGCCGCCGTGCGGGCGGTTGCACCCGGTTCGCCCGCGTTCGTCAGTGCTCGGGGTGCCAGGCGTTCGCGCGGACGCGGCCGAACTGGACGTCCGCGAAGTGGATGCCGAACGCGCGGGTGCGGCGGTCGTCCAGTTCGTCCACGAGGCGGCGCCGGGCCTCGATCCCGGCCTCCTGGTCGGCGTCGAGGGCGACCCGCCAGCCGGGGTGCTCGATCTGGACGGGCGAGTGGAACGAGTCGCCGAGGGCGATGAGCCGTTCGCCGCGCGACTCCAGGACGTACGCGGTGTGGCCGGGGGTGTGGCCGGGGGTGGCGAGGACGCGGACGCCGGGGAAGATCTCGTCGCCGTCGCCGATCGTCTCGACGCGGTCGGCGATCGCGTCGAGTTCGCCGCCGTGCCGGTGGTCCCATTCGGGCGCGGCGACCAGGTGCCGGGCGAACCGGTCGGACCAGCCGATGTGGTCGGGGTGCAGGTGTGTGTAGGCGACGGCCTCGACCTGGTCGGGCGTGCGCCCGAGTGCGGCGAGGTTGTCGAGGAATGAGCCGGTGGTGATCGCGCCGACGTGCGCGTTCGCGGGGTCGTCGGCCTGCGACACGGTGCCGAAGCCCGCGTCGATCAGCAGGGCGCGGTCGCCGTGCTCGACGAGCAGGCCGCCCATGCTCGCCACGAGCGCGTCCGATTCGTCCAGGACGTCCGGATGGCGCGCCCAGTCGTCGTCGGTGGTGCCGGGGAACCAGCCGCGCGACCGCAGCCGTCCGACGCCGTCGGGGACATAGCTGACGCGGAGCTCGCCGACCTCGGTCGTCCGGATCCCGGCCTCGGTGTTCCACCTGCTCATGGCATGCCTCCACGGCGACGGGGCCGCCCGGCGCGGCCCGACACCGGAAGAACTTACAACTCAAATCATTCAAGCTGCAAGCTTTATCGGGATGCGTAGACTGTTCGCGTGGAAGCGCGAGCGGAACCGGAAGCCCTGGCCGAGCAGGAGATCTGCGGGCTGGTGAAGGGCCTCGCCACGCAACTTGAGGTGCACGTCCGCGAGCGCGCGGTCAACCTCGACCTGACCGCCCCGCAGGCGACCGCGCTGCGCGAGCTGGCCGGCCCCATGACGATGCGCGACCTCGCCGAACGGATGAGCTGCGAGGCGTCCAACGCGACGTTCATCGTCGACCGGCTGGAACGGCTCGGCCTCGTCGAACGCCGCCCCCACCCCACCGACCGGCGCGCCAAGATCCTCGCGCTGACGCGGCGAGGCACCGACGTCCGCGACCGGCTCCTCGCCATGCTGGTCGAGGACTCGCCGGTCACCCGGCTCACGCAGGAGGAGCAGCGGACGCTCCGCGAACTCCTCCTGCGCGCGACCGGCCGCGCCTGACGCACGTCCGGCCGTACGACCCGGCGGCCGTCCTCAGGACACGACCTTCAGCGAACCGATGATCTTGTTGACGTCCGACCAGTACTGCCGGTGCGTGTTCGGGATGTCGATCCACAGGCTGGACGGGCGCTCCTGCCCGGTGTCGACGACCACGACGACCGACAGGTCCATCGTCGCCCGCAGGGTCGCCTCCTTGAAGTGCATCTCCCGGACCAGCACCCACGCCGGACGCCCGCTCACCTTGAACGACTGCGACGCGACGTCCCGTCCGGTCGTCCCGTCGCGGAAGCCGTCGAGCTGCCGGGCGTCCTGGATCGCCGCGGCGACGTCGCGCAGCCGGTTCGGCCCGTTGTAGACGCCCATGACGCCTTCGTCCACCAGCCGGGAACCGAGCATGGCCTGCCAGTCGTCCTCGGTGTCGAAGGACTGGCTCCCGCTGTACGGGCCGTACGGTTCGGTGCTGAACGGCTCCCACGGCCGCCCCAGCTCGGCGAACGACAGCCGCGCCTCTGGGTCGGTGGCCCGCCCGACGACCTTCGCGCCGGTCCCCGGGTAGCGCGGCAGCTTCACCGTCTTCTCCAGCCGCCGCACCTCCGGGCCGATCACCCCGGTCAGCGGCGGCATCTTCGCGCCCGCGATCGGCTTCAGCCGCTTGGCCGTCCCCGTGCAGGTCGCCTCGCCGTCCATGCCGCTCACGCGCTCCTGCTCAACGACCTTCCCGCCCACCAGGATCGTGCAGGTCAGCGCACCGGCGGCGCCGTTCTCGTCGTTCTTCGCGCTGATCTTCAGCGATTCGTCGTCGTCCGCCTGGAAGTCCATCCGGAACGGCAGCGGCGTCGCCGCGATCGTGTCGCTCTCGATCGAGCTCGGCGTGTAGTAGGTGAGCATCGCGTCGGAGCTCTCGCCGGTCACCAGGTAGGTGATCTTCTTCGGCTTGCCGATCGTGTTGCCCGCCCAGACGAGCGCCGCGATCGGCTGCGCGAGGGCGAGGCAGACGGCCGTGACCATCACCCATTCGGGTATCCGCTTGTTGATCCGCTGCGCGCGGGGCGACATCTTGCTCACTTGCGTGCCTCCCCGCCCGCCGGAGCCGCGGCCAGCGCCGCCGCCGACTCCCGGACCCCCGCCATCAGCGCCTGGAGCTGCTCGTCGGTGCTCTCACCGCGCTGCTTCGCGCGGTACGCGCGGTCGGCGGTCCGCACCTTGTTCCCGTACGCGTTCAGCGCCGACACCCGCTCCCTCATCTCGTTGCGCGCCTGGTTGACGGCGCGCCAGCGCGGTTTGAGCGCCAGCCGCAGCGCGTCGTCGCCGCGGTTCTCCTTCGAGAGCTTGCGCAGCGCCCGCTTCTCCACCGTCGTCTCGCGGCCGGTGACGGCGATCTCCCACTCGATCGCGCGCACGTCGACGCCGTCGCCGTCCAGCAGGCCCGCCTTGTGCAGCTCCGACTCCAGGACGGCTTCGACGGCGCGCTGCGCCCGCACGACGTCCTGCACGGCTCCGCCGAGGTCGTCGGTGAGGAAGTACCGGCCGTGGTGGGTGCGCCCGAGCTTCTCGCGCGCGCCGTCGCCGCAGCACGCGTACAGGACGATCCAGGACACGATCTGCAGCGCCGTCCCGCCCGCGAGGAACGCGCCGAACCCGAACCGCCACCACAGCATCGCCGAGCCGACCTGCGCGAGCGCGCCCAGCAGCGCGCCGACCCCGCCGAGCAGCCACGGCAGCGTCGCGGCGGGCACGAACCCGCACGCGGTGGCGATGCCGAGCGCCCACCAGCGGTCGGCGGCGGTGCGCCCGCCGGACGACGGCACGTCCTCGCCCGCGGCGGTCAGGCCGTCCGGGCCCTCCGCCAGCAGGTCCCGTTCGTCGGGAGGCAGGGACGGATCCACCACGGGCCGCAGCAACTGTTCCGAACTCATCTGGATCTCCCCGCCTGAACTGGTCCGCGAGAGATTATGGCGAGTAACCCGCTCTGTCCGAAACCCCACGATGGCGGGCGTTCCGGATGATCGGCCGGTTCAGGTGCGCAAGAGTGCCAGGAATGCCCGGAAGAGTCCTGGCATGTCGATGTCGTCGGGGGACAGCAGCCACTGCTGCTGCAGCCCGTCCATCACGGCGAGGAGCAGCGGCGCGGCCTGCTCGGGGGTGACGCCGCCGGGCAGGTCGGGGCCGCATTCGGCCCGGACGATGTCGGCCATCCACGTCCGCGACTCGCGGTAGCGGTCGCGGAAGAAGTCCCCCGCCGGATGGTCGTCGAGGACGCTCTCGGCGGACAGCACCGTGAACGACTGCACGATCCCGCGCCGCTCCCGGTTGTAGTCGATGATCGCCGCGATCGTGTCGAGGGTGATCGTCCCGCCGGTGCCGCCGAGCGCGATGACGTCCAGTCCGCGCTCGTCCCGCAGCCGCAGGACCTCGGCGAGCAGGCGGTCCTTGCTGGGGAAGTAGTGCAGGACGCCCTGCTGGGACAGGCCGACGCGCTCCGCGACGGCGGCGATCGAGGCGCCCGTGTACCCGCGCTCACCGAAAACGTCCAAAGCGGCGAGAAGGATCTCTTCGCGACGGTTCCGGGGCATGGCGCTCAGGATAGACCCGGGCTTACATAACAAGAAAGTCACATCACCTACCGATCGCTCGGTAGCGCGGCTTACCGTTGCGCCATGAACATCGACCTCGACGCCAAGGCCCGCTTGCTCGCCGGTCAGGACATGTGGACGCTGCCGGACGCGCCCGAACTGGGGCTCGCGTCGATCGTGATGTCCGACGGCCCGATCGGCGTGCGCGGCGTCGAATGGTCGTCCGCCGACCCGTCCATCGCGCTCCCCAGCCCCACCGCGCTCGCCGCCACCTGGGACACCGGCCTGCTGCACCGGGCCGGGGCGCTGCTCGCGCAGGAGGCGCGGCGCAAAGGCGTGCACGTGCTGCTCGCGCCGACCGTCAACCTGCAGCGGTCCCCGCTCGGCGGCCGCCACTTCGAGTGCTTCTCCGAAGACCCGCTGCTCGGCGGCCTGCTCGCGGCCGGGTACGTGCGCGGCGTGCAGGGCGGCGGCGTCGCCGTCACCGTGAAGCACTTCGTCGCCAACGACTTCGAGACCGAACGGATGACCGCCGACGTCGTGGTGTCCGAGCGGGCACTGCGCGAGCTGTACCTGCGCCCGTTCGAGATCGTCGTGCGGGAGGCCGGACCGTGGGGCGTCATGGCGTCGTACAACTCCGTCAACGGCACGACGATGAGCGAGAACGACCTGCTGATCAACGGGGTGCTGCGCGGCGAATGGGGCTTCGACGGGTTCGTCGTGTCCGACTGGTTCGGCGCCCGCGACACCGTCGCCGCCGCGCGCGGCGGCCTCGACGTCGCGATGCCCGGCCCCGACACCGTCTACGGGCCCGCGCTCGCGCAGGCGGTACGGGACGGGCGCGTCGCCGAGGACGTCGTGGACCTGCACGTCCGGCGGGTGATCGACCTCGCGCGCCGCACCGGCGCGACGTCCGGCGCCCGGCCGTCCGAACCCGCGGCGGAGATCGACGGGGCCGCCCTCGCCCGCGAACTCGCCGCCCGCTCGTTCACCCTGCTGAGCAACGACGGGATCCTGCCCCTCGCCCGCGACGCGAAGATCGCGCTGATCGGCGGGCTCGCCACCGACGCGCGCGTGCTGGGCGGCGGCAGCGCGCAGGTGTTCCCCGCGCACGTCGCCTCCCCGCTCGACGGGCTCACCGCCGCCGGACTCGACGTCGCCTACGAGCGCGGCGCCGACCCGAGCGTCCGGCTCCCCGGCGCGCGGTTCCCCCTGAGCGCGCGGGCCCGGGACGCGGACGGCGCGCTGCTCGGCGAGGTCGAACTGGCCGACGGCGAACTCCGCTGGATCGGGCGGCTCCCCGCCGGGATCCCCTTCGACGCCCTGCACACGGTGACGGTCGAGGGCACGTTCGTCCCGGACGCCGGCGGCACGCACCGGCTGGAGGTGCAGGGGCTCGGCCGGTTCCTGCTCGAAGTGGACGGCGAGGTCCTGTTCGACGACGTGATCGGGCCGGAGAGCGACGACGTCTTCGCCGCGTTCATGTTCCCGCCGCCCCGGACCGTCCCCGTCGAACTGGAGGCGGGCCGCGAGGCCGCCGTCCGGCTCGTCCACACCATGGCCGACGGCCCGGCGGGCCCGTTCCCCGCCGTCAGTTTCACTCTGGCGCACCGCGGGCCGACCGCCCCCGCGGACGAGCTGATGGAGCGCGCCGTCGCCGCCGCGGCGGCCGCCGACGTCGCCGTGGTCGTCGTCGGCACGTCCAGCGAGGTCGAGAGCGAGGGCTTCGACCGGACGTCGCTGCGGCTCCCCGGCCGCCAGGACGAGCTGGTCGCGCGGGTCGCCGCCGCGAACCCGCGCACCATCGCGGTGATCAACGCGGGTTCGCCCGTCGAACTGCCGTGGCGCGGCGACGTCGCGGCGCTGCTGCTGACCTGGTTCCCCGGCCAGGAAGGCGGGCACGCGCTCGCCGACGTGCTGCTCGGCGACCGCGAGCCCGGCGGGCGGCTGCCCACCACCTGGCCCGCCGAACTCGCCGACTGCCCCGTCTCCGACGTCACCCCGGTCGACGGCGTCCTGCGCTACGACGAGGGCGTCTTCGTCGGCTACGCCGCCTGGGACCGGGCCGGGACGACGCCCGCGTTCGCCTTCGGGTCCGGGCTCGGCTACACGACCTGGTCGTACGAAGAAGCCTCCTACGCGGACGGCGAGCTGACCGTGCGCGTCCGCAACACCGGCGACCGGCCCGGACGCGAGGTCGTGCAGGCGTACGTGGCGTTCGCCGAGCCGGGCCCGGACCGTCCGGCCCGCCGCCTCGCCGGCTTCGCCGTCGCCGAGGCGGGCCCCGGGGAGGACGCGACGGTCGTCATCGCCGTCCCCCGCCGCGCCGCCGAGACCTGGACCGACGACGGCTGGCGCCCCGTCCCCGGCGACCACCGCCTGGACACGGGCCACTCGCTCGACGACCTCCGGCTCAGCACACCGCTCACCTTTTAGCCTGGCCGCGACGGGGCGTCGCCGTCCCGCCCGCCGAGGGCGTACGCTGACCGGCGCGAGAAGGAGATTTCCGTTCATGAAGATTAAGGTTCACGAGCTGGGAGACGGCGATCGCACGGCGATCCTGATCCACGGGATCATGTCGTCCGCCCGCACCTGGGTGCGGTTCGCGCCTCTGCTGGCGGCGCGCGGCTACCGGGTGCTGATGCCCGACCTGCGCGGCCACGGCGCCAGCCCGCACGCCGCCGCCTACACGGCCGACGACTTCGCGGGCGACCTCGTCGAGTCGCTGCCCACCGGCGCGGACGTCGCGATCGGCCACTCCCTCGGCGGACTGTCCCTCTCACTCGCCGTCAACGCCCTGCGCCCGGCCCGCGCCGTCTACAGCGACCCGGCGTGGCGCCTCGCCGACACCGCGCCCCTCGCCGCGTTCGCCCGCCGCACCAAGACCATGACCCGCGACGACATCGCGGCCATGAGCCCGCGCTGGGACGCGGCGGACGTCGACGCCGAACACGCCGACTTCGCCGACTGGGACGTCCGCATCGCAGACACCCTCGCGACGCTCGCGCCCCGCGTGCCCGCACGTCCGCTCGTCCCGTCCCTCGTGCAGGTCGCCGACCCGAGCTTCCTGGTGTCCGCCGAACTCGCCGCCGCCCTGCGCGAGCGCGGCTTCGAGGTCCGCACCGTCCCGGGCACCGGCCACTGCATCCACCGCGACGACCTCGACGGCTTCACCGCGTCCCTGGACGGCTGGATCTGACTTTCCATCGGTGCCCCCCCCACTCCCGAAGGAGACGACCGATGAAGAAAACGCTGATCACCCTGTCCCTGGCGGGACTCGCGCTCGTCGGCGCGCCGCCCGCCGCCGCCGAACCCGATCCCGAACCCCTGCGCATCCTGCTGAGCAACGACGACGGCTACGAGGCCGCCGGGATCAACGCCGTCTACGACGAACTGACCGAAGCCGGACACGACGTCACGATCGTCGCCCCCGCCACCGACCAGAGCGGCGAAGGCACCGGACGGGCGTTCGGCGGGACGGTCCGGGCCGACCACGTCTCCGAGGACGTGTGGGCCGTGACGGGCACTCCCGGCGACTCGGTCGCGTTCGGCCTGTTCCACGTGTTCAAGGACGAGAAGCCCGATCTGGTCGTCTCCGGGACGAACGCGGGGCAGAACATCGCCGCCCTCGCCAACCACTCGGGCACGGTCGGCGCCGCCGTCACCGCGCTGGAGTACGGCGTCCCGGCGATCGCCGTCAGCACCGAGGCGTCCCGTCCCAGCGAAGAGCCGATGCTCAACGCCCAGCGGCACACCGCCGACTTCGTCGTGTCGCTCGTCGCCGCGCTCCGCGCGAAGTCCCACGGCGGCGCGCTGCTGCCCGAACACCTCGGCCTCAACGTCAACTACCCGATCGTCGGCGCCGACGGCGACAGCCCCGCCGCCCGCTGGACGCTGACGAACCAGGACCGGCAGCCGCTCATCAAGCCGTCCTACACCGACAACGGCGACGGCACCTACGCGATGGAGCTGAGCATCGACGCCCGCGAGCCGGGCCGCCGCTCCGACGTCGCGGCCCTCGCCGCCGACGAGATCTCGATCTCCCCGATCGAGGCGAACTGGGGCCCCGGCGCCCTCTCCCAGGCCAGGGCGCGCGCGCTGCTCCACGGCCTCAAGCCCTGACGGACCGGTGCCGCCGGGCCCGCACGCCCGGCGGCACCGCCCGACCGCGTCGAACGTCCAAGCTCCACTGCGACGTTCCACCGGATTGGGATCATGAGCACGGGCTTCGAACAGATCAAAGCGAAGGTCGACTACATACTCGCCCGCGACGACGTGGCGAGCCCCCTCAACGTCCGCGAGGACTGGGCGGCGGAAGGGCTCACCGAGCCGCTCCGAGAGAACCCCACGGACCCCGTCGCCCACCTCCTCGACGCCTTCGCGGGCCGCCGGACGGGACAGTTGATCTTCCGCGCCCCCCACGAACGCTACGCGTTCACCATCGACGAGTCGGAAACCGAATGGCAGGGCGAGGACGCCTGGCTCTGCATCGGCGAGTCCGCACTCGCCACCACGACGGCCGTCCTCTTCAACACCCGGACGGGCGAGACGGTGCTGTACGACAGCGACGCCTGGGACTGGGAACTCCAGGACAACTTCATCCTGATCAAGGACTCCTTCGTCACCTTCGTCAACGACGTCGTCCTCGGCCACGAGTACCGGCGGCTGTACTACCAGAACTGGGTCGAACTCACGCTGGTCCTGGAATCAGCCGACCTCGACTTCCCCGGAATATACGGCGACCCTTGGTACCACCTGCTCCGAGAAATGCAAGCGGACCTCTTCGGCGGACAACCCGTCTCAAGAACCCGGCGTAAGGAACTCCTCCGCCGCATCGACGAATACTTCGAGGACTGAATGCGACCCGCGAGGAATACCTGCGACTCTGGGGCGAAGACAACACCATCGCCGTCCCCCTCGCACCCGCCGAGGTGGACCTGCTCCCCATCGACATGTCGGTGGCCTTCACCGCCTACCTCGACGGCACGTACGAACCGTTCCACCAGTTCGTGAACGACTCCCGAACGTTCATCGTCCTCGGCAAGGTCCCCCAGCCCAAGACCGCACTCTTCGTGCTGGCCCCGGACACGGGCGCCGTCCACCTGATGACCCCACCGGACGGGACGCCGGAAAAGCTCCACTCGTCATACGCGACCTTCGTCGAATTCCTCTACCGCTTCGCCCAGTTCATCGAAGCCGACGAAGACCTCGAAACCCGCCCCGCCCGCGCGGAAGAACTCGAACGCGACCTAAAAGCAATCGACGCCACCCCCTTCGACAACGAAGAAAGCCCCTGGAACAACGCCATCCGTTTCCTAAAAACCAAGTTCCCCCTCCACTGAACCCACGATGATGGATCCGCCCCGCCGGGCGGCGGTCGGCACGAGAAGGGCGGCAAGTAGGTGATCGACGCCTTGGCGCGAGCAGGCGACTTGGCCGAGGAGCTGACCGACTCGGATGTGCTCGTTCCGTCCTGGCGGGAAGCGTTCTCGGCAGTGCCCCGGCATCGGTTCATCCCGGACACGGTGTGGGTCGAGGATGGTGACCACCTCGTCCCAGTGCACCGCAAGGACGACGAGACCCGCTGGGTTGACCTGTGCTACGCCAACGATTCCGTGGTCGCGCAGGTGGACGACGGCGTCCCGGCCGGGCCAGGGCAGGCCGGGCACGAGATCACCAGCTCGGCCAGCCGCCCGGACGTGGTCGCCCGGATGCTGGCGGCGCTGATGGCCGAGCCGGGCATGTCGGTGCTCGAAGTAGGCACGGGGACGGGCTGGAACGCCGCACTGCTCGCCGAACGGCTCGGCTCGGCGCAGGTGACCTCCGTGGAGGTGGACCCGGCTGTGGCCGACCGCGCCCGCCGGACGCTGCGGGAGGCGGGATACGAGGTCACCGTGGCGACCGGAGACGGCGCACTCGGGTACCCGCCCCACGCCCCGTTCGACAGGGTGATCGCCACGGTGGCGGTCGACCGGGTCCCGTATGCATGGGTGGAGCAGACCCGGCCCGGCGGGCGGGTGCTGGTGCCCTGGACCACCGATTTCCACAACGGCGCCCTGGTGTCGTTCGTGGTGGCACGAGACGGCACGATGCAAGGACGGATCGTGGGGAACGTGGCGTTCATGCGGCTGCGGTCCCAGCGCGGCAAGCGCGCTTCGCTGGACCGGCACGTACACGACGCCGCAGCAGCGCGCCGCTCGTCCACCGACCTGCACCCCTACGACGCGTTCGGTGAATACGACGCCTCATTGGCGATCGGCCTTCGGGTGCCGCACTGCAAGCTGATCGTCACCGGCCACGGCGGCGGCGCCTACACCGCATGGTTGATCGACCCGTGGTCGGGTTCGTGGGCGGGCCTCGATTACCGGCCGGACGCCGATAGGTACGTCGTGCGCCAATCAGGCGAGCGCGACCTGTGGCAAGAGGTCCACGACGCGTACCAGTGGTGGGACGGGCTCGGCCGCCCCACCGCCGACCGCTGGGGCTTGACTGTCGCGCCGGACGACCAGTACGTATGGCTGGACGCGCCGGACAACCCGATCGACCGCCCCGGCACGTGAGCCCAAGGCTCCGACCGTCCCGGCGGCGACCGTGTTACAGGTCGTACGCGCCGTCCCGGACGTCCGCGACGAACCGCCGGAACGCAGACGGGCGCAGGACGACCTTGTGGCCCGTAGGGTCCTTGGAATCGCGAAGTCCAACGATGCCCCGCCTCGCGGCAACCTCGACACACTGGTCGTTCTGGGCACTGCGACTCGACTTGCGCCAATGGACGTGAGTGACGCTCGGTGCAAACATCGATGTCCTCGTCTCTGGGCTGCTCACGCCGCTCACGGCATGGGCATCCTCAGCTCAGCGAATCACAGATCGTGCACACCGTCACGGACGCCGCGATGAGCTGCCAGAACGCGGACGGGCGCAGGACGACCTTGGGACCGAACGGGTCCTTGGAGTCGCGAACCCCCACGACGCCCTGAACAGCGGCAACCTCGACGCACTGATCGTTCTGGCCGAGACTGTGCGTCGACTTACGCCATTGGACGTGAGAAGAACTCGGTGCAGACATCGACGTCCTCATCTCCGGGCTACTTGTAACCCTCAGCGACGGCCTGAATGAACTTCAGCGAGTCCGCCGCGCTCTTGGCCGTCGCCTTCAGGTGCTCGAACGTCAGATTCGCGGCCCGAACATCGGCAGCACGCTCAAGAAAAAGCGTACCCCCAAAGGATTCGCTGAACGCTACGTCGGGTTCGTCTTCTCCGGCGAAGTGAAAGATACCGAACGATCCTGGCAGAGACGCATGGACTCCAGTCTCGAAGGGGATCACCTGGAGAGTGATTCCCGGCTGCCGCGCGGCTTCCGCGAGTCTCTGCAGCTGGGTGGACATGGTCTCGCGACCACCGATCTCGCGCCGTAGCGCCGCCTCATCAAGGACTGCCCAGAGTTCAAGAGGGCGCTCACCCTTGAGTACTGCCTGGCGTTCCAGTCGCAGGTTCACTCGTCGCTCGATCGCATCGTCGTCCAAGTCAAGGGACCCCCCTTCCGAGATGACAGCGCGAGCGTACTCGGCGGTTTGCAACGGGCCGGGAATGCCGAGTGTTTGGAAGATGTCGAGCCGTGCGGCTGCGGTCTCCAGACCGATGTACGTGCGGTAGTCCTTGCTGAGGAAATCGCTGTACGACTGCCACCAGCCGACCTGCTTGGCTTCCCGGGCCAATGCAATCAGCGCTTCTCGCTGCTCACCCTCGGGATATCCGTAGAGGTCGAGCAGCGCTGCGACTCCCTCCCAGGCGACCCCGACCTTCCCGGTCTCGATGCGGCTGAGCTTGGCCAGGGACCAGTTCATGTATGCGGCCACGTCCTCACCGGGCATGCGGGCCACTTCCCGCAGGCGGCGGAGCTCCGCACCCAACCGGCGACGCCGAACAGTCGGGCTGTTCCGACGCGACATGTCACCCTCCGCAAGATCTTTTGTCGATCGCACTTGCAGATCGTCAAACTATCGTTCATGCTCGCTCTGTGTCAGGTCAATGACCGAAAGTAAGGAGATGCTGATGGCGGCGTTGGCGGGCGGGTCGCCGCGCCGCAGCCAGGCCGGGCGACGGGCCTGGGGCACATAACGACATGAAAGCCGCGCGGCCGGGCTCGGATTGGAGCCCTTGACCCGGCCGCGCGGCCTCTACCTCACGAGGAGGTGTGCCGCCATGGTAACCAAGGCGGTCGAGGAACGACGGGTGGCGCTGGAAACGGCCCACCCGGGATGGCTCGTCGGGCTTTCGCGGACAGGCGCGATGTGGATGGCCACGCGGCGGCGGACGTTGACGGGGCGCGAGCTGCGCGCCGGGCTCGTCCAGTCGGTGATCGAGGACGGCGCCGACGCGCTGGCGGAACGGCTGGCCGAACAGGACGCGACGGAACTGCGCGCGGGGGCCGTCCGATGACGGCCCCGGCGTTCGCCGCCGCGTACGTCGACCCCGAGGAGATCGTGGCCGCGCTGCAGCGGGAGATCCCCGGGCTGACGGCCTGGTGGGGCGAATATACCGGGAGCTTCTGGGCGTTGCTGGACGGGCGGTTGTGCGAGTTCCGCACCCCGCAGGAGCTCGTGGTCGTGGCGCGGTTGGCGGCCCGTCCCCGGAACGTCCGGCGGCGGTTCGCCGACGTCAATCGGCCTGCACCGACTCGGGTGAGGCCGCACGTGCCGGTTCGGCATGCGCGGCCTCAGACCGCCCGTGGGTGGCGGCGGGTCTGGCGGATCGCCCAGCGGTTCGTCGCCCGGAGGTGAACTCAGTCGGTGCCGGACTCCATCGCGGCGTGGTCGAGGAGTTCGTCGCCGTCGACCTCGCCGCGGGAGGCGATCGCCTCGGCGCCGCCCTTGGGCATCGCGCCGATCAGGCCGGTCGAGGCGGCCTGCTCGGCGCGACCAGGGTCGGCTGCGAGCGGCCGACGATGCCGAGGCCGGAGTACTGCTCCAGGCGGGCGCGGGAGTCGGCGATGTCGAGGTTGCGCATGGTGAGCTGGCCGATGCGGTCGACGGGGCCGAACGCCGAGTCCTCGGTGCGTTCCATCGACAGCTTGTCCGGGTGGTAGCTGAACGCCGGGCCGGACGTGTCGAGGATCGAGTAGTCCTCGCCGCGCCGCAGCCGCAGCGTGACCTCGCCGCTGACCGCCGTCCCGACCCAGCGCTGCAGCGACTCGCGCAGCATCAGCGCCTGCGGGTCGAGCCAGCGGCCCTCGTACATGAGCCGGCCGAGGCGGCGGCCCTCGTTGTGGTAGGCGGCGAGGGTGTCCTCGTTGTGGATGGCGTTGACGAGCCGCTCGTATGCGGCGTGCAGCAGCGCCATGCCGGGGGCCTCGTAGATGCCGCGGCTCTTGGCCTCGATGACGCGGTTCTCGATCTGGTCCGACATGCCCATGCCGTGGCGTCCGCCGATGGCGTTGGCTTCGAGGACGAGGTCGACGGGGGTGGCGAACTCCTTGCCGTTGATCGTGACCGGACGGCCGAGCTCGAAGCCGATCGTGACGTCCTCGGTGTGGATCTCGACCTCGGGGTCCCAGAACTTCACGCCCATGATCGGGTCGACGATCTCGATGCCGGCGTCGAGGTGTTCGAGGGCCTTCGCCTCGTGCGTCGCGCCCCAGATGTTGGCGTCGGTCGAGTACGCCTTCTCGGTGCTGTCCCGGTAGGGCAGGCCATGGGCCTGCAGCCATTCCGACATCTCCGTGCGGCCGCCGAGCTCGCCGACGAAGTCGGCGTCCAGCCACGGCTTGTAGATGCGCAGGGAGGGGTTGGCGAGCAGCCCGTACCGGTAGAACCGCTCGATGTCGTTGCCCTTGAAGGTGGACCCGTCGCCCCAGATCTGGACGTCGTCCTCAAGCATGGCGCGCACCAGGAGCGTGCCGGTGACGGCGCGGCCGAGGGGGGTCGTGTTGAAGTACGCGCGTCCGCCGGAGCGGATGTGGAACGCGCCGCAGGCGAGGGCGGCGAGCCCTTCCTCGACGAGCGCGGCGCGGCAGTCGACCAGGCGCGCGATCTCGGCGCCGTAGGCGGACGCCCGGCCGGGGACGGACGCGATGTCGGGTTCGTCGTACTGGCCGATGTCGGCGGTGTAGGTGCACGGCACGGCACCCTTCTCGCGCATCCACGCGACCGCGACCGAGGTGTCGAGGCCACCGGAGAAGGCGATTCCGACACGTTCGCCGACAGGCAGAGAGGTGAGCACCTTGGACATGAGCACAAGTATGCACGACACTGCATGAACATGCAAAACCGGGTGCCCGGAACGCCGTTTACAGCGGACGAGCGCGCGGGAGATCATTCGGTCCATGACCGTGATCGCGGGGCGGTACCGGCTGGTGCGCGAGCTCGGCCGGGGCGGCATGGGACGGGTCTGGGAGGCCGCCGACGAGGTGCTGCGCAGGCGCGTCGCCGTCAAGGAGGTCGTCTTCCCCGCGGACCTCGACGCCGGGGAACGGGCGCGGCTGTGCCGCCGGGCGGTCCGGGAGGCCCGCGCCGCCGGGATGCTCGACCACGCGTCGATCATCGCCGTCCACGACGTGCTGGTCGAGGACGACCGGCCCTGGATCGTCATGGAACTGGTGGACGGCCGGTCGCTGCGCGAGGCGATGCCGGTCGAACCGCGCGAGGCCGCGCGGATCGGCGCGTCCGTCCTCGACGCGCTGCGGGCCGCGCACCGCGCGGGCGTCCTGCACCGGGACGTGACGCCCGGCAACGTGCTGCTCGCCGCGGACGGACGCGTGGTGCTGAGCGACTTCGGGATCGCCGACCTCGACGGCGATCCCGCGCTCACCCGCACCGGGACCGTGCTCGGCTCGCCCGGCTACATCGCGCCCGAACGGCTGGACGGGCGCGACGTCGACGGCCGCTCCGACCTGTTCTCGCTCGGCGCGACGCTGTACGCGGCGGTCGAGGGACGGGCCGCGTTCGGCCGGTCGTCGGACGCCGCCGCGTTCGCCGCCACGCTCACCGAACCGCCGCCGCGTCCGCGGCGCGCGGGTCCGCTGCGTCCGCTGCTGGCGGGCCTGCTGCGCAAGGACCCGGCGGACCGGCCGGACGCCGAACGCGTCGCGGCGACCCTCGGCAAGATCGCCGGGGGGCGGACGCGGCGCCGGGTCCCGAAGGGGGCGCCGGTGCTGGAGGTGTCCTGGCTGGCGGCCGTCGCCGTGCCCGCGATCGTCTTCCTGCTGCCCGCGTACGTCACCGAACCGCGCGGCGCGGCGCTCTACCCGAGCGGCTTCCGGGCGTGCCCGATGCAGGCCGGTTCGCTGCGGTTCCAGGAGATGAAACCGGGTGACGGCGACGTCCGCGAGTGCTACGGCGGGAACGTCGTGCTGCGCTGGTACGAGGGCTACGTCGGCGCCTACGAACGGCCGGTCGCGCTGCGGCACCCGTCCGTTCGGGAGGCGCACCGGTGGCTGCGTTTCCTGAGCGTCCACAACATCGAGCAGGACGAGAAGTACCCCTTCGACATCACCGAGAACGGCGTCGGCGGGACGTCCGCCGGCTCCGACGGGGGCCGGGCCCTCCGCCCGCGGCCGCTGGACGGCGTCGGCGACGAGGCGTTCGTCCGCGAGGTCCGTAACGGCGAAGAGGGCGAGGTGGAGATCATCCTCCGGGACAGCAACCTCGTGATCGGCGTCGTCCACGACGGCGGCGAGCCGTCCGACCGCCGCGCGGCGGCGCGGGACGCCGCGCGGGCGGTGCTCGCCGAACTGCGGGGGCGGCGATGACGATGCTGCTGGGCCGCTACCGGCTCGTCCGCGAGCTGGGGCGCGGCGGGATGGGCGTCGTGTGGGCGGCCCGCGACGAGGTGATGCGCCGCGACGTCGCGATCAAGGAGCTGCTGCTGCCGGACGGCGTCGGCGCCGAGCGGCGCGGCAGGCTCGTCGAACGCGCGGTGCGCGAGGCGCGCGCCGCGTCCCGGCTGCGGCACCCCGGGATCGTCCGCGTGCACGACGTCCTGACCGCCGACGACCGGCCGTGGATCGTGATGGAGCTGATGTCGGGCCACGGCCTCGACGCGGAGATCCGCGACCGCGGCCGCCTGCCGCCCGAACAGGTCCGGACGGTCGCGCTCGCGGTCGTCCGGGCCCTGCGCGCCGCCCACGCGCAGGGCGTGGTGCACCGGGACGTCAAGCCCGCGAACGTGTTCCTGTGCGACGACGGACGGGTGGTGCTCGCCGACTTCGGGATCGCCAGCCTGGACGACGAGGAGCGGATGACCCGCACCGGTCTCCCGATCGGCGCCCGGGTACGTCGCGCCCGAACGCATGCGGGGCCGCGGGCGCGCCGAACCCGCCTCCGACCTGTTCTCCCTCGGCGTCGCGATGCACGCCGCGCTCTCCGGGAAGGCGCCGTTCCGGCGGGAGAACGCGATGGCCTCGTTCGGCGCCGTCCTCACCGACCGCCCGGACCGTCCGCCCGGCCCGCCCCGGCTCGCCGACCTGGTCATGCGGCTGCTGGAGAAGGACCCGGCGCGGCGGATCGGCGCGGACCGGGCCGAGGAACTGCTCGCCGACCCGCGCGTCCTGGACGCCGCCGCCGTCGAGCGGGACGTGCCGCGCTGGCACCGTCCGGCGGCGGTCGGCATCGCCGTCCTGTGCGTCGTGCTGCCGCTCAGCCAGGTGCGCGGGTGCGGGACGGGCGAGGAGGCGGTCCCGCCCGTCGCGCCGCGACCGTCCACGGCGGTTCCCTCGACGCCGACCCCCGAGCCCGCCGCGTCCACCTCGGCGCCGGAGACTCCGGAGACCGCCCGAAGACCCCGGGGACGTCCCGACCACGCCGCGGCTCGGCCCCGGGTTCACGTTCTCGCCGCCGGTGCCGTCGATCACCCTGCCCCCGTGCGTCCTTGAGGGGACCTGTTGACCCCGACCCGCGCCCTGCTCGACCTGGCCGCCGCGCTCGGCGCCATGCTCGGCCTGACCGCCCTGGTCTGGTTCGGTCCGGGCGATCACGGCCTGATGATGCCGCACCTGATGTGGGCCCTCGGCCTCGCCGCGGTCACCGCACTCGTGCTGATCCGCCTGGTCCGGCGCGATCGGCGGGTCTGGTGGGTGACGGCCCTCGCCGCGCTCGGCACCGCGGCGCTCGTCTTCGTGAAGTTCGCCGTCACCGTGAACCCGTTCGGCTGGGTGCCCGCGGTGTGCGTGCTGGCGGCCGCGGCCGTCCTGGTCCCGCACGCCGTCCGGGCGCCGCGCCGCCCCCGCGACTGGACGCGCTGATCAGTCCACGGTCTTCTCGACGTGTTCCTGAAGGAGGCTCTTCCACTGCGACGGCAGGATCCCCGATTCGAGGACGACCCCGGACGCCGACCGCGGGCACGACCGGTCCTCGCCGAGGACTTCCCACGAGTCGACCTCGTCCCCGGTGCGCGCCTCGTAGAGGGTCACCTTGTACCGGGTCTCGTAGAGGGAGACGTAGCCGTCGAGTTCCGGTCCCGAGCCGTCGAGGTCGAAGGGGAACCGGTTGACGTAGCGGGGGCATTCGACCTCGCCGAGGCCGGTCTCGTCGATCTCCTCGGCGCAGGCGACGAGCCGCACCTGGTCGGCCCGCCGAGGGTCCCATTCGGCGGGCGGCTTGTCCGGGTCCTGCTTCGCCCCGTCCCCCGGGCTCGGCGCCCCGAAGATCTTGACCGGGTGCGGCCCCGGCCCCGCGTAGGCGGACGCGCGGGTGAACGCCGTGCCCTCGCACACCGCGTACCAGTCCTCGCCGGCGTCCGTCGGCATCCGGTCGACCTCGTTGGGGCCGGTGAAGACCTGCCATCCGACCGTCCCGGCCAGCACCACCGCGAACGCCGCGAGCAGGACGCGGTGGCGGCGGGCGAAGTGCGCCGCCTCCGTGCGGAACTCGTCTCGTCTCACCGGGTCACCACAGCGTGACGAGCGTGGACGTGTCCGAGTCGAGCAGCGGACTTCACACCGATCTTGAGCACGTTCGGGGACGACGGCGGCGTCACCTCGTGATTCAGCGGCCCGTCGGTGTTCTCCGGATCCCGACCGCCGCAACCGGCGGCGGCCATGACCACGGCCACCGCGAAATGGCCGACATATCGGTGCATATTGAAAATCGTATTGACCGGCCGCCGCCCCGGACGGGAAGCGGCCGATCATGGCCATCCCGATCGGGGCGGAGGTCGCACCCTCAGATCTGCCGCAGCGCACCGCCGTCCACCGGCCATTCGGCGCCGGTCACCTGGACGGCCAGCGGGGACAGCAGGTAGGCGATGACGCGCGCGACGTCGTCCGGGGCGCCGAGGCGGCCGGTGGGCAGGCGGCGCTCCTCCCGGACGAACCGTTCGATCGCCGCGTCCACCGGCAGGCCGTACCGTGCGGCGAGCTGTTCGGCGAAGCCGCCCGGCGCGTCCCACAACCGGGTCCGCGTGGGGCCGGGGGACACCACGTTGGACCGGACGCCGCGCGCGCCGAACTCGGCGGCGAGCGTCTTCGACACCGACAGCAGCGCCGTCTTGGCCGCCGCGTAGTCGACCAGCGGCGGGTCGGGGAGACGGCCCGCCTCGCTCGACACGTGCACGATGCTCCCGCCGCGCCCGTCGAGCATGGCGGGCAGCGCGGCGCGCGTCATGCGGACGGCGGCGTGCAGGTTGAGCTCGAACGTGCCGTGCCAGTCGTCGTCGCCGACGTCGAGGAACCCGGTGCGGGAGGTGAGCGCGCCCGCGTTGTCGACCAGCCCGTCCAGGCGGCCGTGCCGGTCCAGGACGGTCGACGACGCGGCGCGCGGCGTCCGGTTCGGTGAGGTCGGCGCGATGTCGTCGCGCCGCCGGCGCGGCGGGCGACGCGACGGCGCGGGCGCCTCGGCGCGCAGCAGCGCGGCGGTCGCGGCGCCGATCCCGGCGGACGCCCCGGTGACGACGAAGACCTTCCCGGCCAGTTCCAGGTCCATGGTCAGGCGTCCTTTCCGGTGGGGCGGCCGAGGAAGGCGGCGGCGAGGAGGGCGCCCGCGACCACGAGCAGGGCGTTGACGCCGATGGCGACCCGGACGCCCGACAGCACCGCGGCGGCCCCGGTCGTCCCGGCCATGGCGGCGGTGGCGATCGCGCTCATGATCGGGGTGCCCATGGTGATGCCGATCTGCTGGCTCATGGTGGCGATGCCGGTGGCCCGGCCCTGCTCGGCGTCCGGCAGCCCGGACGTGGCGGTCACCATGAACGCGACGATCATCAGCATGTTGCCGACGCCGCCGGCGAACGTGGCGGCCAGCAGCAGCCAGATCCAGCCGCCGGACGCGCCGAGCGCGACGAGCGGCAGCGTCGCCGCGGCCTGCAGCAGGCCGCCGGCCGCGATGGTGGCGCGGGCGCCGAGGCGCCCGACCGTCCGGCCGCCGAGCGTCCCGCCCAGCACGGTGCCGAGGCCGAGGACCCCGAACGCCAGGCCGGTGGCCAGCGGCGAGTAGCCGAGGACCTTCTGTAGGTAGAGGGTCAGCAGGAACACCAGCGACGTCTCGGTGACGAACGCGATCACCCCGGCGGTGTTGCCCCAGACGACGTTGCGGCGCTTCAGCAGGGCGATCGGGACGAGCGGTTCGCCGGTGCGCCGCTCGACGAACCAGAAGACCACGAGCAGCGCGGCTCCGGCGGCCAGCGCGACCAGCGTCGCCGGGGTCGTCCAGCCGTGCTCGCCCGCCTGGGTGAGGCCGAACACCAGCAGCAGCAGTCCGGCGGTGACGGTCACGGCGCCGGGAACGTCCAGGCGCGGCCGCTCCCGCGACCGGTCCTCGCGGACGACCCGGGGTGCGAGCACGACGACCAGCGCGGCGACCGGGACGTTGATCAGGAACGCCCAGCGCCAGGAGAGCAGGCTCGTCAGCAGGCCGCCCAGGATCGCCCCGGCGGTGAACCCGGCCGACATCAGCGCGCCGTTGAGCCCGAGCGCCCGCTCGCGCAGCGGCCCCTCCCGGAACGCGGTGGTGAGCAGCGCCAGCCCGGCCGGGGTGACGGCCGCGGTGGCGAGCCCCTGCAGCACCCGGGCGACCAGCAGCAACTCCGGGCCGGTGGCCAGCCCGCCCAGCAGGGAGGACGCGCCGAGCACGGCCATGCCGCCGACGAACAGCCGCTTGCGGCCCACCAGGTCGGCCACCCGGCCGAACAGCAGCGTGAACCCCGCGGCGGCCAGCGCGAACGAGGTGGCGATCCACTGCAGGTTCGCCAGCGAGAAGCCGAGACCGGCGCCGACCTCGGGCAGCGCGACGTTCAGGATCGAGAAGTCCACGGCGACCATGAACTGGGCGCCGAGCAAGAGCGTGAGCAGCAGCCGTTCGCGGCCGGTCATCCGCGTGGCGGACGCGGCGGGCGGATCCGCCGGTCGGGCGGACCCGCGGGTGGGCCTGGTGGACGCAGCCATCATCGTGTCCCTTCACGACCCGAGCTAACGGGTCTTCAGTTCCGTTAAGATGGGGCGACCGTAACACGAGAGTCAGTCCTAATGAAACTGGAGTTCCGTTATGAGTGACGCAGGGCAGGTCCCGGGCACCGTGCGCCCCGGCGGCCGCACGGCCCGGATCCGTACCGCCGTGCTGCGCGCCGCCGAGGACGCGCTGATCGAGTGCGGGTTCGCGGGCGTGGACCTCGCCGAGGTCGCCCGCCGCGCCGAGGTCGGCAAGACGACCGTCTACCGCCGCTGGGGCACCCCGCAGGGCCTCGTCGCCGACCTGCTGCAGGACATGGCGGAACAGTCCGTCCGGCGCACCGAGACCGGCGCCCTCGCGGACGACCTGCGCGCCAACGCCCGGCTGGTGCTCGGCACCCTCACCGACCCCCGCCAGGGCGTGCTGTTCAAGGCGGTGATCTCGGCCGCGGCGAACGACGCGCGCACCGCCGAGGCGCTGCACCGCTTCTACGCCGCCCGGATCGCCGAATGGTCCCCGTGCGTCGAGCAGGCGATCGTCCGGGGCGAGGCCCCCGCGGGCACCGACGCCGCCGAAGTCGTCCGCGCGGTCTCGGCGCCGCTGTACTACCGCTTCCTCGTCAGCGGCGACCCGCTGGACGAGGACGCCGCCGACCGGAGCGCCCGCGCCGCCGCCCGCGCGACCGCCGCGGGCGCCTACGTGCGCTGCTGAAATAACCCGAACGGCCGGTGCTTAAGCTTCCGATAACAGATCATTCACCTACACCGAGACAGAACAGAGGCCATTTCGGTTATCGTCCTTCATGATCACCATGCAAACGGATCTGAAGGGAATCGCCCATGACCTCGGACTTCCGCCTCACCCGCCGGAGCCTGCTCGGCGGCGCCGCCGCGGCCGTGGGCGGTGCACTGCTGGGGCCGGTACCGGTCGCGTCCGCGGCGACGGCGGCCGCGCCCCGCCTCTACACCCGCGCGGAATGGCGGGCGCGCGCGCCCAAGGCGGCCGCGACCGTCCTGAACCGGGCGCCCGACCACATCGTCGTCCACCACACCGCCTCGGCGAACGCCACGGATTACTCGCTGGAGCACGCATTCGATTTGTCGCGGTCCATCCAGAATTTCCATATGGACGGCAACGGCTGGGACGACACCGGCCAGCAGCTCACGATCAGCCGCGGCGGCCACCTCATGGAGGGCCGCAACCGCAGCCTCGACGCGATCGACGCCGGAAACCACGTCATGGGCGCGCACACCCTCAGCCACAACGAGCACACGATCGGCATCGAGAACGAGGGCACCTACATGACCGAGGGCCCCACCGACGCGCTGTGGGACGGGCTCGTCGCGACCTGCGCCTGGCTGTGCGACGTCTACGGACTCGACCCGCACGCGGCGATCGTCGGCCACCGCGACTACAACAGCACCGCCTGCCCCGGCGACACCCTGTACGCGCTGCTGCCGCAGCTCCGCGACCAGGTCGCCGCCGGGCTGAGCGACCCGCGCATCAAGATCCGCGCGCGGATCGAGGCCAGCGGCCTGCCCGAACCGCGCCACCGCTTCGACCACGGCCCCACCGGCCGTCCCGCCCGCTGACCGCGGCCTTACCGTCGGACCGGTCCGGCATCATTCCCCGCATGCCGCACACGTTTCCGCTCGTCCTTCCCGACCATCTCGTGGACGACCATCGCATCGACCTGTCCGCGCCGTACTCGAACGGATGGGAAGTCGCCGCCCAAGACGTCGCGGCGGCTCCCTGCGGGGATTTCTATGCGCTGTACCTGGTGTATCGGTACACGTGGAACGTAGCCGAAGACGAACCCGATCCCGCCATAGCGAACTTCCGCTACCGGATCATCACGCGATACTCCCCGGACGGCGATCCGCTGGCCACCGCGCTGATCTGCCCCTCCCATCCCGGCGCCTGGAAATCGGCGGTGGCCGACGGAAACGAAATGACGCTGTGCGTACTGCCGGACGGTCTGCTTTCGGTGAACGCCCGGCCCGACTGCACCACGCTCATCGCACCCGACCTGAGCGCGGCGGTGGCCGCCTACCAAACGGCGGGCCGTCGCGCTTTCGAGCCGTTCGTGCCGGGCGATCCGTTCGCCTCCTCGATCGACGCGACACCGTCGGGACGGCTGCTGTGCGTTACCGCCGAGTACGGGGTGCAGGGATACGGCAACACGCTGCCCAACATCGTCGGGGTCGCGGACGGCCCGCTGACTCCGCACCACAAGCCGTCCGTACGGGCGGTGGCCTCGTTCGATCCGGAGCCCGCCCGCCAGACCGAGGACGATCTGCGCTCCCACGTCCGGTTCGACGGGCGGCCGATCGGCCTGCACAACCGGCCGCGGCCGTCACTGCGCGAGATCTTCGCGCCCAGGTCGTCCGGCAGCCGCTGGGACCTGCACGAACTCCTCCGGCCCGCAGCGCTGTCGGACGACCTGTTCGTAGTGCCGATGCGCGCCCGGCGCGGCACCCGGGGCGGCGCGTTCGCGTTCGCGCTCGTCAACGACCAAGCCGAGTCGGCGGGACGCCTACAGGGAATGGACCCGTGGAAGGACAGCCCTTTCACAGGCGAGTGCTTCAACGTGGCCGCAGGCGGCGGACACGCGTTCCATCTCAACCGGTACGGCCTTTACGCGTGGAACGCGACGGGCAGTTGGCGATCAAACTCAGCACGGACGACAAGGCGTTCAAGCCCCTGAAGCATTTCACCCTGACGACCTGTTCGCTCGCCGGCGAACTGCTCCTCGTCCACGGCAAGCAACACCTCGTCCTGCGCGTTCCCGTACCGGACGACATCGCCGACCTGGGAAAGTCCGTGGAATCCGCGCTGGCCGCCTACACCAAGGAGCGCACGGCCCTGAAGAAGAAGTGGACACCGACCGCATGGCACTGGGTGCAGAACGGCGCGCGGGCCCACCGGCTCTGACCGCCGCGCCCGTCCCGCGCGTCCCGCGCGTCCCCGATCGGCGACCGGTCAGCGACCGATCTCGTCGAGTTCGGCGAGGTCTTCGGGGCCGAGCCGCAGGCCCGCACCGGCGACGTTCTCGCGCAGGTGCGCCGTCGCCGACGTCCCCGCGATGAGCAGGACGTTCGGCGACCGCCGCAGCAGCCAGGCCAGGGCCACCGACATCGGCGCCGCGTCCAGCCGGCCGGCGACGGCGGACAGCGCCGACGACTGCAAGGGGCTGAACCCGCCGAGCGGGAAGAAGGGCACGTAGGCGACGCCCTGTTCCGCGAGCTCGTCGATCAGTTCGTCGTCCCGGCGGTGGGCGAGGTTGTACATGTTCTGCACGCACACGATCGGTGCGATCGCGCGCGCCTCGGCCACCTGCTCCGCCGTCGCGTTGCTCACCCCGAGATGCCGGATCAGGCCCTGCCGCTGGAGTTCGACGAGCGCTTCGAACGGCTCGGCGAGCGAGCCGGGCCGGGGCCCCTGCGCGTCCCCGAGCCGGAGATTGACCACATCGAGGACGTCGAGGCCGAGATCGTCGAGGTTCTCGTGGACGGCGCGCCGCAGTTCGTCCGGCTCGCGGGCCGGGGGCCAACCGCCGTCCCGATCGCGCACGGCACCGACTTTGGTCACCAGGCGCAAATTCTCGGGATAGGGGTGCAGCGCCTCACGGATGAGCCGGTTGGTGATCCGGGGGCCGTAGGCACCGGCGGTGTCGATGTGCGTGATCCCGAGGTCCCTGACCTCGCGGAGGACGGCGAGCGCGGCGTCGCGGTCCGCGGGCGGCCCCATGACCCCGGGACCGGCGAGCTGCATCGCGCCGTAGCCGAACCGGGAAACCGGCAGATCGCCCAAGGTCCAGGTGCCGCCGGGAAGGAAGTGGGAGGACAAGCTCGTACCTCTGTCTTTCGTGCGTGCTGTGGAGGGTTCCTTACCTCTCCTCAACCCAGCCTGGGGGAAGTAACATCCCAGAAGGAAGTAGGCACCTAAAAGTGCGTAGGGAACCTCCAGTACGGCGAGGGAGCGGGCAGTGGCGACGACGACGGCGGCCCAGCAGCGGGCGCGGGCCAAGGCGGAGTACGACGCGTTCCTGGCGGCGTGTCCGAGCCGCGAGCTGCTCAGCCGGATCTCCGGCAAATGGGTCGCGCTGGTCTTCGCCGCCCTCGGCGGCAACGCCCCCCGGCGGCCGGGCGACGACTGCACCGGCGAGCCCCGGCCGATGCGCTACTCCGAGCTGGCCCGCACGCTGGCGGGCGTCAGCCAGAAGATGCTCACCCAGACGCTGCGCTCGCTGGAACGCGACGGGCTCGTCCGCCGCACCGTGGAGCCGACCGTGCCCGTCACGGTCACCTACGAGCTGACCGACCTGGGCGTCTCGCTGCACCGCACGATGCGCGGCCTGAAAACCTGGGCCGAGACGCACATGGACGACGTGATCGCCAACCGCGCGACGTACGACACCCGCACCGGCTGAACGCCGCGGCCACCGGGCGGACGGGCTACGCCATCGCCTCCCGGGCGCCCGCCGGGGGCCTGCCGCCGTCCGCCTCGGCGGCGTGGACGTGGACGCGGGCCCGGGCGATCGCCGCCGGGGTGTCGGGGAAGATCAGGCCGTCGCGGCGCAGGTGGTCGGCGATGCGGAGGGTGGCCAGCACCTGGTCGTGGGCGGGGTCGATGCCCGAGAGCAGCACCAGGATGCCGCGGTGTTCGAGCCGGGTGATGGCGTCGCCGAGGACGCCCGCGCCGGTGGCGTCCAGCGCGGTGATCCGCGACATCCGCAGGATGACCACGCGAACGTCGGCGACCTGCGACAGTTCCAGCAGGAAGCCGTGCGCGGCGGCGAAGAACAGCGGACCGTCCAGCCGGTAGGCCACGATGTGCTCGGCGAGCAGCGCCTGCTCCTCGGCGGTGTGGTCGCCGCCTTCGAGCGGGACGGGCTGGAGCCGGGCCGTCCGGGCCAGCGCGCGCAGCGCCAGCACGATCGCCACCGCGACACCGACGGCCACGGCGGTGATCAGGTCGAACACCACGGTGACGGTGAAGGTCAGCACCAGGACCAGGCCGTCACGGCGGGTGGCCCGCGCGAGGGCCGTCAGGGAGGCGACCTCGACCATCCGGACGGTGGTGGCCAGCAGCACTCCGGACAGCGCCGCCAGCGGAATGCGGCCGACCAGGCCGCTCGCGGCGAGCACGATGGCGCCCAGCACCAGGGCATGGGTCAGGGCGGCAAGCCGGGAGCGGGCCCCGGCCCGGACGTTGACGGCGGTGCGAGCGATCGCGGCGGTGGCGGGCACGCCGCCCAGCACGGGCGCGGCGAGGTTGGCGATGCCCTGGCCGAACAGCTCCCGATCGGGGTCGTGCTTCTCGCCGACGCTCATCCCGTCCGCGACCGTGGCGGACAGCAGGCTCTCCAGCCCGGCCAGCGCCGCCACGGCCAGCGCCGACGGCAGCAGCGCGATGATCGCGTCCGGGTCGACGAAGTCCAGCGACGGGGTCGGAATCCCGGCGGGCAGGGCGCCGATCCGCGCGACGTCCAGCCCGGCGGCCTCGGCGACCAGGGTCGCGATCGCCACGCCCGCCAGGGAGAACGGGACGCCGGGACGCAGGCGGGCGCCGACCAGCATCAGCACCGCGACGCCGATCGCCATGAGCGGCGCGACGACGCCGGGATCGGCCGCGAACCGGGCGACGGCGCGGCCCGCGCCCTGCCACACCTTCTCGGCGTGCACGTCGGTCACCCCCAGTGCCGCGGGCACCTGCTGCAGCGCGATCACCACGGCGATCCCGGCGGTGAACCCCTCGATCACCGGGGCGGGGAGGAACGTCGCGAACCGGCCAAGCCGCAGCGCCGCCGCCGCCATGAGGACCAGCCCGGCCAGCAGCCCGACCAGCAGCACGCCCTCGGGCCCGTACCGGGCCACGATCGGCACCAGCACCACCGTCATCGCGCCGGTCGGCCCGGACACCTGCAGGTTGCTGCCGCCGAACACCGCGGCCAGCGCCCCGGCGACCACCGCCGTGACGAGCCCGGCCTGCGCACCCACCCCGGAACTGACCCCGAACGCCAGCGCCAGCGGCAGCGCCACCACCGCCACGATCGACCCGGCCACCAGGTCGCGGCCCCACGACCGGCGGGTCGGCCCCCAGTCGGCCCGGCCCGGAAGCAACCCGGTCAGCCGCCGCGTCGCACCGGTCATGCGCGCTTCCCCGCGACCGGGCCGCCCTGCCCCGACGGCTCGCCCGGCCCCGACGGCTCGGACGGTGCCGACGGCTCGGACGGTGCCGACGGCTCGGACGGTGCCGACGGCTCGGCCGGCTCGTCCGCCTTCAGTTCGGCCAGCAGCTCGCGCTGACCGGTCAGCAGGTCGGTGAGGATCCGCCGGGCCGCACGCATCAGCTCCGACACGTCGGCGCCCGCCAGCTCGTACACCACCGTCGCCCCCTCGCGCCGCGCGGTCACGATCCCCGCCCTGCGCAGCACCGCGAGCTGCTGCGACAGGCTGGACGCTTCCACGCCCGTCGCGGCGAGCAGCTCGCGCACCGCCTTCGGCTCCTCGCACAGCAGCTCCAGCACCCGGACCCGCACCGGATGCCCCAGCGTCTTGAACAGCTCGGCCTTGGCCTGATGCAGCGGAACCGGCACGCTCACCCCTTCACCCGTCACCGTCCGAATGTTGCAAGACTAACCAATTGCACAATTCTTCAAGTCGACAAGAGGTGTGACGTCGTGCACACCCGGGCAGGACGGCGGCGGGTCAGGTGCGCCGGGAGCGGCGGTGCACCAGCAGCCCGGCGCCCACCGCGACGACCAGGCCGCCGGCGGCGAGGACGAGCAGCCAGCCCGCCGGCACGCCCAGGAACCGGACGACCTCGCGCCGGTAGACGACCTGCCGGTAGGGCTCGTCGTCCGTCGCGGTGAAGCGGTAGTCGTCGTCGATCTCCTCGGGATCGATCCGGCCGTCGAGGAGTTCGGTCATGAACAGCCCGTCCCCGAGGAACTCCCGCAGCTTCGCGGAACCGACCTGCTCGGGCGTCACGCGCCCGGCGAACGTCAGCCGCATCCGCTCGCCGGTCGTCTGCTCCACCCGGTGCTCGCCCAGCACGTAGAGGTGCAGCCGCTGCGTGTTCTCGGCGAGGCCGGACAGCCGCATCGGGTAGACGAGCTCGTCCGAGGCGAACGAGACGTGCAGCGGGTCGAGCGCGCCGGTGAGGGGCGCCCCGGAACTCGGCCGCAGCTTCACCGCGACGTACTTCCATCCCTGCTCGACGTACGGGCCGAGCGCCTTCTCCAGGTCGGGGCGCAGTCGGTAGCCGTTGCGGGACAGCCAGCCCGCCAGCGCGTCCGGATCGTCCGCGTCGAGAGTCGCCACGCGGAACGGGCCGAGGTCGCGCTCGCCCAGCACCTCGACGCCGCCGCCCGCCCCGGCGGCCGGCGCGGCTCCGTCGCCCGCGCCGAAGCCGCCGCCGAGGTCGGGGAACCAGATCCGCCGGGTGACCACGCGCGGCTCGGTGAGCTCGTCGAGCTCCTCGAACCAGCCGCGTTCGCCGAGCCGGACCTCGGCCTCGGACGGCGTCGGGAAGAGCCACGCGGCGTCCTTCGCCGACGACTCGGCCGACAACCGCATCACGATCTCCTCGGTGCGCGCCGCCGCGTCGTAACGGACGATCGACGTCTCGTCGGAGACCCGGACCGAACTGTCGGCGATCATCGCACCGCAGCCGCACGCCCACGCCGGCTGCGCCACCGCGGCCGTCGACGAGGCGAGCAGCAGTCCCAGCACGGTCACTGCACGCGTGAAAATACGCACCCGGCGCTCCTAGATCGTCGTCTCCCGGAGGACTTTGACCGTCGGCGCCACCGTCCGGTTCCCCGTCCGGGGCGACGGTGCGGTCACTGCTCGGCGTGTGCCCGCGTCTCCAGCAGGGCGAGGGTCTCCGGCGACACGGGCGCGGTGAGCATCCCGGCGAGCGCGTCGATCAGCTCGGCGACGAACAGGGGCGTGGGCGGCGCGCCGGCGGCGTCGCGCCGGCGCTGGTGCTGGGCGAGGGCGCGCAGGGAGCTGGTGTGGAGGAGCGCGAGGCGGCGGTCGGCCACGGGGGGCGGCAGGTGCCCGACCCGGGCCTTGAGCAGGGCGTGGATGCGCTGCCCGTTGGGGCTCAACGCGGGGTCCGACAGCAGGAACGCGTAGTCGCCGTACAGGTCGTGGTCGCCGGCGAGGAGTTGCGCGGCCAGCGCGACGTAGCGCTCTCCCCGCTCGATGCTGCGGACCTGGGGGCGGACGATCGCGGCGAGGACGCTGCGCGCGTCGGCGGACTCGTTCTCTTGCAGGGCGTCGAGCATCGCGGCACGCTCGTCCTCGATGCGGGCGATGCGGTGCTCGATGATCGCCCGCAGCAGCCCTTCCTTGGACCCGAAGTGGTAGTTGACGGCGGCGGCGTTGCTCTGGCCCGCGGCGATCCGCACCTCGTTGAGGCTCACCGAGTCGATGCCCCGGTCGCCGAAGAGCGCCTCGGCCGCCTCCAGGAGCCGCAGCCTGGTGGCCTGACCGGTCGAGTAGCCGCAGCGGCGTCCGTCCTGGTCCATTCGGTCGAGTTTAGCGAAGCCCCCGGAAATACGAGACGGCCGAACTCTTCCCTAAATAATGAGCCTCCATTAAGTTGGGCTGCGACGGGAGGTGGGCGACGTGCGCAACGGGAACGGGCCGAACGTGGTGGTGATCCTGTTCGACGATCTGGGTTTCGCGCAGTTCGGCTGCTACGGAGCGGATTTCTCGACCCCGGCCATCGACCGGCTGGCGGCGGGCGGACTGCGGTACAACCGCTTCCACGTCACCGCGCTGTGCTCCCCGACCCGCGCGGCGCTGCTGACCGGACGCAACCACCACGCCGTCGGCATGGGCTTTCTCGCCGACCTGCCGACGACCGACGCCGGTTACACCGCGCGCATCCCGCCGTCGGTGCCGACGCTGCCGCGGTTGCTGCGGGACGCGGGATGGAACACGATGGCGGTGGGGAAATGGCATCTCACCCCGCGCGGCGAACGCAGCGGCGCGGGACCTTTCGACCGGTGGCCGCTGGGGCTCGGATTCGAGCGCTACTACGGATTCCTGCGCGGGGACGCCAATCACTGGGCTCCCGAACTGGTCCGGGACAATTCGTATGTGGAGCCCCCGGCGGGCCCCGGCGAGGGATACCACCTGACCGAGGACCTGGCCGACGAGGCGATCCGGATGGTGGTCGGCCAGCAGGAGTCGGCGCCGGGCAAACCGTTCTTCCTGTACTTCGCCACGGGCGCGATGCACGCGCCCCACCACGTCGAACGATCGTGGGCCGACGCCTACTCCGGACGGTTCGACCTGGGCTGGGACCGCTGGCGCGAGCAGGTCTTCGCCCGCCAGTCGGCCGAAGGCGTGGTCCCGCCCGGCACGGTGCTCACCGAACGGCCGTCCTGGGTGCCGGCGTGGGACGACCTCACGGCCGACGAACGCCGCCTGTACGCCAGGATGCACGAGGTGTACGCCGGGTTCCTGAGCCACACCGACGCGCAGATCGGCCGCCTGGTGGACGCCCTGGAAAAGATCGGGGTACTCGACGACACCCTGATCCTGCTGATGTCCGACAACGGAGCCAGCGCCGAGGGCGGCGTCGCGGGGACCAGCAACGAGCACCGCTTCACCCATCGCGTCCGCGACGACCTCGCCGACAACCTGGCCCGCCTGGACGACTGGGGCGGCACCTCCGGTTACCCCCACTACGCGTGGGGCTGGGCGTGGGCCGGCAACACCCCCTTCCGGCTCTGGAAGCGCTACACCTGGCTCGGCGGCACCCGCGTCCCCATGATCGCCCACTGGCCGCGCGGGATCACCGACGCCGGCGCCGTCCGCGACCAGTTCACCCACGCCATCGACGTCCTGCCCACCGTCCTGGACGCCTGCGGGGTGGCGCCGCCCGAGGACGGCGTGCACGGCGCCAGCATGCTGTCCACCTTCGGCGACCCGCGGGCCCCCGCACCGCGCTCGACCCAGTACTTCGAGATGCTGGGTTCCCGCGCGATCGTCGCCGACGGCTGGAAGGCCACCACCGACCACGTCTCGACCGGGGTCGCCGACGAGGAGGAGCTCCTGGAAGGCAGCCGCGACTTCGCCGAGGACCGGTGGTCGCTGTTCCGCCTGGACGACTTCTCCGAAGCCCATGACGTGGCCGACCTGCACCCCGACGTCGTCCGCCGCCTGGAGAACCGCTGGTTCGTCGAGGCCGGCCGGTTCGACGTCCTGCCCCTCGCCGACGGGCTGACCCGGCGGCTGCACGCGATCGTCCCGCCCGCCCATCCGCCCGCGCCCGCACGGTGCTCTACCCCGAAGGCGGCCCCGTCTCGGACGAGGCGCTCCCGACGCTCGCCGCCGGGGGCCGCGTCACCGCCGAGATCGACGTCCCCGAATCCGGTGCCGACGGGGTGCTGTTCGCTCTCGGCGACCGGACCGGCGGCATCGCCGCCTACGTCGCCGGCGCGACCTGCACGTCACGGTCGCCGCGCCCGCCGCCACCGTCCGGGTCGCGCCGGCGC
>NZ_MKJY01000045.1 GCF_001942465.1 Actinomadura sp. CNU-125
TGGGCGGCGATGGCCGCGTTCCGCTCGCTGGGCGACGGCGGCGCGGACGTCGCGGGCGTGCACGCGGCGCGGCTGATCGTCACGGACGCCGGGGCCGCGGGCCGCGGTGGAACCGCTGCGGGACCTGCTGGGCCGCCTGCCGCCGGGCGGCGACGGGCACCGGCAGGTCGCTCGGCTGCTGGCGGACGCGGAGCGGCGGCCCGACCGCGACTTCGACGTGCTCGTCAGGACCCGGACGCCGACGGCGTGGGGCGTCCTCGCGGCGGCGCTCGCGACGTGGGGGCGCACCTGGCGGTGAGCAACGGGGTCGCGTGGAACACGCTCGGCGGCGACGGGTCGGGCGACGATCGCGCGCTGCTGGAACGCGACTGGGGCGTGACGGACGCGGCGGGCTGGCGGGAGCAGGTGCGGGCGCTGCTGGACGCCGAGAACTCCGATCCCGGCGTCCAGATGGTCCTCGACCGGCGCGAGCCGGGGATGGCACCGGCCTCGTGGCGGGCGTCGATCGCCGCGTGGTGCGCGGAGCGGAACGTCTCGGAGGCGACCACCCGGCACGTGATCGAGATGTCGGGGCTGATCCTGCGGTACGAGGAGCGGTTCCGCGCGGACGGGCTCCTCGGGCCGGACGAGCGGGTGGAGAGCGTGTACGGCTACGACTTCGGGCGTGCCGTGAACATGGCCCGCTGGGGTCTGGGCGCCGGGTTCTGCGAGGCCGACGAGGCCGAGAAGTGCGTCACGACGGCGGGGCAGCGCGCTCATCGGGTGTACGGGTCGTGGGAGTCGTTCTCCGCCGGTTACGTCCTGGGGCGGATGCTGCGGTTCGACGAGGGCGAGTTCGGCCAGTGGTACGCGCGTTCGGTCGTCGGGCACCGCATCCTCGCCGAGGACCCCGCCAGCCCCTGGCGCCGCATGGCCTGGGGCTGACGGGGGCGGCCGGGGGTCAGACGAGCGCGTCGATCTCCGCGGCGAGTGCCCGCTTGCCGGCGTCGTCCAGGCAGGACGCGGTGACGGCGTTGCGGGCGAGCGCGGCGAGTTCGGCGCGGCCGAGGCCGAACGCCGCGGCGGCGACGCGGTACTCGCCGGTCAGCGTCGTGTCGAACATCGGCGGGTCGTCGCTGTTCAGCGTGACGAACAGCCCGGCGTCGAGCATGCGCGGCAGCGGGTGGTCGGCGAGCGCGGCGACCTGGCCGGTGCAGACGTTCGAGGTCGGGCAGACTTCGAGGGGTGTTCCGGTGTCGCGCAGGTGGGCCATCAGCCGCTCGTCGCGGACGCAGGCGATGCCGTGCCCGATGCGTTCGGCGCCGAGGTGGTCGATGACCTCCCACATGGTTTCGGGGCCGGTCATCTCGCCCGCGTGCGGGAGGCTGCGCAGCCCGGCGGCGCGGGCGGCGCGGAACGCGTCGCGGATCTCGTCGCGGATCGAGGCGCGCATCTGCTCGATGCCGCCGATCCCGAAGCCGACGAGCGCCTCCGCCGGGTGCTCCAGTGCGGCGGTGACGGTGCCTTTCACCCCTTCGATCCCGAAGTCGGCGGGGATGTCGTAGATGTAGGCGACCTGGATGCCGTGGCGCTCGCGCGCCTCCCGCGCGGCGATGTCGAGCGCCTCGCGGATCGCGTGGTGCGGAATCCCGGCGCGCGTGTGCGACTGCGGGGTGACGGTCAGTTCGACGTACCGGACGTTCTGGGCGGCGAGGTCGCGGGCCGCGCCGAGGACGAGCGTCGCGACGTCCTCGGGCGTCCGCACGAGGTGGTTCACCCGGTCGTATACCTGGGCGAAGTGCGGGAAGTCGGTGAACTTGTAGAACTCGCGCAGTTCGCGCTCGTCCACGGGAACGCCGCCGCCGGGGTGCCGGCGGGCGAGTTCCAGGACGGTGGGCACGGACGCCGAGCCCACGAGGTGGACGTGGAGTTCGACCTTGGGCAGGGCGTCGATGAACGCCTCGATGGTGGTTGTCTGGTTCGGCACGCGGTGACGCTAACAGCGATGTGACCTGCCGGAACAGAAAACCCGGGCGAAGCTGCCACGAAATTGTCAAGATCGCCCCGCAGCGGGCACGATGAGGGGTGTGCGCGCGTCCCGGCTGATCTCACTCGTCCTGCTCCTGCAGTCCCGCGACCGGATGACGGCGGCCGAGCTGGCACGGGAGCTGGAGGTGTCGGAGCGGACCGTCTACCGGGACGTGGAGGCGCTGTCGGCCGCCGGGGTGCCGGTCTACGCCGAGCAGGGCCGGGCCGGGGGCTACCGGCTCGTCGCCGGGTACCGGACGCGGCTGACCGGGCTCAGCCGGGAGGAGGCCGAGGCGCTCTTCCTGTCGGGCCTGCCGGGACCGGCCGGGGACATGGGCCTGGCCGACGCGGTCGCCGCCGCCGAGCTGAAGGTCCTGGCGGCGCTGCCGGGCCCGCTGCGGGACGCGCCCGCCCGCGCCGGGCAGCGGTTCCATCTGGACGCGCCCGGCTGGTTCCGCGCGCCCGACCCGCCGCCGCTGCTGCGCGACCTCGCGGCGGCCGTCTGGTCGGACGCCGAGGTCGGGCTGCGGTACCGGCGCAAGGACGGCGAGGTGGCGCGGACCGCCGAACCGTACGGGCTCGTCCTGAAGAACGGCACCTGGTACCTGGTGGCGCTGGTCGGCGGGCGGCCCCGCACCTACCGGGTCGACCGGGTCGCGGCGGTGACGCCGACGGGCGCGACGTTCGAGCGCGACGTGGACTTCGACCTCGCGGGGCACTGGCGGGAGCAGGCCGGCGAGTTCGCCCGGTCGATGCTGCGCGAGGAGATCACCGTGCGGCTCGGCCCGGCCGGGATGCACGGGCCTGCGGGCCGCCGTCGGCGAGCACGCCGCCCGCTCGCGCCGCCGACGGCGCCGGGGAACCGGACGCGGACGGGTGGCGGACGACCGTGCTGCCCGTGGAGTCCCTGGAGGTGGCGGCGCACGAGCTGCGGTCGCTCGGCGCGGACGTCGAGGTGGTGGCGCCGCCGGAACTGCGGGCGCCGGATGGCCGAGACCGTCGGGCTCGCGGCGCTGTACGCGCGACCGGACGGCGGCCCGGCGGACGGCGGCGATCGTCAGCGGTAGCCGGTGACGTCGGCCGGCTTGCCCGCGAGGACACCTCGGTGATGTAGGCGTAGGCGTCCGGACGGCTGCCGTCGACGTCGGTGAACCCGTAGACCTTCGCGAGCCCGCCGCTGGACTGGGACGTCCCGTTCCAGCGGGCCCGCTCCGGGTCGCGGCGACGGCCGCGACGGCCCGCCCGACCAGCGCCGGGGTCTCGGAGATCGCGAAGTGCGGGTCCTGCCGCGCGCCGTCGGACCAGGTGTCGGCGGTGACGCCGAAGTGCTCCAGCATCGCCTCCGACCGCAGCCAGCCGGGCGTCAGCGAAAGGGCCGTCCCGCCGTACGGGGCGAGCTCCACCGACTGGGCGAGCGCCATGCGGATCACGGCGGTCTTGACGAGGTCGTAGAAGTACCCGCAGTCCTTGCGGTAGTCCTTGTTGAACTCGGCGGTCCCGTCGGTGATCTCGACGACGAGACGCCGGGCTCGCGGATCAGCAGCGGCAGTGCGGTGTGGCTGGTGATCGCATGGGTGTCGATGGCCAGCCGCAGCATCCGCAGCCCGTTCTCCAGTGACTGCTCCCACAGCGGCTTGCCGAACTCGAAGAGGTGGTCGCCGCCCCAGATGTCGTTGACCAGGACGTCGAGACGGCCGCGCTCCTCGTCGATGCGGCGGACGAGGCCGACCACCTGCGCGGGGTCCAGGTGGTCGGCCCGGACGGCGATCCCCTCGCCGCCCGCCGCCGTGACGAGCTCGGCGGTGTCCTCGATCGTCTCGGGCCGGTCCATCTCCGATCTCGCGGACCGGGTGGTCCGGCCGGAGCAGTACACGGTGGCCCCGGCGGCACCGAGTTCGACGGCGATGCCGCGGCCCGCGCCCCGGGTGGCGCCGGCGACCAGCGCGACCTTTCCCGCCAGCGGTGCGTTCTCGGTTTCGTTGTCGCTCATGCCGTCGAGGCTGGCACCGAAACCTGACAACGGACGTCAGTGTTCTTCCGGGCCACCGGAGATTTCTCTCGGGGCGGCTTCCCTGGGGCGGGCTAACCGAAGATGCTGACGCCGCCGGGGCCGACGAGCAGGCCGACGACGATGAGGACGATGCCCCACAGCAGGTCGCGGCGGGCGATGAGGACGTACGCTCCGGCGATCACGAGGATCACCGCGATGAGCCAAAGGATGAACATCATGGTCCCGGGGTCCCCCCGTCGATGACCACAAAACACCCAACTGGATCCGGTCATCCGAAACCGGGGTTTTTAGGAAGGTAACGACAAAGCCGGGCGAACCATGACGAAAGGTCGCCGGTGCGGGGGAAGGAGCGCGCCTCCCTCCCCCGCCGGGATAACGGCGATCACGCACGCCGCGTACGGCGCGATGGTGGCCGGTAACCGATTCTGCCGCGCCGGCGACCTCCGGGACAGCACCCAGAGGACCATTTTCTGCTGTCCGCAATCCGACCCTGGAATGAGATTCGGTTCATCATTCCGGTCGATTCGCCGAGGGCGACCGGAATGATGGGGCCGGTCGGCGGCAGAGCCGCAGCACGTTGGCGACGATGGCGTGCCCGGCGCCGCCCGCCGCCGTGAGGATCGACTCCGGATGGAACTGGACGGCCCAGCGCCGCCGCTCCGCGTCCTCGATCGCCATCACCACGTCGCCCGTCACCGCCGTCACCTGGAAGCCCTTCACCCGGTCGGGCGTGGCGTGCAGCGAGTGGTAGCGGGCGGCGGTGAACTCGTCCGCAAGCCCCTCGAACAGCCCGCCGCCGGTCACCTTCACCTGGCCCGGCTTGCCGTGCGACGGCTCGGGCAGCAGATCCAGCGCGCCGCCCGCGTGCTCGACCATCGCCTGCAGGCCCAGGCAGACCCCGAAGACGGGCAGGCCGCGCGCGTCCAGGGCGTCCAGCAGCGCGCCGGTCGCGAAGTCGACCGGCCGCCCCGGGCCCGGCGACAGCACGACGAGGTCGGGGGCGTGCTCGTCGAGGAGACGTACGGGGAAGCCGTGCCGGAGCGTCACCACCCGCGCGCCGTGCTGCCGGAAGTAGTCGGCGAGGGTGTTGACGAACGAGTCCTCGTGGTCGACGAGCAGCACCTTCAGCCCGTCCCCCGGACGCTCCGGCTCCGGCTCCGGCTCGGGCTCCGGCCCGGACGCGCCCCGCTCCGCCGCCGCGGCGTCCCGCGCGGCCGCCTCCAGCGCCCCCAGCAGCGCGCTCGCCTTGAGGTGCGTCTCGCGCTCCTCCTCGTCGGGGTCGGAGTCGTACAGCAGCGTCGCACCCGCCCGGACGGTCGCGACGCCGTCGCGGATCTGCGCCGTCCGCAGCGTGAGGCCGGTGTTCATCGACCCGTCGAACCCGACGCACCCGACCGCGCGCCGTACCAGCGGCGGGGCGAGTCCTCGTGGTCCTCGATGAACTGCATCGCCCACGTCTTCGGCGCGCCGGTCACCGTCACGGCCCACATGTGGGTGAGGAACGCGTCGAGCGCGTCGAACTCCGGCCGCAGCCGCCCCTCGATGTGGTCGACGGTGTGGATGAGCCGGGAGTACATCTCGATCTGCCGGCGGCCCAGCACCCGGACGCTGCCGGGCACGCACACCCGCGACTTGTCGTTGCGGTCCACGTCCGTGCACATGGTCAGCTCGGACTCGTCCTTGACCGACGCCAGGATCGTGCGGATCTGCTCGGCGTCCTGCAGCGCGTCGCCGCCGCGCTTGATCGTCCCGGCGATCGGGCAGGTCTCCACCCGGTCGCCGGACACCCGGACGAACATCTCGGGCGACGCGCCGACCAGGTACTCCCCGTCGCCGAGGTTGAACAGGAACTCGTACGGCGCCGGGTTCGTCTCGCGCAGCCGCTCGAAGAACGCCGCGGGCGAGTCGCACCGTCCGTACATGGCGTGGCCGGGGGTCACCTCGAACAGGTCGCCGCGGACGAACCGCTCCTTGGCGTCCCGCACCATCTGCGCGTACACGCCGGGCACCGGCTGCGGGGGGAGGTCCGCTGGGACGACCGCGGGCGTCGGCTCGGTCTCGCGCGCGAGCCCCGCGGTGGAGGCGCCGCCGACCTCGAAGTCGTAGGACATCCGGTGCGAGGTCTCGCGCTTGCGGTCCACCACGACCATCTCGTCGGCCAGATGCAGGACGAGGTCGCGCTGGTCGTCCGGCCGGTCCAGGCGCGTCTTCAGGGGCTCGAACTGCAGCGACAGGTCATAGCCGAACGCCCCGTACAGGCCGAGGTGCGGGTCGTCGCAGCGGAACAGGTCGATGACGGCGCGCAGCGCGGTGAAGACCGTCGGCTGGCGGCTGCGCTCCTCCTCGGCGAAGAACTCCTCGGTGGGCGGAACGAACACCGCGCACTCGGCGGGCCCGTCGGCGCGCACCTCGCCCGTCCCGCGCAGCGCGGCGGCGACGGCGGGCAGCACGACCCGACCCCGCCCGTTGAGGGCCCGCGCCGTGACGGTCCGGCCCCGCGCGACGATCTCCAGGCACGGGTCGACGTAGGCCATGTGCCAGCGGCTGTAGCGGCCCGGATACTCCATGCCGGAGCTGAGCACCCCGCCGCGCCGCTCCCCCACGGCGGCGACGAGCGCGTTGAGCACGCCCGACTTGCGCTCGGGGTCGACGGGCGTCGCGGTACGGGTCACCCGTACGCCCCCGGCCGTGACGAACTCGCCGGTCGTCGGCTGTTGTGAGACGGTCTCCACCGCGGTGGCCCCTCATCGTCGGGCCCTGCACCGGACGGACGACTCGTCACCGACCGCCGGGGGAGGGCGGTCGCCTGGTCTTGGAACGTGCACGAACCGGCGCCGCCTTAGCGGCGCCACCACCACTGGCCGGTGATACGGCGGGGCACGGTTCGCATGGAACGAGCCTACCGGTTCCCGGCCGTCCGGGGCGACCGCCACCGGCCGCTCCGGCCGCCGCGGAGTTCGCAGGTCGGACGTGACGCGGCACCGCTCGTCCGGCGTGGAGCACGCGCGGACGGCCGCCACCGGCACCCTCCGGCCGACGCGGGGCGCCCGTCCCGAATGCGGACGGGACACGCTGCGACCTGCGCGGACCACCCTGGAACGCTCCCGCCAAGTCGTAGCGCGGTCGATATCGACCTGTGACTTCCGTCACGGTACGCTCACCCGGTTTCACCCGTGACACGGCCCCGTCTCGCGATCCGGACGGGCCGGGCGCGGCCGTCCGGGACCGACCTCAGTGACAGGGAGGACCCCCTTGGTCTCGAAGGAAGAGCCCGACAAGCCCGACAAGCCCGACGAGCCGCAACCCCCGGCGCGGGCGCCGCGCTCCGACCGAAGCGCGTGGAACTGGCTGCTGGTCGTTCCCGTCATCGTGCCGCTGCTGACCTTCTTCTACAACAGCGACTCGCCCCGGCTGGCCGGTTTCCCCGCCTTCTACTGGATGCAGATCCTGTTCATCCCGCTCGGCGTGGCCTGCACCGTCATCGTTTACCGCATGACCAGGAAGCGGGGCTGAGCCGATGGCGAGCGACCACATCACCGAGATCGTCATTTTCTCGGTGCTCTTCCTGCTGGTCAGCGGGATGGGCTTCGTCGCGGCGCGCTGGCGCAAGGCCGAGACGCTGGACAACCTGGACGAGTGGGGGCTGGGCGGCCGCAGCTTCGGCAGCTGGATCACCTGGTTCCTGATCGGCGGCGACCTCTACACGGCCTACACGTTCGTCGCCGTGCCCGCGCTGGTGTTCGGCGCCGGGGCGGCGGGTTTCTTCGCCGTCCCGTACACGATCGTCGTGTACCCGCTGGTGTTCCTCGTGCTGATCCGGCTCTGGTCGGTGTCGCACGTGCACGGGTTCGTCACCCCGGCCGACTTCGTCCGGGCCCGCTTCGGCTCCCCGACGCTGGCGCTGGCCATCGCGGTCACCGGCATCGTCGCGACGATGCCGTACATCGCGCTGCAGCTCGTCGGCATCGAGGCCGTGCTGAAGGCGATGGGCGTGCACGGGCACTGGCCGATCATCATCGCGTTCGTGATCCTGGCGGCCTACACCTACCAGTCGGGGCTGCGGGCACCGGCGCTGATCGCGTTCGTCAAGGACCTGCTGATCTACCTGGTGATCATCGTCGCGGTGCTGTACATCCCGGCGAAGCTCGGCGGCTGGGGCGACATCTTCGACTCGGCGCAGGCCAAGTTCGACGCGTCGGAGAATCCCGGGGACGGCGTCCTGCTGGAGGGCTCCAACCAGCTGAACTACGCGATGCTGGCGCTGGGCTCGGCGATGGCGCTGTTCCTGTACCCGCACAGCGTCACCGGCGTGCTGGCCAGCAAGAACCGCAACGTGATCAAGCGGAACATGGCGGCGCTGCCCGCCTACAGCCTCGTGCTCGGCCTGATCGCGCTGCTCGGCTACATGGCGATCGCGGCGGGCGTGAAGCCGGTGAGCCACGACGGCGAGGCCGACGGCAACACGATCGTCCCGGTGCTGTTCGACCAGATGTTCCCCGACTGGTTCGCGGGCGTCGCGTTCGCCGCCGTCGGCATCGGCGCGCTCGTCCCCGCGGCCATCATGTCGATCGCCGCGGCGAACCTGTTCACCCGCAACATCTACCGGGAGTACTTCAACCGGAACGCGACGGAGAAGCAGGAGGCCACGGTCAGCAAGCTGGTGTCGCTGCTCGTCAAGGCCGGCGCGGTCGCGTGCATCCTGATGCTGGACCCGCAGTTCTCCATCGACCTGCAGCTGATCGGCGGCGTGATCATCCTGCAGACGCTGCCCGCGGTCGGGCTCGGGCTGATGACCCGCTGGTTCCACCGCGGCGCGCTCATCGCCGGCTGGGCGGCGGGCCTGCTGGTCGGCCTGGCGCTGCTCTACCAGATTCCGAACCCGGCCAAGGGCAAGGAGCACTTCGGCGGTTCGGCCTACCCGCTGAGCGACTTCGGGTTCGACACGAAGATGACCCTGTACGTGGGCATCATCGCGCTGCTCGTGAACGTGCTCGTCGCGGTGGTCGGCACCGTGGTCTGCCGGGCCGCGAACCTCGCCGACGGCGTGGACGCGACCAAGGAGGACGACTACCTCGCCGACGAGAACGACAAGAAGGTCAAGGACATCGAGATGACCAGCAGCACCTGACCGGTCCCTCGTTCCCGCGCACCGGCCCGCGGCGGCTCTCCGGAGCCCGCCGCGGGCCGGTCCGCGTGTCAGGCGCGGCCGTAGGAGTCCTCGAGGCGCTCGATGTCGTCCTCGTCGAAGTGCCCGAACGCGATCTCCATGACCCGCACCGCGGGGCCGTCCGAGCTGAGCCGGTGCGTCTCCCCGGCCCGGATGAAGACCCGCTCCCCCACCTGCGGCAGGATGCGGCGGCCCGCCACCTCGAACACCGCGCCGGGGTCGAGGGCGACCCACAGCTCGTCGCGGTCGCGGTGCCGCTGGAGGCTCAGGCGCTGCCCCGGCTCCACATGGATCAGCTTGACGGTGGACGGCTCGTTGAACGTGAAGCGTTCGAAGCCGCCCCAGGGTCGCCGCTCGGTCTCGACCTCCGGTTCGGGGCGCAGGTCGGCGTCGGCGGCCGGGTCGGGTCGCAGGTCGGTCTGCACAGTCACCTCGGGGATTCTGGTTCGCTGAACAACTGCAGGGCTCGGGCTCCGGTCGCGGCGGCCGGCAGCCCGCCGAGGATGAGGTCGGCGAGGCCGTCCACCACCGCCTCCCTCGGCACCTCGGCGTCGTGGTCGAGCCACCAGTCGCCGGCGGTCTGCACCATCCCGACGATCGCGTGGCCCCACACGTAGGCGCGGGTCCGGTCCGTCAACTCGCCTTCGGCGATCATGACCTCGGCCAGTTCCCGGCTCAGGTCGCGGATCATCGTGCTCATCACGCTGTGCGTGGCGGCGTCCTCCGCCCCGGCCCGGTGCATGAGGAACCGGTACAGGTTGAGGTTCTTGGAGATCGTCGACAGGTAGCCGTCGATGGTGGACCGGGTGCGCTGCCGGATCGGGGCGTCCCGGGAGAACTCCTCCCGGATCGTCGCGATCAGCCGGCGGATGTGCCGTTCGGCGAGCGCCTGGTACAGCCCGCTCTTGTCGCCGAAGTGCCGGTACAGGATCGGCTTGCTGATCCCGGCCTCGGCGGCGATCGCGGCCATGGACGCCTCCGGGCCCTCCCGCTGGATGACCCGGTCGGCCGCCTCCAGCAGCGCGCGCCGACGGCCGGGATCGCGCCCGGATCCCGGCCCGCCGCCCGCCGTTGCCCTCATGATCGGTTCACCGTACGCCCGGCCCGCGGGCGGGACGGCTGGAGGGTGGCCGGAAACGGCCGCGGGCGTCGGGCATGCCCCGAACCGTATCGGGGGTGTTACCCGGTGACAACACCCCCGCCGCCGGCGTGCGGATCATCGGCCCGTCCACCTCGTCCCGGCCGCCGTTACCGGACCGGGAGACCGGTGACGGTGCGGCCGATGACCAGGCGCTGGATCTCCGACGTGCCCTCGAAGATGGTGAAGATCTTGGAGTCGCGGTGCATCCGCTCGACCGGGTACTCGCGGGTGTAGCCGTTGCCGCCGAGGATCTGGATGGCCTCCTCGGTGACGTGCACCGACATCTCGCTGGCCATGAGCTTGGCCATCGAGCCCTCGGCGTTCTGGAAGTCCTTGCCGGTGCGCGCCATCCACGCGGCCCGCCACACCATGAGGCGGGCGGCGTCCAGGCGGGTCTTCATGTCGGCGAGCTTGAACGCGACCGCCTGGAAATCGCCGATCTTCTTGCCGAACTGCTCGCGCTCGCGCGCGTACTGCAGCGCGTAGTCGTAGGCGGCGCGGCCGACGCCGAGGGCCATCGCGCCGACGGACGGGCGGGTGGTCTCGAACGTCTTCATCGCGGCCTGGCCCTTGGAGCTCTTGCCCTCCCGGGCCCGCGCGATGCGCTCGTCGAACTTCTCCTTGCCGCCGACGATCAGCCCGGCCGGGACGCGCACGTCCTCCAGGATCACCTCGGCGGTGTGGGAGGCGCGGATGCCGTGCTTCTTGAACTTCTGCCCCTGCCGCAGGCCGGGGGTGTTCGGCGGGACGATGAAGCTGGCCTGACCGCGGCTGCCCAGGTCGGGGTGGACGGACGCGACCACGACGTGGACGTCGGCGATGCCGCCGTTCGTCGCCCAGGTCTTGGTGCCGTTCAGCACCCACTCGTCCTTGGCCTCGTCGAACACCGCGCGGGTGCGGATCGCCCCGACGTCGCTGCCGGCGTCGGGCTCGGAGGCGCAGAACGCGCCGAGCCGGACGTCGTCGGCCGTGCCGAACATCTGCGGGACCCACTCGGCGACCTGGTCCGGGGTGCCGACGGCGGCGACGGACGCGGCGGCCAGGCCGGTGCCGACGATGGACAGCGCGATGCCCGCGTCGCCCCAGAACAGCTCCTCGAACGCGACCGGGATGCCGAGCCCGGTCGCCTCCAGCCACTGCGTGGCGAAGAAGTCGAGCGAGTACAGCCCGACCTTGGCCGCCTCCTGGATCAGGGGCCAGGGGGTCTCCTCGCGCTCGTCCCACTCCTCGGCCGCGGGCCGGATCACGTCCCGCGCGAACTCGTGCACCCAATCCCTGACTTCGCGTACGTCGTCGCTGAGCTCCAGCGAGAACGGCGCGCTCTCCGCACTCGTCATGCCAATTGACCTCTTCTCCAATAAGCGTGTGTTACCAACGGTAGCACCGTGGGGCGTTACCACGGGTAACACCGTGGCCGGAGTCACAGGGGCCGGAGTCGCAGGGGGCGGGCGGGCCCGTCAGCGCCGTCCGGGCGTGACCGGCCGGGACGTCGCGTAGCCGGGCACCCCGACCATCGGCGGCCGCTCCCCGACGGCCATGTCGGCGGCGTGCGCGTCGTGCCCGTCGGCCGACCGCCGGAATTGGGTGAGCGCCGTCGACGGGGCGCTCAGCGGCACCATCCGGCCGTGCCGCTCCAGCCGCGACCAGGCCGTCACCATGATCTGCCCGGACATCGCGCCGAGCGCCTCGGTGCTCTGGTGCGAGTGCACCCGGCGGCCGAGGTCGACCTGCGCGATGGCGTCCAGCCCGGAGTCCCTGTAGACGTCCACGAGCAGGCCGAGCTCCACGCCGTAGCCGGTGACGAACGGCAGCCGTTCCAGCAGCCCGCGCCGTCCGGCGTACTCGCCGCCGAGCGGCTGCATGACGCCCGCCAGCAGCGGCCAGTGCATGTTGATCAGCGGCCGGGCGACCAGCTCGGTCACCCGCCCGCCGCCGCCCTCCACGCTGTGCTCGCCGTCGACCAGCGGCCGGTCGTAGCACGCCTTGACGTAGCCGACGGACGGGTCCGTCAGCAGCGGCCCGAGCAGCCCCGTCACGTACGACGAGGTGAAGCCGCGCAGGTCGGCGTCGACGAACACGATGATGTCGCCGGACGTCACGGCGAGGGATTTCCACAACGCCTCGCCCTTCCCGGACATGCGTCCCAGCGTGGGCAGGACGGAGTCCTGCGCCACCACCCGGGCACCGGCGGCGCGCGCGACCGCGGCCGTCCGGTCGGTGGAGCACGAGTCGATCACGACGATCTCGTCGACGAGCGGCACGCGCCGGACCAGGTCCCTGCGGATGCAGGCGACGATGTCCCCGACGGTCGCCTCCTCGTCGCGCGCCGGCAGCACGACGCTGATCCCGCTCGTCCCCTTGGCGGCGAGCAGGACGTGCGGAGGCCAGTCCCCCGCCGTGCTCGTGCGGCGGCGCAGCCACGAAGCCACCTCAGGAAGCACGCGCTCTCCCTCCGACGACGAGCTCTGAAAACCGGACATCCCCCAGAAGGGACACCGGACACCCCAAATCATCCCCTGTCGGGACGAGACTGGACCAATCACCCTGCCGTGACGGCCGTGCACCACGGTAAAAGAATCCAGACCGGCGGCCTCCGCTCCGCTCCGGCCGCCGGGGAATCCCAGCCGCCCCAGCCTCACGCACAATCGCCCCGCACGCACAACCGCCCCGCACGCACAACCGCCCCGCACGCACAACCGCCCCGCACGCACGCACAGCCGGCCCCGCACGCACGCACAGCCGGCGCCGCACGCACGCACAGTCGGCGCCGCCCGCACGCACAGTCGGCGCCGCCGCTCCGCCCGGGTGGCCGGCGGGAGGGGACGGTCAGTCGGCGTGGCGGTCGAGGAACTCGTAGACGTCGCGGTCGTCCACGCCGGGGAACGCGCCGGGCGGGAGGACCGACAGGACGTGCGAGTGCGCGCGGGCGGACGGCCAGGCCATGCCCTCCCAGCGGTCGGTCAGGGCCTTGGGCGGGCGCTGGCAGCAGTCGCCGTCCGGGCACGCCGACTTGACGCGGCGGGTCGTCTCCCGGCCGCGGAACCAGCGGGAGTCCTCGAAGCGGACGCCGAGCGTGATCGCGAAGTCGCGCTCGTGGCTCGGGTCGATGTGCGACAGGCACCAGTACGTCCCGTTCGGGGTGTCGGTGTACTGGTAGTAGACGGAGAAGCGGTCCTCGGCGCCGAACACGTGCCGTCCGGCCCACTGGCGGCACATGCGCTGGCCCTCGATCGCGCCGTCCTCGTCCTGCGGGAACTCCAGCCCGTCGTTGGCGTACGCCTTGTAGATCGTGCCGCTCTCGTCGTTCTTGGTGAAGTGCAACTGCAGGTCGAGGTGGTGGGTGGCGACGTTGGTGAAGCGGTGCGCCGCCATCTCGTAGGAGACGGAGAAGACGTCGGCGAGGTCCTCGACGGACAGCTCCCGGGCGGCCTTGGCCTCCTGCAGGAACGGGACGACGCTGCGTTCGGGCATCAGGATCGCGGCGCCGAAGTAGTTCGCCTCGACGCGCTGGCGCAGGAAGTCGGCGAAGTCGCGGGGCTGGTCGTGGTCGAGGGCGATGTGGCCGAGGGTCTGCAGCAGGATCGTCCGGGGGGTGTGCATGCCGAGCTGCTCGCGTTCGAGGTAGATGCGGCGGTTGCGCAGGTCGGTGACGGACCGGACGGACCGGGGCAGGTCCTGCACGTACTGCAGGCTGAACCCGAAGTGCCCGACCAGCGACATCAGGGTGCCCTGCGAGACGGCGCGGCCCCGGTAGCCGACGGCGTCGAGGGTCTGCGCGGCGATCTTCTCGATGTCGGCGAAGTGGTTGCCGCGCTCGTGCATCTGGCGGCGCAGTTCCGCGTTGGCCTTGCGGGCCTCCTCGGGGCTGGCGGTGGGTTTGGTGCGGCTGCGTTTCAGCTCCCCGTACAGGGCGAGGATGTGCTCGATGACCTCGTTGGGCATCCGCTTGCCGACCTTGAGGTGCGACATCCCGAGGGTGCGGTAGAGGGGGTCGCGCTGCGCCTCCTCCAGGGCGATCTCCAGCTGGGCGCGGCGGCTGGGCGGCTGGCGGCGCAGGAGTTCCTCGATGGGGCATTCCAGCGCGGCCGCCAGGGCCTGCAGCAGCGACAGCTTCGGCTCGCGGCGGCCGTTCTCCAGCAGGGACAGCTGGGACGGGGCGCGGCCGACGCGCTCGCCGAGCTCGGCGAGGGTCATGCCGCGGGCGCGCCGCAGGTGGCGGAGCCGCTGCCCGAAGGTGACGAGGTCTACATCGCTCGTCAAGTTGAGGGGTTCTTCTGGCTGCAAGGTCGTCACGGGTTCATGGTAGCGGAAATTTCGCAGTTCTTCTGTTACTCACGAGTTCATTAGGGCTGGCGGATCGGGGCATAGTCGTCTCCAAGCACCCAGGGGACGACACGGAAGGGCAGAACAATGAGCGACAGTCGCCTCAAGGGCGCAGCCGAGGAGCTGCGGCGTCAGTGGGAGACCGACGCCCGCTGGAACGGCGTCGAGCGGACCTACACGGCCGAGGACGTCGTGAAGATCCGCGGGTCGGTCCAGGAGGAGCACACGCTGGCGCGCCTCGGCGCGGAGCGTCTGTGGAAGCTGCTGCACGAGGAGGACTACGTCCACTCGCTCGGCGCGCTCACCGGAATGCAGGCCGTCCAGCAGGTGAAGGCCGGTCTGAAGGCCATCTACCTGTCCGGCTGGCAGGTCGCGGCGGACGCCAACCTGGCGGGCCAGACCTACCCGGACCAGAGCATCTACCCGGCGAACTCGGTTCCGGCCGTCGTGCGCCGCATCAACAACGCGCTGCTGCGCGCCGACCAGGTCCAGTGGGCCGAGGGAGAGGGCGACACCCACTTCCTCGCGCCGATCGTGGCCGACGCCGAGGCCGGCTTCGGCGGCGTGCTGAACGCCTTCGAGCTGATGAAGGGCATGATCGCCGCGGGCGCCGCGGGCGTGCACTGGGAGGACCAGCTCGCGTCCGAGAAGAAGTGCGGTCACCTCGGCGGCAAGGTCCTCATCCCGACCTCGCAGCACATCAAGACCCTCAACACCGCCCGCCTCGCGGCCGACATCTCGGGCACCCCCTCCCTGATCATCGCGCGGACCGACGCCGAGGCCGCGACCCTGATCACGGCGGACGTGGACGAGCGCGACCGCGAGTTCATCACCGGCGAGCGCACCGCCGAGGGCTTCTACCGGGTCCGCAACGGCATCGAGCCCTGCATCGCCCGCGCCAAGGCGTACGCGCCGTACTCCGACCTCATCTGGATGGAGACCGGCACGCCCGATCTGGAGCAGGCCCGCAAGTTCGCCGAGGCGGTCAAGGCCGAGTACCCGGACCAGATGCTCGCCTACAACTGCTCGCCGTCCTTCAACTGGAAGGCGCACCTGGACGACTCGACGATCGCGAAGTTCCAGCGCGAGCTCGGGCACATGGGCTTCAAGTTCCAGTTCATCACCCTGGCGGGCTTCCACGCGCTCAACTACGGCATGTTCGACCTGGCGCACGGCTACGCCCGCGAGGGCATGACCGCCTACGTCGAGCTGCAGGAGCGCGAGTTCGCGGCGGCCGAGAAGGGCTTCTCCGCGGTCAAGCACCAGCGCGAGGCCGGCACCGGCTACTTCGACATGGTCAGCACCGCCATCGCGCCCGACTCCTCGACCACGGCTCTGAAGGGCTCCACCGAAGAGGGCCAGTTCCACTGATCCTCTCCAGCTGAACCTTCCTCCCCCACGGAAGGCCCCCGCGTCCCTACACCCGCGGGGGCCTTTCCGTGTCCCGGGACATTCCGGACGACATATAGGACATGCGCGGCCACATCCGGCACGGCGCTCGACATCGGCACCGCAACGGGGTCATCGTCGTCTGCGTTGATGATCTCTGCACAGAGAGGATCTCCGATGGCGATGCGCCGCACCCGGCACACCGCGCTCCGGGCCACCCCCGGTCGCACGCTTCCCATCGCGATCGCCGCCGTGAGCGTCGTCGCGTTCGCACCGGCCGCCGCCGCCGAGGGCCACGGCGACGGCCACGGTCACGGGCACGGACACGGACACGGACACGGCCGGTTCACGCCCGGCGCGGACGGTGTCGGCGACCCGTACTTCCCGCTGGAGGGCAACGGCGGGTACGACGTCCGGCACTACGCGCTGGACCTGGCCTACGACCCGGCGTACGACCAGCTCGACGGCACCGTGACGATCACCGCGCGGGCCACGCAGAACCTGTCGAGCTTCAACCTGGACCTGTCCGGCATGGACGTCGAGCGCGTCACGGTGAACCATCGCCGCGCCCGGTTCGACCGGCGCGGCCAGGAGCTGACGATCGAGCCGCGGCGCGGCCTGCGCGCGGGATCGACGTTCCGGGCGACGATCGTCTACGGCGGCGTGCCGCAGACGATCGTCGGCTCGCCGATCGTGTTCGGCTCCCCGTACGGGTTCCTGCACACGCCGGACGGCGCGTTCGTCGGCGGGGAGCCCAACGGCCCCCGCACGTGGTTCCCGGTCAACGACCATCCGAGCGACAAGGCCACCTACGACTACACGATCACGGTCCCGGAGGGGCTCCAGGCCGTCGCCAACGGGGTGCTGGTCGAGCGCCGCGGCACGAAGGCGGCGTTCAGCCGCCGGCCGTCCGCGACCGACGCGAACGTCTTCCGGTGGCACGAGGACAGCCCGATGGCGAGCTACCTGACGACCATCGACGTCGGGAAGTGGAAGACCAGGTCGGACCGGACGCCCGGCGGCATCCCCAACTACACCGCGGTCGACCCGGTGCTGCTCGCCGAGCAGCCGGACGCCGTCGAGTTCTTCCACGACACCACCGCGAAGGTCACCGACGCCTGGTCGCGGATCTTCGGCGAGTACCCCTTCTCCACGACCGGCGCGATCGCCGACGACGCCCGGTTCAACGGCGAGCCGCTCGGCTTCTCGCTCGAGACGCAGGGCAAGCCGGTGTACTCGGCCGTCCGCAGCGAGAGCACGATCGCGCACGAACTGGCGCACCAGTGGTTCGGCGACGCGGTGTCGCCCGCGACGTGGAAGCACATCTGGCTGAACGAGAGCTTCGCGACGTGGTCCGAGTGGTACTGGGCCGAGCTGCAGGGCGAGCGGACGGTCGCCGACCAGGCCCGCTCGGTGTACGCCGCGCGTCCGTTCCCGGACCCGGAGGGCCGCCCGTTCTGGTCGGTCGTTACGGCCGATCCCGAGCGCGACACCATGTTCAACGGCCGCGTCTACAGCGGCGGCGCCATGGCGCTGCAGTTCCTCCGCGAGAAGATCGGCCACGACACGTTCATGAAGCTGCTGCGGACCTGGTACGCGACCCACAAGGACGGCAACGCGACCACGGCCGAGTTCACCGCGCTGGCCGAGAAGGTCTCCGGGCAGGATCTGGACGCGTTCTTCGAGGACTGGCTCCACTCCCCCGTCAAGCCCGCCCTCGCCGAGTAGCCGCCACCGCGCGACGGCCCGGGCCCCGGCGATCGCCGGGGCCCGTTCGGGCGAAAACCCGTGCCCCGCCGGGCCGATGCGTTTAGGCTCCCGGCAAGTGGGCGTTCTTCCGTGGGTCTGCTTGTACGGCTACCGCCGTCACACCGCGTATCCACTCGCCTCCGCGGCGGAGGCGATCACCAACACCGCGTTCGGTTTCATCCGGGCGTACGTCCTGCTGGCGCTGTGGGACGCGCGGCCGGGCCTCGGCGGCTACGACGCCGCCGACGCCGTCACCTTCTGCTTCCTGACGCAGGCCCTCATCGGCCCCGTCCAGATCTTCGGCGGGCTGGAGCTCACCCGGCGGATCCGGGACGGCGACGTCGCGATCGACCTGCACCGGCCGGTCGGCCTGCAGTCCTGGTGGCTGGCCGACGACCTGGGCCGCGCGATCGCGGCACTGCTGCTGCGCGGCGGGCCGCCGCTGCTGGCCGGAGCGCTGGTCTTCCCGTTTCTATGGCCGGGCCCGCTCGCGGCGGCGGGGTTCGCGGTGTCGCTCGTCCTGGCCTTCGTCGTCGGGTTCGCGCTGCGCTACCTGGTGGCGCTCGGGGCGTTCTGGCTGCACGACGACCGCGGGCTCGGATCGGCGACCACGGTGCTGTCGCTGTTCTTCTCCGGCATGATCCTGCCGCTGGTGGTGTTCCCCGGCGCGCTCGGCGACGTCGCGGCGGCGCTGCCGTGGTCGGCGCTGATCCAGGTGCCGGCGGACGTGTGGCTGGGCCGCCGCACCGGCGCCGACCTGGCGGCGGCGCTGGCGTTCCAGGCCGGGTGGGCGGCGGTGCTGCTGGGGTGCGGGGCGCTGCTGACCAAGACGGCGCGGCGGAAGCTGGTGGTGCACGGTGGCTGAATCCGTGACGCGGGCCGTGCGGATGTACGGGCTGCTGGCGTGGACGTGGATCCGCGCCGCCGCGCAGTATCCGGTGTCGCTGGTGCTGCTCGTCCTGTCCACGGCGGTCGTCACCGGCCTGGACGCGATCGCGATCGTGCTGCTGTTCGCGCACGCCGACAGCATCGCCGGGTTCGGGGCGGAGGAGGTCCTGTTCCTGTACGGGACGTCCGCGCTGTCGTTCGCGCTGTCGGACTGCGTCCTCGGCACCGCCGACCGGCTCGGAGAGCACGTGCGGAACGGGACGATGGACGCGATGCTCGTGCGTCCGGTGAGCCCCCTGGTGCAGGTGGCGGCCGAGGAGTTCACGCCCCGCCGGGCCGGCAAGGTCGTCCCGCCCGTGCTCGTCCTGGTGTTCGCGCTGCCGCGGCTGGACGTCGCCTGGACGCCCGGCCGGGCGGCGATGATCCCGCTGATGGTGGCGGCCGGGGCGGCGATCTTCGCGGGACTGTGGGTGCTGGTGGGCGCGGCGCAGTTCGTCCTCGTCGAGAGCCACGGGGCCACCAAGTCGCTCACCTACGGGGGCGCGTTCCTGACGCAGTACCCGCCGACGATGTTCGCCCGCGACCTCGTGCGCGGGGTGACGTTCGTCGTGCCGCTCGCGTTCGTGAACTGGCAGCCCGCGCTGTACGTCCTCGGCGTTCCCGATCCGCTGGGGCTGCCGGTCGCGGCGCGGTTCGCCTCGCCGGCCGTCGCCGTCGCGGTGTGCGCGGCGGCGGCCCTCGCGTGGCGGGCGGGCCTGCGGCACTACCGATCCACCGGAAGCTGATCCTGCATCGAGGGGGCTCCAGATGACCGAAGGGGGCGACATGCCCGGAGCGGGCGCGATGATCGTCGCGACGGACGTCGGCAAGTCGTTCACCGTCCGCGCGCGCGCGACGGCCGGCGCCGGCGGGTCCGCACGACGGTGCGCGCGGTGGACGGCGTCTCGTTCGACGTCGAACCGGGCGAGTTCGTCGGGTACCTCGGCCCGAACGGCGCGGGAAAGTCCACGACGATCAAGATGCTGACGGGCATCCTGACGGCCTCCACGGGGACGCTGCGGGTGTGCGGGCTCGACCCGTCGCGGCGGCGGACGACGCTCGCCCGCCGCATCGGGGTGGTGTTCGGCCAGCGCACCACCCTGTGGTGGGATCTGCCGCTGCGCGACAGCCTGGCGCTCGTCCGGAAGCTGTACGGGGTCGATCCGGACGCGCACCGGTCCCGCCTCGCGGAGCTGACGGCGCTGCTGGAGCTGGGCCCGTTCCTCGACACGCCGGTGCGGCAGCTCAGCCTGGGGCAGCGGATGCGCGGCGACCTGGCCGCCGCGCTGCTGCACGACCCGGAGCTGCTCGTCCTGGACGAGCCCACGATCGGCCTCGACGTGGTCAGCAAGGCCACGGTGCGGGAGTTCCTGGAACGCCTCAACACCGAGCGCGGCACCACGATCCTGCTGACCACGCACGATCTCGGCGACATCGAGCGGCTCTGCCGCCGCGTCATGATCATCGACCGGGGGCGGCTCGCGTTCGACGGCGGCCTGGCCGACCTGCGCCGGACCGTGGACGCCGACCGGATGCTGGTGGTCGAGCTGGACCGCCCCGGCCCGCCGATCAGGGTCGAGGACCTCACCGTGGACGGGGTCGCGGTGCGGGGGGTCGCGGCCGAACGCACGGAGGGGCCGCGGCAGTGGCTGCGGCTGCCCGGGACGGCGAACGCGGCGGCGGTGGTCGCCGCGATCGCGCGCGACCACGAGGTCCGCGACATCGCGCTGCGGGAAGCCGGCATCGAGGACGTGCTGGCGGGGCTGTACCGCGGCGAGCGCACGTACGGCTCTCCCGAACCGTCCGCGTCCGGGCGTCCCGGGCCGTCGGAGCCCTCCGGATCCCCCGAGGCGCTCGCCGCCGAGTGAGCGTCCGCGTCCCGGGACGATCCGCGTGCAACGAAAACGGGTCCGGGGGCAAGTACTCGTAGGAGACGAACGCGCGGCCGCTTCTTCGCATGGAACGGACGGCCGCGGGAACGGCGACACATCGAAATCCGACCAAGATCGTCGGCGCGGGCAACTTCGGTGCGTGCTGCCGCGTCTCTGAGACATCTGCGGGAGGCCCGGTGCGACCGCACCGGCGTACGCATGGATTCAGGGGACATCGGGATGACCGAGCTGAAAGACCGGACGGCCGGGACGGGGGCCGGAGCCGGGGACGCGCCGCCGGGCGCGACGGAGGCGGGGGCGGACGGCCGGGGGTGACGGCGCGGGTCACCCGGGCCGTGGACGGCCTCGTCGACGCGGCCGTGCTCGCCTTCGCGGCGTGGACGGTGATCTACCACGTGTGCCTGCTGCTCCAGCCCCCCACCTGGGTGATGCTGGCCTGCTGGGCGGTGGTGTCGGCGGCGGGGATCACCGCCTGGTTCCGGCGCGGGACGGGCGCCGCGCTGTGGCACGACCGCGCGCCGCGCGGCCGTCCACCGGGGCCTCGCGGGCGTGGCGGTCGGGGCGGCCGTCGTGGCGGGAACGAGCGCGGGCCTGCACGGGGAGGGCGTCCCGTGGTGGTGCGCGTGGCGGCGCGCCGGTCAGCGTCGCGGTGACCGCGGCCGTCCTGCTGCGCCGTCCCGCGGCCGGTGACGGGGAGGAGGCCGGGCCCGGCGCGCTCCCGGCGTCCGCCGGACGCGACGAGGCGGACGCGGCGGACGCGGCGGCGGCCCGCTGGGGCACGCCGCTCGCGCTGCTCACCGGGCCGGGTTCGCGATCGGGTCGCTGTTCGTCCTCAACTCCGACGGCGACGACGCCTACTTCGTGTCCCGCTCCGTGGCGACGGCCGAAACGGGCCGCATCCCCACAAAAGACGTGATCTTCACCTCGGGGGCCACCGACCAGATCGCCGGGGAGCCCCCGGTGTCGTCGATCGAGGTCCTCGCCGGGGCGCTCGCACGGATCGTGGGCGTGCCGGGCGCGTCGTTCGTCTGGTACGTCCTGCTGCCCACGGTCACGTTCCTGGCGATCTGGGCGCTGTGGCGGCTCGTGCGGGCGTGGGCGCCGCGCCGCGCCGCGCTCTGCTTCGCGGTCGGGTCGGTCTACCTGCTGTGGTCGGGGCTCAGCGCGGCGTCGCTCGGCTCGTTCCACCTGCTGCGGATGTGGCAGGGCAAAGCAGTACTGGTGTCGCTGCTCGTCCCGCTGCTGTTCGCGTACCTGACGCACTGGGCGGAACGGCGGACGCGCCGCGACCTCGTCCTGCTGGCCGCCGCCGGGGTCGCGGCGGTGGGCCTCACCTCGACGGCCGCGTTCGTGGTGTCGCTGGTCGTGCTGGCGGCGGCCGCGCCGCTCGTCGTCACCGGGCGGGTCCGGACGGGACTCGCCGCGTGCGCGGCGATGGCGTACCCGGTCGCGGCGGGGCTCGCGGTCATCCTGCTGTACGAGAGCGTCTCGGTGCACGGGACCGTCCACGACGCCCCGGCCAGCTACCGGGCCGTCCTGCTGTACGCGACCCTCGGCGTGCTCGCCGGGTGCGCCCTGTGGCTCGGGCCGTGGACGGTCCGGCCCGGCGTGCCCGCGCTGATCTGCGGGGGCGTCGCGGCGCTGCTGACGCTGCTGATCCTGCCGGGGGTGCTGGCGCTGGCGGCGGACGTGACCGGCGCGGGGCAGGTGCTGTGGCGGACGATGTGGCTGGTGCCCGCGCCCGCGCTGATCGGCCTGCTCGCCGCGGT
>NZ_MKJY01000046.1 GCF_001942465.1 Actinomadura sp. CNU-125
CTGCGAGGGTCGGGAGGGCGTCGAGGGCGCCGCCGGACGGGCGGGTCACCGCGGCGAGAACGCCGACGGCGCCGAACGCCGCGAGACCCGCCAGGCCCCACCGCAGGCGCCGCCGGGCCAGGAGGCCGACGGCGAGCGCGGCGAGGACGACGCCGATGCCGACTCCGCCGAGCAGGACGAGCTTGTCGTTCGTCCCGAAGGTGCGGATCGCCCAGTCCTTCAGCCATACGGGGGTGAGGTCGACGAATCCGGAACCCACCGCGATGATCGGGGCGGCGGTGGGGCGGCCCAGCACGCCCGCGGCGAGCTCGGCGACGCCCATCGCCGCGGCGTCGCGAGGACGCCCGCGGCCGCGGCGGCGGGCCGTCCGGTCCTGTCGTGTGCCGGTCTGCCTTTCACACCGGGTGTTCGGAGCGGTGCGGGGAGCGGATGGGTGGGATCCTGGGAAAGATTCGGGCGGGGGCGCAGAACCGCCCGATGCGACCCGTCCACGGGCCCGACGGCTCCGAATGACCGGTGTGACGATGAGCGAGCGGCCACGCAGGAAACGTCCGGGTCCGCGCGGGGTACCCGATCCGGCGGACGACACCGGGGACCCGACCGACCTCGCGGGGCTGCTCGGCAGCGTCGCGCGCGGTGATCAGGAGGCGTTCGAGGAGGTGTACGCGCAGTTGTCCGGTCCGGTGTACGGGCTGGTGCTGCGGATCCTGCGGGACGCCGCGCAGGCGGAGGAGGTCGCGCAGGAGGTGCTGGTGGAGTTGTGGCGGACGGCGTCGCGGTACGAGCGGTCGCGGGGCAGCGCGACGTCGTGGGCGATGACGCTGGCGCACCGCCGGGCGGTCGACCGGGTCCGCACGGTGCAGGCGGGCAAGGAGCGCGAGGAGCGCGCCGCCGCGCCCGAACCCGACTACGACCAGGTCAGCGAGCAGGCCGAGATCCGGCTGGAGCACCAGCAGGTGCGCCGGTGCCTGGCCGGGCTGACCGACGTCCAGCGGGAGTCGATCACGCTCGCGTACTACGGCGGCTACAGCTACCGGGAGGTCGCCGAGCTGCTGGGCGTCGGCCTGGCGGCGATCAAGACGCGAATGCGCGACGGCCTCATCCGCCTGCGCGACTGCATGGGAGTCCGGTGATGACCCACGATCCCCACGACCTCGCGGGCGCCTACGCGCTGGACGCGTTGGGCGAGGCCGAGCGCAAGCGGTTCGAGCGTCACCTCGACGAATGCCCGGCGTGCACCGAGGAGGTGCGGGGCCTGCGGGAGACGACGTCGCGGCTCGGGCTGGCGGCGGCGCGGCGGCGGACCTCCCGCGGCCGGAGGCGCGGGCGGAGCTGACGCTGATCCGGGCGTCGCTCGCCGACGAGGAGGACCGGACGAAGGAGGCGTACCGGCTGTTCGCGGACACCGCGGCGTCCGTCGCGGCGACCCGAGGACGGCCGGATACCTGTTCTTCCAGGCGCCGTCCGCGGCGGCGATGCGGGCGACTTCGCGGCCGTGGACGCCATCGCGGCGCGCGGCGCGGACCTGCCGAACGGCCCCAGTCTGGCGGCGCTGGCCCGCGTGTTCTCCGGGCAGAACCCGTTCGGCGAGGCCGGGAGCGCGGACGGCGTCGCGGCGCTGCGGGAGCTGCTCGGCGGGATGTCCTTCTGCTTCGGCCCGCGCGACCGGGTGCGCGCGGGCCTGTGGTTCCTGATGCTGGGGGACCTCGCGGGTGCGGACGAGCACATGGCGGGGCTGGAGCGGCGGTTCCGCGACGAGGGCGCGATCGGGCTGCTGCCGGCCGTCCTGATGCTGCGGTCGCGGACGCTGCTGCTGCTCGGGCACCACCGGGACGCGCGGACGGCCGCGGCGGAGGGCCTGCGGATCGCGGCGGACACCGGACGGCACCGCATCCGCGTCTACCTGGACACGGTGCTGGCGGAACTCGCGGCGATCGAGGGCGACGAGGAGCGCTGCGCGGAGCTGACCGCGGAGGCGCAGGGCCGCGGCGTCCCGCCGAGCAACGTGCACGCGGCGGCGGCGCGCAGCCTGCTCGACCTGGGGCTCGGCCGGCACGAGGAGGCGCTGCGGCGGCTCGCGGACGTGCTCGCGGGCCCGAACCGGCAGGGCTCGATCGGCAGCCTGCCGGACCTGGTGGAGGCGGCGGTGCGGTCCGGGCGCCCGGAGGACGGACGGGACGCGGCCGCGTGGTTCTCCGAGTGGGCGGCGCAGGTGCGTCAACCGTGGATCGAGGCAGAGGCGCTGCGCTGCGAAGCCCTCGTCGGACCGGACGAGAAGGCAGACGAAACGTACACGCGCGCGCTGGAACTGCACCGCGAAGGCGGGACACCGTTCGGCCGCGCGCGGACCGAACTGCTGTACGGGGAGTGGCTGCGCCGGGCGCGGCGGCGGAACGACGCGCGGGCGGTGCTGCGCTCGGCGCTGGAGGGGTTCGAGCGGCTGGGCGCCGTGCCCTGGGCGGAGCGGACGCGCGGCGAGCTGCGGGCGGCCGGGGAGAGTCTCGCCGACGGCGGCGCACCGGACGACCTGGCGGCGCTGCTCACGCCGCAGGAACTGCAGGTCGTCCGGATGGCGGCGACGGGGCTGAGCAACCGGGAGATCGGCGCGCAGCTCTTCCTCAGCCCCCGGACCGTCGGCTACCACCTCTACAAGGCGTACCCGAAGCTCGGCGTGGCGTCGCGCGGCGAACTGGCCCGGCTGGAACTGGGCTAGGGCAGGGGGCGCGCGGGCGTCACCTCCTGGGAGTGGACGAGGACGTTGAACAGCGTGCCGGGCGAGGCGTCCGCCAGGCGGTGGCGGGCGTCGTCCTCGGTTCGGTAGCCGGGGCCGATCACCCGGACGGGCGCGGGCGTGCCCAGCCACGCGCCGACCGCGTCCGTCCGGGTCCGGGCCCCGCGCAGGTCGAGGAGGTAGTGCGGCGGGCCGGCGGTGCCGAGGACCGCGTCGCCGAACGAGGCGGCGGGCGGGGGGACGCGCACACCGCCGTGGACGGCGCCGTGGTCGAAGGTCAGCCCGATCGGGAGGAAGCGGGCGCCGAGCCGGCGCCGCAGCCGGGCGCCGGTGTTCGGCCGCGCACCGGACCCGTCCGCGTCCCGCTCGTCGGCGGACGCGTGCGCGGTGCCGCCCCAGTAGACGACCTTGGAACCGGTGTGCTCGTGCCACCGCAGCAGGTGGTCGGCGAGCCGCTCCTCGACGAACGCGATGTCGAGGACGGGCGGGGCGTGGAGGCGGTGGAAGTCGGCGATCGCCTCCGCGTGCCCGACGACGAGCGGGTCGACCGGCAGGGACCGGACGAGCGCGAGCGCGCGCTCGGCCCGCTCGATCAGCGGCCGTTTGTCCGGGAGCGCCCGGTAGTGCGCGACGTGCTCGTCGATCGGGCCGGCGGGCCGCAGCGGGGCGAGGAGGCCGGAGAGGTCGGCGGGCGGCCGGGGGCGGCGCGCCGGACGTGCTCGACGACCGTGTCGTAGCCGGTGGCGCGGGTCGCGCCGAAGTCGAGCCCGATGATCCGGACGGGATCGCCGGGGTGCCGCTCGTTGAACGCGCGGATCCACCGCAGCGCGTCCAGCATCTCGGCCGTCCGCCACGGTGGCCACGCGTCGCGCAGTGCCGCGGCGGGGTCGTCCCGGCCCGTGCGGGCGTAGGCGTCGAGCCGGAGGCCGGTCGTCCAGTCCTCCTCCAGGGCGAGGGTGCGGTACCCCTGCTCCTCGACCAGGAACCGCAGGATCCGGTGCTGCAGGACGAACAGTTCGTGCGCCCCGCGCGTGGCGGTCGCCAGGGCGGTGACGGCGGTGCCGCGGGCCGCGTCGCGGAGCGGTTCGAGGTCGGTGAGCGGCCCGTCCGCGGTGTCGGCGCGGACGGGCCGCGCGGTGGCGGCGATCCAGTCGGTCACGGTCTTCTCGATGGTCATCGGTTCTCCTTCCGGTACCGACGACGCTAGGGAGGGCGCCGCGGCCGGGCATCCGTCAGGTGACCGGTCCCGTCCCGGTCAGCCGATGGGGGCGCCGGCGACCTGGCGGACGGTGACGTTGAGCCGGTTCCAGGAGTTGATCGCGGCGATGGCCATCAGGAGGGCGCCGAGGCTCTCCTCGTCGTAGAGGTCGGCGGCCTGGTCCCACACGTCGTCCGGGACGCCCGCCGGGTTGTCGGCGATGCGGGTGGCGGCCTCGGCGAGGGCGAGCGCGGCGCGCTCCTCCTCGGTGAAGTGCGGCGACTCGCGCCAGGCGGCGACGCCCCAGAGGCGCTCGTCGGTCTCGCCCGCCTTCTTGGCCTCGCGGCAGTGCATGTCGACGCAGAAGCCGCAGCCGTTGATCTGGCTGACGCGGAGCCGGACGAGTTCGAGGGTGCTGCTCGGCACGGAGCTCTTCCCGACGAAGCCTTCCAGGCTCAGCAGCGCCTTGAAGCCTCCGGCGGCGACGGCGGGCAGGTTGCTCATGCGCGGTTCCATGGCATTTTCCTTTCCAAGATGGGAAATGTCCAGTTTTTGACCGGATGGTGGGAGGGGTCGGGTATCGGTGGGTGTCGGTCGGTTGCCGGTCGGGGGTCAGGTGCGGGCGTACCAGGCGCGGATCTGTTCCGGGAGGTCCGGAAGGCCGCCCGTGGCCGCTGCGTTCACGTCGGCGAGCGTCTGCTTCGCCAGGGTTCTGCGCCAGGCCATTTCGCCCTTGCGCATGGCGGTGCTGATGGCGCAGGGTGCGCGGAAGTTGGACTCCGGGGAGCCCGCGAACATGCCCCGCTGCCGGATCTCGGTGCACTGGAACGCAGGTTCCGGGCCCTCGATCGCGGTGACGATGTCCATCATCGTGATCTGCTCCAGGGGGCGCGCGAGCCGGAACCCGCCGCGCGGACCCGGCGTCGAGGTGGCGATGCCCGCCCTGACGAGGGCCTGGAGCTGCTTGTTCAGGTACGGCGCGGGGAGGTCGAACCCGGCCGCGAGCCGCGTCGCGGGCACCGGGCCGTCCTCGCCGATCCAGGAGAGCAGCAGGCAGCAGTGCGCCGCCCACTCGACTCCCTCGCTCATCCGCATATTCTGGATATTACATGTCCGGGATAGCGGGCGCCACCCCCGGAACCACCCGGGTCACGCGCGCGCTTCGAGCCACGCGACGAGCCGTCCGGGGTCGTCGCCCTCCAGCGTGATCGCGAAGTCCGAGGCCAGGACGTCCGGGAGGTCGGCGGGCGCGTGCGCGCGGGTCTCGACCGAGCCGTCCGGACGGGTGACGGTGACGGTCGTCCCGTCCAGCACGCGGTGCGACTCGGGCAGGAACCGCTGGACGAACGGGCGCGCCGTGAACGGCGAGCGCGGGTTCGCGTACACGTAGAAGTTGAGGGCCTCGAAGTCGACGCGGTACGCCTCGGCCTCGTCGAACATGTGCCGCCGGAGCCAGCCGTCCGGGCCGCGCTGGTGCATCTCCCACGCGTGCGTGTCGCCGCGCCGGAGGCGGTAGCCCCAGCCGTCCTGCTCGTCCTGCTCGTCGGGTGGGCCGTCGACGAAGCGCAGCGGCTCCAGCGGGCCGGAGCCGAACCCCACGTCGGCGAGCCAGCCCGGTTCGTCCGGGTCCTGGCCGGGGAGGCGGACGTGCACCAAGCCGTGCGTGGTCGGCCGGAGCTTCTCCGCGCCCATCATCACGCGGCCGACCAGCCCGGAGACCTGGAAACCGAGCCGTTCCAGCGCCGCCGCGAACAGGGCGCTGTGCTCGAAGCAGTAGCCGCCGCGCGGCCGGTCGACCAGCTTGGCCTGCACGGACTCCAGCCCGACCTCGACCGGGCGGCCCAGCATGATCTCCAGGTTCTCGAACGGGATGGACGTGACGTGCGCGCGGTGCAGGGCGCGCAGCGTCTCCTCCGTCGGCGGGAGATCGGCGTCGAGGCCGACGCGCTTCAGGTAGGCGGGCAGGTCGAGCGCGTCGCCGCGCCAGCCGAACCCCAGGTCCTCGGTGGTCATCTCGACGTCCTTTCAGGGATATGTCCGTCAAGGGATGAAACGCCGAGAGCGTCCATGATCCTCCCGGAAACCCGGTCGACTTCGCGCCGCTCGGCGGGCGGCAGCGGCGCCCCCGACGACGCCCGCAGCCCGGTCGCCTCGCGCAGCAGCCGGACGGCTTCCGCGTGCAGGCCCGCGAGGGAGCGCGCCCCGGCGAGGCCCTCCAGCGCGAGCGCGACCGCGCGCGGGTGACCGGTCGCGCGGGCGGCCGCCAGCCCCTCGGTGTGCAGGGCGAGCGCGGCGTCCGCGTCGCCGCGCTCCTCGGCGATGAAGCCGAGCTGCGCGAGCACGAACGCGATCCCGGTCGTCCCGCCGATGTCGCGCAGCCAGCCGAGCGGGGCGCGCAGGTGCGCCTCGGCGGCGGCCGGCTCGCCGCGCGCCCGCGCGACCAGGCCGAGCCCGACCTCGGCGTACTCCTCGGCGGACTTCGCCGCGTGCCGCGTCGCCGTGCACAGCGCGCGTTCGTGCAGGTCGTGGGCCTCGCCGAGGGCGCCGGTGAGGAGCGCGATCCGGCCCAGCCCGGCGAGCCGGAACGACGCCTCCGGCCACATCCCGAGGTCCTCGGCGAGGCGCAGCCCGGCCCGCAGCAGCCGCGTCGCCGCCGGGTAGTCGCCGGTGATCTCGGCGTGCTGGGCGAGCGCGTCGGTGGCTTCGAGGCGGCCCCACGGGTCGCCGAGCGCGGCGAAGACCTCCAGGCTCTCGGCGGCGTCCGCGCGCAGGGACGCCACGTCGCCGCGGCCGACGGCGAGCAGGGCACGCGTGGCGAGCGCGGCGGCCGTGTACCAGCGGTCGGCGCGCGCGCGGAAGACGGCCAGGGCCTCGTCCACGCGTGCATGGCTCAACGCCACGTCGCCGTAGGCCCAGTGCACGCGGCTCAGCAGCCACAGCGCCTTCGCCCTGGCGAACTCGTCGGTGCCCTTGTACCGCTCCAGGGCGGCGCGGCGGAGTTCGTCGGTGTCGGTGCTCTCGCCGGACGCCATCGTCATCGCCGCGAGCCACGTCTCCGCCTCCAGCCGCCCCGGGCCGTCCGGCGCGGCGTTCAGCACGTCCGTGAACGCGCACCGGGCCTCGCCGAAACGCCCCCGCAGGAACCAGTGCCAGGCCAGCGCGTTGACGAGCCGGAGCGCGAGGTCCGGCGGGGCGTGCTCCAGGGCCGCCCGCACCCCGGCGGCCTCCGCGTCGATCCGGCCGAGCCACCGCGCCTGCTCGGGGCCGCGCAGCCCGTCCGCCGCCCGTTCGGCGAGCTCCACCAGGTGACGGGCGTGCCGCAGCCGCAGCTCGGGCTCCTCGCCCGCCTCCCGCAGCCGCTCCAGCCCGTACGCGGAGATCGACTCCAGCAGCCGGTACCGGCCGTCCGCGCGCCGCACGACGAGGGAACGGTCCACCAGCCGGGCGAGCACCCCGAGGTCCGCTCCGGACACCTCCGCCGCCGCGTCCGCCGTGCAGCCGCCCGCGTGCACCGCGAGCCGCCGCAGCGCCGTCCGCTCGTCGTCGGCGAGCAGCCCCCAACTCCAGTCGATCGTCGCGCGCAGCGTCAGCAGCCGCTCCGGGCCGCGCCGCGCGCCCGCCAGCACCCGGAACCGGTCGTCCAGCGCCGCCGCCAGCTCCCGCACCCCGAGCGCCCGGACGCGCGTCGCCGCGAGTTCGAGCGCCAGCGGCACGCCGTCGAGGCGTCGGCAGATCGCCGCGACCCACGGCGCCGTCGCCGCGTCCAGCGCGAACCCTGGCGCCGCCGCCGACGCCCGCGCCACGAACAGCCGGACGGCCCCGTACCGCCGCAGGTCGCCCGGATCGGTGCGGCCGCCCGGCAGATCCAGCGGCGGGACGATCCGCAGCGTCTCGCCCGGCACGCCGAGCGGCTCGCGCGAGGTCGCCAGGATCCGCAGCCCCGGCGCCCCGGCCAGCAGCCGCCCGGCCAGCTCGGCCGCCGGTTCGGCGACGTGCTCGCAGTTGTCGAGGACGAGCAGCACGCGGCGCCTCGCGCAGCGCGTCGGCGAGCCGGTCCACGATCCCCGCGCCCGGATCGGCCGGTTCGTCCCGCAGGCCCAGCGTGCGCGCGACCAGCTCGGCGGCGTCCGCCGCCGTGCGCGGCCGCACCGGCGCCAGCTCGACCAGCCACACGCCGTCCGGGTGGTCGGCCGCCGCCCGTCCGGCCGTCTCCAGCGCCAGCCGCGTCTTCCCGACCCCGCCGGAGCCGGTCAGCGTCACCAGGCGGTGCTCGTGCAGGAGCGCGCGCGTGCGCTCCACCGCCGCGTCCCGTCCGATCAGCTCGTCCGGCGGCACCGGCAGCCGGACGACCGGGCGCGGGCGGACCGGCTCGGCGGGGCGATCCTCCAGGATCTCCTGGTACAACTCCGACAACCGCGGGCTCGGATCGACGCCCAGCTCCTCGGCGAGCCGCTCCCGCAGGTCGTGGTAGCCGGTGAGGGCCTCGCCGCGCCGCCCGGCCCGGTGCAGGGCGCGCAGGTGCGCCGCCCGCAGCCGCTCCCGCAGCGGATCCCGCGCCACCGGACCCGCCAGCTCCGCCGCCAGCGCCGCGTGCTCGCCCAGCTCCAGCCGCGTCTCCGCGTGCTCCTCCAGCGCCGCGAGCCGCCGCTCCTCAAGGTCCACGATCGCGGGCAGGAGGAACCCGGGGCGTCGGCGAAGTCGGCGAACGCGGGACCGCGCCACAGCGCCAGCGCGTCCCCGAGCAGCCGCGACCGGGCGAGCGCGTCGGCGGTGTCGCGCGCCCGGACGAGCAGCGCCGCGAACCGTCCCGCGTCGACCGCGTCCGGCGCGGCCGCCAGGGCATAACCGGACGGACGGGTCACGATGAGCCCCCGCGCGCCCGGTTCGGCGTCGTCCAGCACCTTGCGGAGCTGCGACACCCGCGCCTGCAGCGTCCCGGCCGGCCGGCGCGGCGGCCGGTCGCCCCACAGCGCGTCGATCAGCCGATCGGCCGGGACCGTCCGGCCGGGCTCGGCCAGCAGCGCCGCGAGGACGGCACGGACCTTCGTCTCCGGGACCCGCACGGCCGTCCCGTCGTCCGTCCGCACGGCGAGCGGCCCCAACACCCCGAAGTGCATTTTGTCACCGTATCCGCCGCTTCGGACGGACCCGAAGGGTTTCCGAAGCGGCCCCGGCGACCGTGGAGCCCTGACATCAAGGGAGGAAACATGAAAGCTCCGGTGACGGTCGTCGGCCTCGGCCCGATGGGCAAGGCCATGGCGGCGACGTTCCTGAAGAACGGCCACCCGACCACCGTGTGGAACCGAACCGCGTCCAAGGCCGCCCCCTTGGTCGAGCAGGGAGCGACCCTTGCCGCGACCCCGGACGAGGCGCTCGCCGCGTCCGAACTCGTGGTCATCAGCCAGACCGACTACAAGGCGATGTACAGCTCACTGGACGGCGCCCAGATGAAGGGCCGAGTCCTGGTGAACCTCAGCTCCGGCAGCCCGGACGAACTGCGCCGTGCAGGCGAGTGGGCATCGGGCAACGGCGCCGAACTCCTCACAGGAGGCGTCATGGTGCCCCCGCCAGGGATCGGGCAGCCGAGCGCGTACATCTTCTACAGCGGCCCCGAAGAACTCCTGGACCGGCATAGGGAAACCCTGCGCGAACTGGGCGACACCACCTACGTCGGTGCAGACCACGGCCTGTCGAACCTGTACTACCAGGCGCAGCTCTACCTGTTCTGGTCCACGCTCACCGCCTACATGCATTCGATCGCGATGCTGGAGTCGGCGGGCGTCTCCGCCGAGCAGTTCCGCCCGTTCGCGACCGAGACCGTCACCTCGCTCGGCATCGACGGCCCGATGGGCTTCCTGCGGATCATCACCGACGAGATCGGCGCGGGCACCTACCCGGGCGGCGACAACACCCTGCTCATGCAGGCCGTCGGCGCCGACCACATGGTCGAGACCGCCGAAGCCGCCGGAATCGACACCCTCGGCCCGCGCGCCCTCCGCGACCTGCTCTGGCGCGCCGTCAACGCGGGCCACGGCGCCGACGGCCTCACCAGCGTCATCAACGTCATCCGCGGCGCGTAGTTTCTTGCGATGCCCTCGGCGTCAGGCCCGGGGGGCCTTCCTTCAACGGGCGGCGCGTGCGATTGCTGCATCGCTCCGACTCGCCCGGGGGGCTCGCTGCGCGATCAGGTTCTCGCTTCGCTCGAACCTGGCTTCGCACGCAATCGCAGTGGCCCGGATCCTGCACGGCTGGGGTAGGGGTTGCGGTGGGTGCCATGGGGAGTTCGTGAGTGCAAGACCTCGGGAAGGGGGCGCCGGGGCCGCACCCCGTACCTTTCGTGGCTGCTCGTGAAGGCGTTCGTCCGGTGGTGCGGCACGTCCGGCGTTTTCAGGGCGTGCCGCTGCCGCCGGGCGGGCAGGGCGAAGTCGAGATCGCGCTCCTCGCGTCGTCGGCCATCGCGGCCGGTGCGAAACGGCTCGAACCTTTTGTTGCGATGGGGCGTCGTATCGGTTGATCGACAAGCTTTCCGCTTTCGAGCGACGGAAAGCCGATAAAGCATCTGGCCGAACTTCCCGAAAACAGGAGCGCCCCCTTGTCTGCCGACCTGCTCATCCTTGTCGGGATCCCCGCCGGATCCGCCGCGTTCGCCGGTATCATCACCTACCTGCTCACGCGGCGCGACTTCAAAGGCCCGGTCGCGGCGCTGGTCACGGCCGTGGCGGCCGTCCTGACGGGCGCGTCCTCGCTGTTCGTCCTCTACCTCGCTCCATTCGTCTTTCTGGTCACCGCGGCGATTTATCTGGTAATCCGCACCCTGTTCCGCGCGGGCCCCGCCCTCGTCATGGCGACGCTCGCGCTTTTCTGCGGCCTCGGCCTATCGGCCACGATGATGGCCGTCGCCCTTTCGTCGATGTGACGGCGGCGGACGGTCGGCGAGATCGGCCGCGTCCGCGCGCTCGCCGGGTCGGTGGTTTCACAGGACGGAACCGGCGGCCGTCGGGGACGGTGCGTCGGCGATCGGGAGGCGCATCTCGAAGTTGGCGCCGCCCGGGCCGTCGGCCGGCGGGTCGATGATGCGGAGGGTGCCGCCGTAGATCTCGGCGATCTCGCGGGCGATCGGCAGCCCGAGGCCGGTGCCCTGGGGGTCGCGGCGGCGGGAGTCGGCGAGGCGGGCGAAGCGTTCGAAGACGCGCTCGCGGGAGTCGTCCGGGACGCCCGCACCGTCGTCGGCGACCCGCAGGACGGCCTCGTCGCCGTCCCGCGCGACCGTCACCTCGATGCGGGACGCCGCGTGCCGTTCGGCGTTGCCGAGCAGGTTGCCGACGACGCGGGTGAGCCGGACCGGGTTCGCCTCGACGACGACGCCGGGTTGGAGACGCGTGGCCGCGCGGGGGCCGGACGAGCGGCGCTCCACCTCGCGGCGGGCGAGATCGGCGAGGTCGAGGAGTTCGAGCGGGACGGGCGCGCGGGAGTCCAGCCGGGACAGTTCGAGCAGGTCGACGACGATGTCGTTGAGTCGTTCGGTGTCGCGGAGGCAGGCGCGGAGCGTCGTGCGGCACTCGTCCGGATCGTCCTCGTCGAGGGCGAACTCCAGCCGGGTCCGCAGGCCCGCGATGGGGTTGCGCAGGTCGTGCGACGCGTCGGAGATGAACCGGCGCTCGCGGCTCATCGCCTCGTCGAGCCGCTCCAGCGTGGCGTTCACGGTCTCGGCGAGGTACTGGATCTCGCCGCCGGTCTCCGGGACGGGCACGCGGTGGGCGAGCCCGCGGATGCTGAACTCGGCCATTCCGGCACGGATCCGGTCGACCGGGACGAACGCCTGTCCGATCGTGCGCCACGTCCACCAGCCGATCAGGCCGAGGAACCCCAGCAGGATCAGTGCGAGGAAGAGGGGCAGCGGCCAGATCCTGCCGAGCAGGGGAACCGGTTCGGCGGCGATCACCGTGACGTCGCGGCCCAGCGCCGTGCGGGTCAGCCGCAGGCCGAAGTACCGCACGCAACGCGCCCCCGCCGGACCGCAGTGCCGGCCCTGGACGAGCAGCTCGCCGTGCGCGACGGCACGGGTCCCGAGCGGCGGCCGGTCTGCGGCGCGGGGGTTGGCGGCGATGATTCGGCCGTCCGCCCCGACGACCTCGATCAGTGGCGCCTCGCCGGGCCGGGGATCGAGCGCGGCGTCGGCGGGCATGCCGCCGAGCAGGTCGAAGGCGGCCCGTTCGGCGGTTCGCCGCGCGGTGTCCTCCGTCTGGTTCTGCAGGGCGTCGCGCGCGAGAAGGAGCAGCAGGACGAACACCAGGGCGAGGATCATCGCGGAGACCACCACGGTGACCACCGTCGCGCGGCCGCGCACCGAGAGGAACATGCGGCGGCGCACCTGGTCGAACCGCTCTCGCCTCTCCACAGCCGATCCCCCGGACGTCGCCGACAGTGATCATCCACTACTCAGGGTAGGTGATCGTGTCGGACGGGCCGGTGGACGTCCCGATGGCACGGGACGCGCGCCGCCGGGGCCCGCGGCTCGTGCGCGGGCCCCGGCGGCGCGGCGGTCAGCGGCCCCGGTTGAGCTGCCGGGTCGGGAGCTGCCGAGCGTTCCGCCGGTTGTTGTTCGCGAACGCCGCCGACTTCACGTCGGGCCCCTTGCGCTTGTTCTTCTTCTTGGCGTTCGGGAAGGGGATGTTCTCCTGGTTAATGGCACGCATGAATGAACCACCTCCGGGCAGGCTCGAATTCGGCCGAAAAGAATGGCCGCGAAAAAGGGTGAGCAGGCGGCGCGGGCCGGGAAGGCATGCCGACGGCACTGGTCGCGTGCGTGCGAGCAGTGGAGCGGGTGCGTCCGGGACGCCGGTGGGATTCGGGAGCGGGGCCGCGACGTCGCGTCGCGGGCGGCTCAACCGGAGAAGCATCAAAGCAGCATGGTCAGAAGTTATCCACCAGGCGTGCGCGGTGTCAACCGCGAATTCCAGAAAATATGTGGGCCGCTTTATGGGAGCCGTTGGCGCGATCCGTGGGCTACGTGTCGTTGACGCCATCGGCCGGCCGACCGGAGTCTGGAGCCATGCGCGTCGCGTTCGTGATCTACGAGGACTTCCAGGTGCTCGACCTGACCGGCCCCCACGAGGTGTTCGGCCACGCGGGCGGTTACGACCTGCGGGTCGTCGGGCCCGCGGCGGGGCCCGTCCGGTCGAGCGGCGGGCTGCCCCGCACGCCGCGCACGGCGTCGCCGACCTGCCGCCGGACGGCGTCGACACCCTCGTGGTCGCGGGCGGCCGGGGCGTGGACGCGGCCCGCGCGGACGCCGCGCTCGTCGGCTGGTCGCGGACGCGGCGCGGCACGCGCGCCGGGTCGCGTCGGTGTGCAGCGGCGTGTTCCTGCTGGGCGCCGCCGGGCTCCTGGACGGGCGCCGCGTCACGACGCACTGGGCGCGCGAGGCGCGGCTCCGCAGCGAGCATCCGGAGGCGACGGTCGACTGCGACCCGATCTTCGTCCGGGACGGGGGCCTGTGGACGTCCGCCGGGGTCACGGCCGGGATCGACCTGGCTTTGGCCCTGCTGGAGGACGATCGCGGACGCGACGTGGCGCACGCAGCGGCGCGCGAGTTGGTGATGTTCCTGCGGCGGCCGGGGAGCCAGTCGCAGTTCAGCGTCCCGTTGTGGTCGCGGCAGCCGGAGAGCGATCCCGTTCGCGCGGCGGTCGCGGCGGTCCAGGCCGACCCGGGGGCCCGGCACGGGATCGGCGACCTGGCGGAGCGCGCCGGGTTGAGCCCTCGGCACCTCCAGCGCCGGTTCACCGCCGAACTGGGCGTCCCGCCCGGCGCGTACGTCGAGCGGGTGCGGGTGGAGGCGGCCCGCCGGGCGCTCGCGGAGGGCGACGAGCCGGTCGAGACGCTGGCGCGGCGGCTCGGGTTCGGGACGGGCGAGACGCTCCGGCGGGTGTTCCACCGGCGGCTCGGCGTCGCACCGGCCGACTACAGGAACCGATTCAGAGGGACGAGGGAACCGAAGTCCCTCGGGCAGGGGGCGGCGGAACCGTGACGGCCATGCCCAGAGCCCCCGGGCCCACCGATCTTACGAATGACCGGTTCAGATCCAGAGAGAAGGTAAGGCACGCATGACGACGTACGGGCTGCTGGTGTTCGAGGACGCCGAGGAGCTGGACTTCGCGGGGCCGTGGGAGGTGTTCGCGGTGTCGGCGATGCTGCGCGACGCGGGCGACGAGACGATGCTGATCGCCGAAAAGGCCGCGCCCGTCCGGTGCGCGAAGGGGATGCGGGTCGTGCCCGACCGGACCTTCGGCGACCACCCGGACCTCGACGTCCTGCTGGTCCCCGGCGGTCGAGGGGCGCGGGTGACGCAGCCGCACAACACGTCCGTCACCGGCTGGATCGCGAAGACCGCCGAGCGGGCCGGCTGGGTGACGAGCGTCTGCACGGGGTCGGTGCTGCTGCACGCGGCGGGCCCGGCGCGGGGACGGCGCGTCGCCACGCACCGGTCGTCCGAGGACGAACTGGAGCGGCGCGGAGATGTCACGGTCGTCCGGGACGCGCGGTGGGTCGTCGACGGGAACCTCGTCACGAGCCAGGGGGTGTCCGCCGGGATCGACATGGCTCTCTGGCTCGTGGGACGGATCCATGGGCGCGACCACGCGCGCGCGGTGCGGGCCTACATGCAGTACGAGCCCGCCCCTCCGTACATGGCGGACATCCCCGAATAGCGCCCTGACGGCCGCCACGTGCCGATTGGTATACGGTCGCGACTGTGTTTGCCTGCGGTGCCCTCGGCGTCAGGCCCCAGGGGGCCTTCCTTCCACGGGCGCAGCGCGCGATCGCTGCATCGCTCCGACTCGCCCGGGGGGCTCGCTGCGCGATCCGATTCTCGCTTCGCTCGCATCCGGCTTCGCTCGCGATCGCAGTGGTTCCGGTCCACTCTGGCTTGGGTGAGGCAGCAAATGCGCATCGCTGACAACACCGTGGATCGGTTGCTAGGGCTTCCCGGGGAGACGACTCCGGCGGTCGAGACGGCCCGCGGGTTGCCGGTGGCGATGCCGGACGGGGTCGTGCTGCGGGCCGACCTGCATCGGCCGCGCGGGGCGGGGCCGCTGCCGGTCGTGCTGATCCGCACCCCGTACGGACGGGCGCAGCGCGTCGTGCGGCTGTTCACCCGGGTGCTGGCGCGGCGCGGGTTCCAGGTGGTCGTGCAGGACGTGCGCGGCATCGGCGGTTCGGGCGGCGAGTTCCATGCGTTCCACCACGAACGCGACGACGGGCTCGCGACGGTGGCGTGGCTGCGTTCGCGGCCGTGGTGCGACGGCCGGGTGGCGATGGCGGGGGCGAGCTACCTCGGGTTCGCGGAGTGGGCGGTCGCGCCGTACGCGGACCCGCCGCTGGCGGCGCTCGGCCTCGGCGTCACGGCCTCGGAGTTCGTGAGCTCGTTCTATCCGGGCGGCGCGCTGGCCCTGTTCAACACGCTGGTGTGGTCGGCCTCGATGGGAACGCGCGACGAACCGTTCGCGCCGCTGCACGCGCGGCGCGTCCGGCGGGCGATGCGGCACCTGCCGGTCGGGGAGGCGGACCTGTCGGCGATCGGGCGGCCGGAGCGGTTCCTGCGCGACGTCGCCGCGCACACCGAGCCCGGCGACGGGTTCTGGGATGCGACGGACCACAGTCCGGCCGTCGCCGCGACGACCGCGCCCGCCAGCATGGTGACGGGCTGGTGGGACCTGTTCCTGCGCGGGCAGCTCCGCGACTTCGCCGCGCTGGACGCCGCCGGGCGCGGCCCGCGCATCACGATCGGCCCGTGGGGGCACGACGTGCGGGCGCTGCGGGCCGTCCTGGCGGATCAGGTGTCGTGGCTCGGCGCGCACCTGCACGGGGACGCGGCGGAGCTGCGGCGCGCGCCCGTCCGCCTGTACTTGCAGGGGGCCGGGCGCTGGCTCGACTTCGACCGGTGGCCGCCCCCGGAGACGGAACCCGCTCCGCTGTACCTGTCGGAGTGGGGCGCGGACGATCCGGTCACGTTCGTTTACGATCCGCTCGATCCCACGCCGAACGTCGGCGGGCCGCTCCTGGCTCCGGGTAAAGGACGGCAGCGCGACAACCGGGTGATGGAGCGGCGGGACGATGTCGCGGTCCTCACGGGTCCGCCGCTGGAGCGCGACCTCGATCTGATCGGCCCGGTGTCGGCGACCGTGCACGTCCGGACGAGCACCGGCCACGGCGACCTGTTCGTGCGGCTCTGCGATGTCGACGCGGACGGCGTCTCGCGGAACGTCACGGACGGCATCGTGCGGATCGCCGAGCCGGGGACCGTCCGCGCCGAGGTGGAGATGCATCCGACCGGCTACCGGTTCCGGCGCGGGCACCGGCTCCGGCTCGTCCTGGCGGGCGGGGCGTTTCCCCGGTTCGCCCGCAATCCGGGCACCGGCGAGCCGATCGGACGGGCGGTGGCGATGCGCCGCACGGCCTTCGAGGTGTTCCGCGACGCGTCCCGTCCGTCGGTGGTGACGCTGCCCGTCTGGCGAGGCTGAGCCGTCCGGCGAGGCCGAGCCGTCCGGCATGTCGTGCTTCGCTGGGGTTCGTCACGACGTTGCGAACACGGAATGAACGCAGCATGTAGTCCATTCGTCGCACAGGGTTAACCGCTCGTCGACGCGAGGGGCCGAACCGTCGAACTTTCCTGGACGGGCTCGCTACTTTCGAGTCATCCGCCGCGCGCCGGTGCGAGCCGCTTCGGGGGGAGCGGCGAGCCCCAGAGAGCACCAGGCCGGCGCGGCGGAACGGGGGGAGAGGGGTCACTTCGGGGGGAGTGGCCCCTCCGTCCCGTTTCCGGTGGTTTTTGTCAGCCGCCGCAGGGGTCGGGGAGCGGAACCCGCACCGCGACACGGAGAACGCCGACGTCGGGGCGTCCCACAATTCTCCTACCCCCGAGTCCCCCCACCGAAGGGTCGCCCCCCGATGAACAAGCGTCCCATGCGCGTGCTGAGCGTGCTGAGCGTGCTGCCCGCCGCGGTCCTCGCCGCGGGCGTCGCCCTGGCCCCGGCCGCCTCCGCCGCCGCGAACCCGTACGAGCGCGGCCCGGCGCCGACCGACCGGAGCATCGTCGCCGCCGAGGGCGCGTTCGAGTTCGAGACGATCGACGTGCCCGCCGGGAGCGGCGCGGGCTTCAACCAGGGCACGATCTACGCGCCGACCGACACGGGCCAGGGGACGTTCGGCGCGATCGCCGTGTCGCCCGGGTTCGTCTCCCCCGAGGGCTGGATCTCCTGGTACGGGCCGCGCCTCGCGTCGCGCGGCTTCGTCGTCATGACGATCGAGACGAACACCCTGTTCGACCAGCCCGCCGCGCGCGGCGACCAGCTCCTCGCCGCGCTCGACTACCTCGTCGGCGCCGACAGCCCCGTCCGGGACCGCGTCGACCCCGGACGGCTCGCGGTGATGGGCCACTCGATGGGCGGCGGCGGGACGCTGGAGGCCGCGAGCGAGCGCACCGGCCTGCGGGCCGCCGTGCCGCTGGCCCCGTGGAACCTGAACTCAGACTGGGGCGACGTCCGGACGCCCACGATGATCCTCGGCGCGCAGAACGACTTCATCGCCGCGAACGCCCTGCACTCGGAACCGTTCTACGAGGGGCTGACGGCCGCGCCGGAGAAGGCGTACGCGGAGATCGGGAACACCGGGCACATGTCGTTCAACACCCCGAACGACACCATCGCCAAGTACACGATCGCGTGGATGAAGCGGTACGTGGACGACGACACCCGCTACGAGCGGTTCCTCTGCCCGGCACCGGCGGACGACCCGGCGCTCGTCGAGTACCGCGACACCTGCCCCGGAAGCTGACGGACGCGCACGATGGGGCGCCCGCGTCCGGAGCCCGCGCCCGGCGGACACGTCCGGCGCGTGCGCCCCATTTTGTTCGTCGGCGCAAAGCGTCGCGCGCGAAAGATGTCCGGAAGTGAGAAGTTTCGTGCGATCGGGCGTCCCACAATTCTGGCACCCGCGAATCCCCCGTCGCGGGTTCGTCCAGCGAAGGGTACGCCCCGATGAACAAGCGTCTGACGCGTGCGCTCAGCATGCTCCCCGCCGCGGTGCTCGCCGCGGCGCCGTGAGCCGGCGGCGCGCCGCCGCGGCCGCGCCGCTCGCCCCGCAGGCGGCACCGCACCAGGCCGCGAACCTCTACGAGCGCGGTGGCGCCGACCGACCAGAGCATCGTCGCCGACAAGGGCTCGTTCGAGGTCGAGCGGATCGGCGTCGGCTCGTGGAGCGGGCCGGGCTTCAACAAGGGCACGATCTACGCGCCGAAGGACCGCAGCCAGGGGACGTTCGGCGCGATCGCCGTGTCGCCCGGGTTCGTCTCCCCCGAGTTCCTCATCTCCTGGTACGGGGAGCGGCTGGCGTCGCGCGGCTTCATCGTCATGACGATCGAGACGACCACGCTGCTCGACCAGCCCGCCCAGCGCGGCGACCAGCTCCTCGCCGCGCTCGAATTCCTGACCGGCGGCGACAGCCCCGTCAAGGACCGCATCGACCCGAACCGGCTCGCGGTGATGGGCCACTCGATGGGCGGCGGCGGCACGCTGCACGCCGTCAAGGAGCGCACGTCGCTGAAGGCCGCCGTCCCGCTCATGCCGTGGAACCTGTTCACCGACTGGGGCGACGTCCGGACCCCCACGATGATCATCGGCGCGCAGAACGACCTCATCGCCGCCGTCGGCCTGCACTCCGAGCCGTTCTACAACAGCCTGCGGTCCGCGCGGGAGAAGGCGTACCTGGAGGTCGAGGGTGCGGGACACCTGGTCGCCAACACCCCGAACGACACGATCGCCAAGTACACGATCGCGTGGATGAAGCGGTACGTCGACGACGACACCCGCTACGAGCGGTTCCTCTGCCCGGCGCCGCGCGACGACCGCAACATCTCCGAGTACCGCGACACCTGCCCCGGCAGCTGACCTCCGACCGTTCCCGCTCCCGCTCCCGCGCGACCCCGGCGGGCCCGCATCCGGGCCCGCCGGGGTCGCCCCCGTTCCGGACGGAATCGGCCGCGACATTCGGCGACACGGCGAACGTCCGGCGGCGTCCGGTTCCCGCACCGCCGGGACGTCCGGACGGTGCGGCCCGCCCGCCGCAGCGCGGCCCGCGCTCCGGTGAAGAACGATCTCCGCTCCGGCCCGCGAGCGGAATTCTTCGTAAAGGAAATGCCGACCGCAGTCAAACGGCGCGGGTAATCGGCCAACCCCCCGGAGATCCGTAGCGTGATTGGCGTGTTTTCCGCCTTGTGTCCCAAGTAGCGGCGATGACCCGTCTGCGCAGGGGGAACCCGGCCGCGGCCGAAAAACTTGACGCGCGGGAAGTCGACTTCACCGGCGGCCTGCGAAATGGTCCTCCCCATGGATTCATGCATTCGCCGTGGCGCGGCTTCCGGTCCCACCGGATGGCTGCTCGCCTTTCTCCACGCACGGGAACGGGGCCTGCGCGCCCACACCGGCCGGGCGTCCGGCCCGGCCGAATGGCTGATGGTCTTCCTGGAGGTCGAGACCGCCGAACTGGACGGCCGGCGGCGGGAGCGGCCGACCACGCTGACCTCCCGCCGGGGCGAGGCCGCGGAGCCCGCCTTCGGGCGGCTCACCGCACGCAGCGCATAGAGCGGAAACACATGATCATCGAGATGCTCCTGGCCGCGCTGATCGGCGGGGCCATCGGAATCGCCGAACTCGTCGCGCGCTACCGCGACAAGCCCCTCGTGGCGGTACTGTCCTCCGGCGGGCTGCTGTTCGTCTTCGTCAACGTCAGCGCGTCCGTGATCGCGCTCATCGCGATCACGGCGGCCGGGTGGCGGTTCGCGCTGCCCGCCACGATGCCCCCGGCCGCGCTCACCGTCGTCCAGGTGATGGTCGCCGGGCTGGGCTCCGCGATCGTCCTGCGCGTGTCGGTCTCCCCGGCGACGAGCACCGCGTCCGGCACCGGCCCCATCGTCGTGCTGAGCGGCATCCTGCGCATCGCCGACGGCGAGCTGGAGCGAAAGCGCGGGCTCAGCCGACTGTCGCGCGACGACCTGGCGGGCCTGTCGTTCGAGCGCGACCACGCCGCCCTCGCCGAGCTGTGCTGCCACCTGATGCGCGAGTTCGACCTGGCCGAGGCGCAGCGGCTCGGCGCGCTCGCCGCCGAGCTGAGCGACCGCGACGACCTCACCGACGCGACAAGCTCGACTGCTGGGGGCTGGAGCTGACCCGGCTGGTCGGCGAGCGGGCCCTGCGCCAGGCCGCCCGGCGGCTGCGCGACGGCCGCGCGCCCAGCCGCGCCCGGCCGCCGCCGAACCGGAACGGCCCGCCCCCGCTCCCGCCCCCGACGACGAGCCCGCGATGGAGCCCGTCGGCGCCGGGCAGATCCGCCCGCCGTCGAAGTCGGTGCCGAAGCCCGCGCCGTCGAAGCCGTCCCGGTTCGCCTCCGGTACCGGCGGGCGGACGGAACGCAAGCCGTTCGGCGACCTTTGAACCACCGTGCGAACGCCGGTGCGCCCGGCCGGGTGCACCGGCGTCCCGCTCCCGCTACTTCGGGCGGACGCTCGCGGACGGCACGTTCTCGGCCCCGTCGCGTTCTTCGATGACGGCCGCGATGCGGTGCAGCGCCTCGGCCATCGAGACGAGCGCCTGTACCTGGGCGGCCGCCATGAGGTTCGCCGGGGAGGGGTCCGCGGCCTGCGCCTCCGCGGCCGCGTCGCACGCCTGCTGGCTCCACCAATGCACGCGCTCACCCTAGTGACCGGCGCTTCCCCGAGTACATCTCGCCGCGCGGGCCGAACCGTAAATGAAAGGCTGCAGCCCATGACCATCCGGCCGCCCGTCCCGCCGGACGCGCAACCGCACGCCGACCGTCCGCACGCGGGCCGTCCGCGGTGGGGGGTGAAGCCGCTGCGCCAGCTCACGACGCCGGAGCTGGCCGAGGCGCTGGAGTACCTCGAACGGAACCGCCCGGACGACGAGGTCCTCGGCCGCGCGCTCGCCGGGGAGTTCGCCCGCCGGACCGCCGCCGAGTACCACCGCACCGGCGAACGGCCCCGCCCGGGCGCGTACCGTCCGATCCTGTGACCGTCCGAACCTTTGACGTTCGGGCGTGGTGGCGCGGCGCGCGTCCGTGTTAAGCAGGTGGCATGGGACGTGAGGTGCGGGTGCGCCGGATCTACGAACCGGCCGCCGAAGAGGACGGCAAGCGGGTCCTGGTGGACCGGGTGTGGCCGCGGGGCGTGTCGAAGGACGAGGCGCGGCTCGACGCGTGGGCGAAGGACGTCGCGCCCTCCACGGAACTGCGCAAATGGTACGGGCACGACCCGGACAAGTTCCCCGAGTTCGAGCGGCGCTACCGCGCCGAGCTGGGCGACCCGGAACGCACGGACGCCCTCGCGGAACTCCGCGACCTGGCCGCGGACGGCACCGTCACGCTGCTGACGGCGACGAAGGACGTGGCGCACAGCCAGGCCGCGGTCCTCGCCGACCGGTTGAAGTAGCGCGGCGCCCCGGCGGACGGGCGGGGCGCGTCATTGTGGGGGGCGGCCCGCCACGCCACCGGCGAGGACGGCGGCCTGGCCGTCGGCTCCCACTCCGCCGGTGCTCCCCTCCGGTCGCTTGGCCAAGCGGCGGCCCAGCCGCTGCGCCGGCGCCTCGATCCATCGCTGGGACGCCCAGCTGACGGCGAGCAGGACGGCGAGGAACAGGATCAGGCCGGGCAGGTCGTCGCGGCCGCCGAACCCGAGGAACTGGACGGCGACCGCCAGCAGGATCGGGTGCAGCAGGTACAGCGAGTAGCTCACCGTGCCGAGGCCGGTCGCCCAGCGCGGGAACGTCCGGTCGCGCAGCAGCCACGCCGCCGCGAACGTCAGCGCCGCGAGCAGCACCGACCCCGACCAGAGCAACTGGTCGCGGCCCGAGTCCGGCCCGGTGTGGACGATCCCGGCGGCGAGCGTGCCGAGCACACGACGGCCGCCGCGGCCGCGGCCGTCCGGCGCCGGATCTGCCCGTGTTCCGCCCGGTACACGGCCGTCCCGGTGAACATGACCGCGAGCATCGCCAGGCCCTCCCACGGCCCGACCCGCCCGTTCAGCACGACGAGCAGCGCGGCGATCGTCCCGCCGAGGACGCCGCCCGCGACGCGCGCCGCGCGGTGCCCCGACATCGCCGCGGCGAGCGCCGCCAGCAGTCCGAGGGCCGCCGCGACGGCGACCGGGCCCGT
>NZ_MKJY01000047.1 GCF_001942465.1 Actinomadura sp. CNU-125
CGCGGCCGCCGCCGCGGGCTCGTCGGTACGGCCCAGGGGCAGGCCCAGCGGGTCGGACGGCGGCGGTGCGGGCGGCCCCTGGTTCGGGCCCGTCGAAGCGGGACCGGAGGCGCCCAGCGGCATGTCGAAGGCGTCCGGACGGCCCGGGGGCGGGGACGCGGGCGTCGGACGGGCGCCGGAGGCGAGCGGGTCGGCGCCGTACGGCTGCGACTGCTCGGGGACGCCGTACGGGGACTGCTCCGGCGGCATGCCGGGCTGTTCCTGCCCGCCGTAGGGCTGCCCGCCGCCGTACGGGGCGTGCTGCTCCGGACCGCCGTAGGACGGGTCGGCCGACCCGTACGCGGGCTGCTGCTCCTGCCCGCCGTAGATGTGCTGGTCGGGTGCGCCGGGCCCGTACGGGACGTGCCCGCCGGGGCCGCCCTGCATGCCGGAACCGGCCAGGTCGGCGGGGATCGGGTCGAGCGAGGTCGCGCCCGGGTCGCCGCCGGCGAACGGGGAGCCGCCGGGGAATCCGCCGGGGAGCCTGGCTCGCGGGCCGGTCGGGGCGGGCCGCGCGCCGGGCTGCCCGGGGCCGCCCGGCCCCTGCGGGCCCTGGTTCTGCGGCCCCTGGCCGGGCCCGCCCTGGCCGCCGAAGCCGCCGTCGGAACCCAGCATGACCGTCTGGTTCATTCCGCCGTGGTCGGGGACCTGCGGGTCGTGCTCGGCGTACTGCTGGTCGCCGTATTGATCGGCGTACTGCTCGCCGGCGTACTGCTCACCGCCGTACTGGTCCCCGGTGTACTGCTCCTGGCCGTATTGCTCCTGGCCGTACTGCTCGCCGCCGTACTGCTCGCCGCCGTACTGCTCGCCGCCGTACTGGTCCGCGTACTGGTCGCCGTATTGCTCGCCGTACTGGTCGTCGCCGCCCTGCGCCTGCATGGCGGGCTCGCCGTCGGGACGCTGCCCCTCCTGGTTGTGCTGCCAGGGGAACTTGGGCTTGTCGAAGGTGATCGTCGCCCAGTAGTCGTCGTCCTCCATCTCGTCGGACCCCTGCCCGGAGGGCCGGGACGGCGGCGGGCCCTGCTGACCCTGCTGGCCGGGAGGCGCGGCGAGCGGACCGGCGCCGCCCGCGCCGCCGGCGACGCGGCGGTCGGGGCCGGGAGCCGGCGCACCGTAACCGCCGTCGTCGTCGTAGCCGTAGTCGTCCGGCCCGTTCATCTCGTCGTGCGGCGCACCGCCGCGGCGTCCGCGCGGCTGCGGCTGCTCGTCGTCCATCCAGTCGTCGTCGCGACCCGCCTTGCTCGCCCGCAGACCCAAGACCACGAGGACGACGACGAGGACGACGACCACCAAGAGGCCGACGACCACGATTGTTCCAGTCATGCCACCACCCAATGCCTTGGCCCGGCGGACGCGGCCGGGGCGGACGCTAGGTCCGTCCCGATCGCCGCCGGCAGCCGACCGTCCTCGGAGCCGGTCCGATTCTGTCCGACCGCTATGACCGTTGTCACACCCTTAGTGCTCATAGACACCCTCACACGGCCCGCACCGATCGGTCGAACCCGCCGGTCCGGGACGCGCCGCCGCAAGGCTCCACGGTCAACGCGCCCGCTCGCCGCCGAAGTTCCCGGTGATCCGGCCCCGGCCGATCGTGTGCTCGGCGATCGCGCCGAGCGAATCGTCCAATGACGCGCCCTCCTTGAAGGGAGCCTCGCTGTCGAGCGCGTAGATGGTGAACCGGTACAGGTGCCGTTCCCCGCGGGGAGGGCACGGCGGTGCGTAGCCCACCTTGTCTCCCGTGGTCAGTCCTTCGACGGCGTTGTCCAGGCTGGCGCCCTCGACGATCTCGCGCGTGGTCCCGTCGATGCCCGCGATCACCCAGTGGACGTAGGCGCCTTCGAGGTCCGGGTCGTCCATGACGATCGCGAACGACCGGGTGTTCGCCGGTGCCCCCGACCACAGCAGCGGCGGGGTCTTGCCCTGTCCGCCAGGGTACGTCGTGCAGCCGTACCGTGTGGGCAAGTCGCCGCCATCGCGGAACACCTGGCTCTGCACGGTGAACCACTCCGACAGTTCGGCGCTCTCCTGCTCGGGCCCGCCGATCAGCCCGCAACCGCTCAGCGTGGCCGCGAGCGCCAGCGCGGCCGCCGTGGCCGGGACCGGACGCCGTTTTCTGCTCATCATCGATACGCTCCCGCGCGATTCTGTGCGCCGCGTTCCCGCCGGTCCGCCTTCGTTCCGGCCGGACGCACGCGCGCGGGCGGCGCCCCCTTCCCTTCGTCCGCCCCAACCTTAGGGGTTCGGCGGCGGTGAGTCGGGTTTTTCGGGCCGTGAGACGGAGGCGCCCGCCGGACGCGCGGATGTGAGGTGCGTCATGCGAAGTTCGTGCCCGATCGTCGAGAATCATGCGAAGGAGTGGTGAAGTTCACAGCCGATGCAGCGCTCTATTTTGCCCTGCGGGGAAGTTTTGTTGTTCTTTCATGGTTCCTGGTTGGTGCAAGAGCAATCATCGAGTAGTTTGTGAATGTCTTCACAAGCCGACCGTGACATTGGAGGGCCGCAATGGCCAGGACCGCCGAGGAGACCCCTGGCGCTCCCCACATCCTCATCGTGGGTGGCGGCTATGTGGGCATGTACACCGCACTCCGCCTGCAGAAGAAGCTCCGCAAGGAGCTCAAGCGGGGTGAGGTCAAGGTCACCATCGTTGACCCCAACTCGTACATGACGTACCAGCCGTTCCTTCCCGAAGCCGCCGCGGGCAACATCTCGCCGCGGCACGTCGTCGTCCCGCTGCGCCGGGTGCTGCCGAAGTGCACCGTGCGCAAGGCCCGGGTGACCGAGCTCAACCACGACGAGGGCTGGGTCATCGTCCAGCCGCTGGCGGGGCCCCCGGAGCGGATCTCCTACGACTACCTGGTCATGGCGGCCGGCGCGGTGCCGCGGCTGCTGCCGATCCCCGGCCTGGCCGAGCACGGGATCAGCCTCAAGACGGTCGGCGAGGCCATCCACCTGCGCAACCACGTGCTGGAGCAGCTGGAGATCGCCGAGTCGACCGACGACGTCGAACTGCGCCGCAAGGCCCTGACGTTTGTCTTCGTCGGCGGCGGGTTCGCCGGCGTCGAGGCGGTCGCCGAGGTCGAGGACATGACGCGCGACGCCACCAAGTACATGCGCAAGGTCACCCCGGAGGACCTGCGGTTCGTCCTCGTCGAGGCCGCCGACCGAATCCTGCCGGAGGTCGGCCCGGACATGGGCAAGTGGACGGCCGAGCAGCTGCGCGGCCGCGGCATCGACGTGAAGATGAAGACGTTCCTGCAGTCGGCCGAGGACGAGATCGTCGAACTCTCGGACGGCAGCCGCTTCCCGGCCGGGACGCTCGTGTGGAACGCGGGCGTGAAGCCGTCGCCGGTCGTCCGCAGCGGCGACCTGCCGGTGGACGAGCGCGGCCGCGTCAAGGGCACCGAGTACCTCACGATCGAGGGCCTGGTCCGGGCGTCACCGCCGGTGACAACGCCGCGATCCCGGACCTCGCGCAGGAGGGCCAGTTCTGCCCGCCGAACGCCCAGCACGCGGTGCGCCAGGCCAAGCTGCTCGGCGACAACATCGTCCGGTCGCTGCGCGGCAAGACGCTCAAGCCGTACGCGCACAACAACCTCGGCGCGGTCGCGGGCCTCGGCCTGCACAAGGGCGTGGCGAACCCGATGGGCTTCAAGCTCAAGGGCTGGCCCGCGTGGTTCTTCCACCGCAGCTACCACGGTGCGATGGTCCCGACCTTCAACCGCAAGATCCGCGTCATCGCGGACTGGACGCTCGCGCTGTTCCTCAAGCGCGAGACCGTCTCGCTCGCCACGGTCGAGCAGCCGCGCGCGGACTTCATCCTCGCCGCGCTCGACGACGAGAAGATCCGCGAGGCCAAGGCCAAGGCCAAGGAGAACGCGGCCTGACGCCCGAACGGACGCGCTCCGAACGGACGCGAATGCCGGACGCCCCGGCGGTCACCCGACCGCCGGGGCGTCCGGCATTAGCGGCACGCGACGCGGCGCGTTACGCGCGCTTCTTGAAGGCGCGGAGGGAGAGGGGGGCGAACACCACCGAGATGGCGACGCCCCACGCCAGCGCGATCAGCGCGTGCTCCATGACCGGACCGCCGACGAGCAGGCCGCGCATCGCCTCGACGAGCTGCGTCACCGGGCTGTTGTCCATGAAGAACGCGAGCGGGCCGGGGATGCCCTCGGTCGTCGGGATGAACGCGGTGCTCAGGAAGCTCAGCGGGAAGATCACCACGAACCCGAAGATCTGCACCTTCTCCGGCTCGTTCACCATCATCGCGATGTAGACCGACACCCAGGAGAACAGCACCGCGAACGCCAGCAGGACGAAGAACGCGGTGATCAGCGCGAGCACGTTCGTCTCGAGGCGGAACCCGATCGCGAAGCCGACCAGCAGCAGGATCGCCATCGACCACGCCTGCTTGGCGGTGTCGGCGATGATCCGCCCGGCGAGCGGGGCGCTGCGCGAGATCGGCAGGCTCCGGAACCGGTCGAAGACGCCCTTGGTGATGTCGGTGTTGAGCCCGAACCCGGTGCTCATCCCGGCGAACAGCGCGTTCTGCGCGATGATGCCGGGGATGACGACCGGCAGGTACGCCTCGACGCTGCCGGCCATCGCCGGGCCGAACACGTAGGCGAACAGCAGCACGAACATGATGGGCTGGATGGACAGGTCCAGCAGTTCCATCGGGTTGTGCTTGATCTGCACCAGGTTCCGCCACGCCAGCGTCGCGGTGTTGCGGGCGCTCGTGCCCGGGGAGACCCGTTTCGACAGGTTCTGCGGTGGGAGCGTCGTCGCCGTGCTCATCGGGAGGCCCCTTCCTTCTTCGCGGCGCGGTCGCCGTCTTCGGCGCCCTCCTCCGCCTCGGCTTCGACTTCTTCGGTGTGGTGGCCGGTGAGGGCGAAGAACACCTCGTCCAGGCTCGACTTGCGCAGCGACAGCTCGCCGACCGTGACGCCCTCCTCGTCGAGGCGGCGCACCACCGCGGGCATCAGGCCCGGGTCGGTGATCGGCGCGGACACCAGGCCGTCCTTGAACTCCGGGACGGCCTCGGCCAGTTCGCCGACGAGCCGCGCGACGACGTCGGCGTCGCTCTCCTTGATCGGGCGGACTTCGAGCACCTGCCCGCCGACCTGCGCCTTCAGCATGTCGGACGTGCCGTGCGCGATCACGGTGCCGCGGTCGATCACGATGATGTCGTCGGCGAGCTGGTCGGCCTCCTCCAGGTACTGCGTGGTGAGCAGCACGGTGACGCCGTCGTCGGTCAGGCCGCGGACGATGTCCCACAGGCCGTTGCGGCTGCGCGGGTCGAGGCCGGTGGTCGGCTCGTCCAGGAACAGGAACTGCGGCCGCCCGACCAGGCTCGCGGCCAGGTCGAGACGGCGGCGCATCCCGCCCGAGTACGTCTTGGCGGCGCGCTCGGCCGCGTCGGTGAGCTGGAACCGGTCGAGCAGTTCGGCCGCCCGGGCCTTGGAGTCGCGCCGCGACAGGCCGAGCAGCCGGCCGATCAGCACGAGGTTCTCGGTGCCGGTCAGCATCTCGTCGACCCCGGCGTACTGGCCGGTCAGCCCGATGAGCTGGCGGACCTTGTGCGCGTCCCGGACGACGTCGTGGCCGCCGACCCGGGCGCTGCCCTCGGTCGGCTCGATCAGCGTGGCGAGGATGCGCGTGGTGGTGGTCTTCCCGGCGCCGTTCGGCCCCAGCACGCCCAGCACCGTCCCGGCCTGGGCGGTGAGCGAGACGCCCGACAGTGCCTGCGTCTCGCCGAATCGCTTCACCAGGCCCTCGGCCTGGATCGCGTAGGACATAAGAGATCTCCTAGAAGATGGTGTGCCGGATGGTGCACCCCGACGCGGGCGGACAGGCCAACCTACGACCCGCCCCGACCGGTATGCACTCGATTTTTCGCCGCCCATACGCCGACGCTCGGCGTCCCTTCAGCCTTGCACCCGCGTCTGACAAAACGTCGATGTCGCGCTGATTGCTCCCGCGCGGCCGCGCCCCGGAGGGCCGGGACCTTTACACTCGCGGTGTGACGAGGGTGCTGTGCGACCTGCACGGGGACGGCGGGGGGTGGCGCCCGCCGCGGTTGCGGCCGCCCGCGCACCGTGTCTCCCGGCGCGCGATCGCGCACTGGGGCATCGAGTATCTGCTGCTGTGGGGCCTGGCGTTCGGTCTGTCCCTCGGCGTGGCGGCCTGGCTCGGCGACGCGGAGGCCGACTGGCTGCCGGGCTGGCTCGCCGACCGGGTGGGCGTCCTGCCGTGGCTGGTGGGCGCGGCCGGGCTGCTGATGGTGACGGTGGCGCCCGTCTGGCGCTACCGCGTCCACCGCTGGGAGGTCAGCGCCGACGTCGTCTACACCCGCACCGGCTGGTTCAGCCGCGAATGGCTGCTGGTGCCGGTGAGCCGCATCCAGACCGTCGACACCGAGCAGGGCTGGATCGAGCGCCTGCTGGGCCTGGCCACGATCGAGGTCAACACCGCCTCCCACACCGGCTCCTCCCAAGTCTCCGGCCTTCCGGCCGCCGTCGCGACCCGGCTGGCCGACGACCTGGCCCACCGGGCCCACGATCTCCGCGACGACGCCACGTGACGCCCCCGAAAATCCGAAGAACCCGACGAACCGAAAACCCCACGCATCTCTGACTTCCCCGACGAGCGGGACTCATCGCCGTCCGCGGAGATCGTTCGGCGGCTGCATCCGCTGACGTTCGTGGTCGGGGCCGTCCGCGAGCTGCTCGCCCTGCTGGCGGCCGGGGCGGCGGGACTGGCCGTGGGCGGGCTGTCCACGGCGTTCTACTTCACGCTCGCGGGTCTCGGGATCGGCCTGGTGTTCCATGTGGCGAGCTGGGCGACGTTCACGTACGCGCTGCGGGACGACCGGATCGAGCTCCGCCGGACACTGGTCGGGCGGTCGGTGAAGACGATCCCGCGCGACCGGATCCGGGGCGTGGACATCAGCACGTCGCTGCCGCACCGGACGCTGGGCCTCGCGGTCGTCCACATCGACGCGGGCTCGGAGGGCGGGGAGGCGGAGCTGAACGCGGTCTCGCGGCCGGAGGCCGAGCGGCTGCGCCGGGTGCTGCTGGCCCGGGCGGCGGACGAGCCGCCGGGGTCGCCCGAGGCGCCGCGGCGGCGCGTCCTGGCCCGGATGCGGCGCCGCTGGTACGTGTACGCCCCGCTCAGCGGCGCCTACCTGCTGACGCCGTTCGCGCTGGCCGGCAGCCTCCTCGGGACGCTCTACAACCTCGGCGACGACCTGGGCCTGATCACCCGGGAGCGCGTCGAGACCGTGGGGCACGAGGTGGTGGGGCTGCCGACGGCCGCGGTCGTCGCGCTCGCCGTGCTGGCGCTGTTCGCGCTGCCGGTCGTGTCGGTCATCGCGTTCAGCCTGTTCAACTGGGACTTCACCGTCGCGGAGCGGGACGGCTCGATCGTCGCCGAGCGCGGGCTGGCCACCCGGCGGAGCGTGTCGCTGGAGCGCCGCAGGCTGCGCGGCGTGGAGCTGGCCGACAACCCGCTGGAGCGGCTCGGCGGCGTCCGGCGGCTGGGCGCGCTGGTCACGGGCCTCGGGGACGCCGCGCACCGGGGCCGGCTGCTGCCCGCCGCCGCCGCGTCCGGCGCCGAGGAACTGGCCGCCCGGGTCGTCGGCGCGGTGCCCGGCCCGCTGCGCTCCCACCCGCCGCCGCACGCGGACGCCGCGGTTGCGCGTCGCGCCGCCGGGCGCGTCGGGCTGCTGGCGCTGGCGGCGGGCCGCCCGTGGATCGCGGGCGCGTGCGCGGTCCTGGCGCTGCTGGCCGTCCCGCTGGGCCTCGACCGGTACCGGCAGCTCGGGCACGTCACCGACGGCGGGCGGCTGAGCGTCCGGTCGGGGTCGCTGAAGCGGCGGCAGGTGGTCGTGGAGCACGGCGCGATCGTCGGCTGGCGCTTCCGCCGGACGCTGTTCCAGCGGCGGCTGGGCCTGGCGACGCTGGACGTGGCGGTGGGCGCGGGCGACGGCGGCTACCCGGCGATCGACATGGCCGAGACGGACGCGGTCGCCTTCGCCGCCGAGATCACCCCCGAATGGGTGCGCCCCTTCCTCGACGAGTGACCGTTCCTCGTGAGTTCGGCAGGGGCGCAGGTCACTCGGGGCGGCGGGCTCCGAACATGATCTCGTCCCACGACGGCACGGACGCCCGCTTTCCCTTGGCCTTGCGCCGCGCGCGAGCGGGACGCTGCGGCGCCGATGCGTCGGCAGCGGCGGCGGCCGGGGGACCGGTGACGGGCTTGTCCTGTGCGGCGGGCATCGTCGGGCGGGTGGCGGGCTTCTTCTTCGCGGCCGGGCGCGGCGGGCTCGTCGCGGCGTCCGCGGCGGAGCCGGCTTGGCCTGCTCGCGGGGCGCCGCCTTGCGCGGTGCGGGCTCGTCGCGCGGTTCCGGACGGGCGGGCGCCTCCTCGGCCACCGGCCGCGGCGGCCTCGGCCTCGGCGCGTCGTCGGGGGCCTTGTCGGGGGCCTCGGCGGCGGCCTCGTCAGGGGCCTCGGCGGCCTGTTCGGCGGTGGCGGCCTCGCGCTTCTCCGGCTCGTCGGCGTCCGCGGCCACGGCGGCGTCCGCCTCGTCGCGGTTCGGTTCGGCCGGGGCGTCGGCTTCGGCGGCGGGTTCCTCGACGGCCTCGTCGTCGGCGGGCTCGACCGCCGCCCCGTCGTCGGACTCCTCGGCCTCGGCGACGGCGTCCGGACGGTCTTCCGCGGCCTGCTCGTCGGTCTCGTCCGCGGTCTCGTCGGCGGTCTCGTCGGCGGCCGCGGGCTCCGGCGCGGGCTCGTCCGGACGCTCCTGCGGGGCCTCCGGCTCCGCGGTCTCGGCGGCGGCCACCGGCTCGTCCTGCGGCTTCTCGGGACGGGCGGCCCGCGGCTGCGCGGCGGACGCCTGCTCTTCGAGCTCTTCGAGGGACGGTTCGGGTGCGCGCCGCCACGGGGCCTCGATCGCCGGCGCGTCCCGTCCGGTGTCGTCGAAGGGGCGGATCGGCTCGCGGTCGGCGCCGAGCTCGCGCGGCCGTCCGGGCTGCTGCCGGGACGGGAACGCGGGGCGCGGGTCGATGATGCGGCCGCGCTCCACGATGTACTCGCGCGGCTCGGCGGTGCGCAGCGGCGGCTCGGAGGCGCGTTCGAGCGGCGGCTCCGGCTCGGCGGGCAGCCCGCGGCCGAGATCGCGCGGGCCGACCTCGCGACCGATCTCGCGGCCGATCTCGCGACCCACGTCGCGGCCGTCGGAGACGACCTTCATCGCGGGGCGGCGGGGGACCAGCGGGGTGACGGTGTCGGAGAGCTCGTCGTCGTCCCAGTCGACGGCGGTGAGCCGGGCGGCGATCTCGTCCAGCGGCGAGACGTTCCGGCGGCGCGGGTCGAACGCCCATTCGGCGGCGTGCGGGCGGCCGTTGTCGAAGAAGGACAGGCGGACGCGCCAGGTGCCGTCGTCGCACTTCCAGGCGTCCCACTCGACGTCTTCGAGGTCGACGCCGCCGCGGCCGAGGCGTTCCTCGACGGTCTCGCCGAGGGGCGGGCCGGGCGTGGACTCGCCGGGCCGCCGGACGGTGACGCGCTGCGCCTGCTGGGCCATGTATTCGCGTTCCTGCAGGACCGGACCCTCGAACCAGCGGACCCGCTCGACCGGGATGCCGGCGGACTCGGCGATCTCCTCCGCGGTCTCACCCGACCTGATGCGTGCCTGGATCTCCTTGGGACGCAAGGGACTCTCCACTTCGATCTCGAACTGGCCGAGGCGGGAGAAGTGCCCACGGACCGCTGCGCGGACGCGGTCGTCGACGGGCAGGGTGAACCGGGTGCCTCGGCCCGCGGTGGCCAGGACGAGGTATGTTCCGTCCTCGCTGACCGCGACGAGGCGCAGCTCCTGCATGCGTGTCCTTCCTGCCCTGTCCTGACGGCACGGAGGGCGCCGAACCGGTCGGTCGGTGCGGAGTGCGTTTCCGCCGCTCCCGCACCGTTCGGCCGTCCGTTGCCCGCCGAGGGCGCATGCGTGCCCTTCCCCCGGGTTCCCGAGTCTCTCTTTCGGACACACCTGCTGCCAGCACCGTACCCGGCATGTCCGAACATCGCCGCTCTCGAAGCCCCCTCCACGTCGTGGAAGAGGGCGCCCGACCAAGCTTGCCGGTGCCCGGGACCGGCCGGAGACGCTCTGTCTGAATCTTGAGGAACCTTTTCCCCACTGTGCACGACTTCACCACTGTGCACGACGCGGACGTCCGGCTCCACCCGGTTCGCGTAGCGAGCGTCACGTCGATGGTCGGAACACCGTGATCGTCCGGTTAGTTTGATTTTGAGGTACTTCGGGGGATTCAACGGGGGTGAATCGGGGTAATGCGCCGCAAGCTTCCCGATCTGAGCACGACGCAGGTGATCGCGAGCGGTCTCGCCACGGCCGTCGCCGCGATCGGCGCGTCGTTCCTGGGGGTGTACGGGACGGTCATCGGCACCGCGCTGATGAGCGTCATCTCGACCGCGGGCGCGGCCGTCTGCAAGCACTACCTGGACCAGGGACGCGACCAGATCCGGGACATGTCGCACGTGCAGGGCGCGGCGCGGCGCCGGGACGCGGCCCGGGGACGCGGCGGAGGAGGCGACGAGCGCCGACCCGACCGCGGCACCGTGGTCTGGCCGGCGGGCGCCGACCCGGGCCGCACGATGGTCCGGCCGCCCGCGGGCGGCGGCGACACGAACGCGACCCGGCTGGACGGCGGGTTCGGCGACCCGAACGCCACCCGCCTCGACGCCGCTCCGGCGGCGGCCGGTGATCCGAACACGACCCGCCTGGACCCGACCGCGACGTCGCGGCGCGCTCGCCGCGGAGGCGGGCGAGGACGCCCGGCGGCGCGTCGCGCGGCGCGCCGCGCTCGACGACACCCTCGCGTGGGCGAAGCGGAACTGGGTGAAGCTCGCGGCGTCGTCCGCGGCCGTGTTCGCGGTCGTGCTCGGCGGGATCACGATCTACGAGGCCACGACGGGCGGCCCGATCGGCGGCGGCAGCGGCGGCGGCCTCACCGTCACGCACGTCCTCGGCGGGGAGGGGAACGGCGGCGGCTCGGACGGCCCGGCCGAGGAGACCCCCACCGGCACGCCGACGGTGGACGGCACCGCGCCCGCCGGGACCCCGGGGGAGAGCCCGACCGGCGAGGCGCCCTCGGCGGGACGGACGAGCCGGGCGACGGCTCCGGGACCGCCCCGACGGTCGGCGCGACGCCCGGCGAGACCGGCGGCGAGCCGACCGGAGGGGCCACCGACGAGCCCACCGCGCCGCCCCACGACTCCGCGCCGGAGACGCCGGGTACGACGCCCCGCGCCGACCCAGTCGTCCGGTGGGGACGGCCAGGAGCAGGGCGGGACGGACGGCCAGCGCGGCGGCGACACCGCGAACTGACCCGCGAGCCGCCCCCGCGAGCCGATCCCCGACCGGCCGTCAGTCGCCGAAGACGCGACTGGTATACGGGTTGGCGAAGCGGCGCTCGGGGTCGAGTTCGTCCCGCAGTGCCCGGAAGTCCGCGAACTTGGGGTAGGTCTTCTCCAGGTACGCGGCGTCCCGGGTGTGCAGTTTGCCCCAGTGCGGGCGGCCGCCGAGCGCCGTCAGGATGTCCTCGACGCCGCAGAAGTAGTCCTCGTGCGCGTCGCGGTTGTAGACGTGGACGGCGACGAACGCGGTGCGGCGGCCGTGCGCCATCGACAGCCAGGCGTCCTCGGGCGGGAGCAGCCGGACCTCGATCGGGAAGCTGATCCGCCAGTCGCGCTTGGCGAACTGGGCGCGGATCTCCCGTAGCGCGGGGACGAGCTCCTCGCGCGGGATCGCGTACTCCTGCTCCTTGAACCGGACGGTGCGCGGGCTGGTGAACACCTTGTAGGACGTGTCGGTGTACGTGCGCGCGCCCAGAGCCTTCGCGGAGATCCCGTTCACGAACGGGGTCGTGGCGGGGACGGCGTGGGTCAGCCGGTTGATGACACCGAAGACGGTGTTGGACAGGAACTGGTCGTCCATCCAGTACTTGAACTTCGACAGAGGTTCCGCAGGCCCCTCCACACGGTTGTTCCGCTTGGTGAGGCAACCTTCCGTGTGCGGGAACCAGTAGAACTCGAAGTGCTCGTTGGCCTCGTCGAACTCGTCCACCCGCGAGAGGACCTCGTCCCACTTCATCGGCTCCTCCCGCGCGCGCAGGAGGAACGCCGGGACGGTCCGCCAGGTGACGGCGGTGACGACGCCGAGCGCGCCGAGTCCCGCGCGGGCGGCGTCGAACAGGTCGGGACGCTCGTCCCGCGAGCAGGTCACGGTCGTCCCGTCGGCGAGCACCAGCTCCAGCGCGGCGATCTGGGAGACGAGCCCGGCGGCGTCCCGTCCGGTGCCGTGGGTGGCGGTCTGGATCGCCCCGGCGACGGTCTGCTCCTGGATGTCGCCCATGTTGGCGAGGGCGAGGCCGTGCTCGTCCAGCAGGCGGTTCAGCCGGTGCATCGGCAGGCCCGCCTCGACGGTGACCAGCCCGGTCGCGGTGTCGACGGAACGGACCGCGGTGAGGGCGGACGGCCGCAGCAGCACGCCCTCGGCGACGGCCGCGCCGGTGAAGGAGTGTCCGGTCCCGGTCATCCGGACGGTGCGGCCCTCCTCGGCCGCCGCGCGGACGGCCGCGGCGACCTCGCCGGCGTTGCGCGGCGTCGTGACGCGGTACGGGCGGACCTGCTGGTTTCCGGCCCAGTTCCGCCACGTTTGGTTGCTCACGGGTGACATGCGGCGACTCTACTCGGCAATCGATTGTGAGGAAAGTTCACATTTACTGACCGGTCCGGCCGTCCCGCAGGACCCTCGCCGGGACGAGAACGGCGATACCGTACTATCCGGTAACCGTCGGACACGGTCTCCCGAACGGGAAACGAGGCCGTCCCGGCGAACATTCCGCGACGTCACCCCCTTGACCGGGGGATGTCGGGGCAAGAAGTGCGCAGACGTGTAACCGACCGCCAGTGACGCTCGTTGGGAAATGGTGTGGCTCCTCCATCCGTGACACGCCCGCCGAAGCGCAGGCCGGAGAAGAAGCAGCGGGACCGCGCCGCGAAACGGGACCGCGCCGGCGCCCGGCCCGGCGGACGGCCCCTGCGCGGCCTGCCCCTGATCGTCGCCGGGATCGCGATCCTCGCGGCCGGCAGCACGTCCCGGCGGCGTGTACGCGGCCTTGACCGCGAGCGAGAGCGGCCCGGCGGACCCGGACGGCGGCGACGCCGGCGGCCGCGCGGCCGTCCCGCCGAGCGCCGCGGCCGGCGACCCGGTGACCGTGGCGACGGCGGCGACGTCGCGCCGCTGCGGCGGGTGGTGCCGCCGGACGTCCTGGCCGTCGCCGCCGGAACGATCCCGGCCGCGAAGATCGAGCGGCTGTCGAAGCTGAAGCGGGTCGGCGAGGTGACGTCGGTCGCGGGCGCCAGCCTGCAACTGCAGGGCGTCGGGCTCAACACGCTCGCCGTCGACCCGTCGGAGTTCCGGTCCTGGACGCCGCCCGGCACCGCCAAGAACACCGCGCTGTGGACGGCGCTGGCCGGCGGGCAGTTCGTCACCAGCCCGGACGTCGCCGAGAAGCTCCAGCTCAACCGCGGCACCCGGTACCCGGTGGTGGGCCGGACGGTCCCGAACCTGGTGATGGGCGGCTCCGGCGAACTCGGGCTGCCCGGCGTCGACATGCTCGTCAGCGAGAAGGTCGGCAAGGAGATGGGCCTCGTCCCGAACGCCGCGGTGCTGGTCAACGCGCCCGGGGTGGAACCGGCCACGACCGTCAAGGCGGTGAAGCAGATCCTCGGCGGCGGCGTGAAGATCGTTAACCTGCGCGCGAGCGAGTACCGGCAGCCGGGCGGCGGCCGCGCGACCGGCTACCTCGACCTCTACAAGCAGGCCGCCACCACCTGCCCCGGCCTGTCCTGGACGGTCCTGGCCGCGATCGGGCAGGTCGAGAGCAGCCACGGACGCAACGTCGGCCCGTCCAGCGCGGGCGCCCTCGGCCCCATGCAGTTCATGCCCGCCACCTGGAAGGCGTACGGGGTGGACGGCGACGGCGACGGCAAGGCCGACATCATGAACCCCTACGACGCCATCCCGGGCGCCGCGAAATACCTGTGCGCGAACGGCGCGGGCAAGGGCGGGCAGCAGCTCTACCGGGCCGTCTGGCACTACAACCACGCCGACTGGTACGTGCAGAAGGTGCTGAACCTGGCCAAGGCGTACGCGGCCAAGTACTCCTGACGCCTGTACCACCGGCCGGATCCGGTCACCGGAAACCGGCTGATTGGATGGAGGCATGACGTCGTACGACGCTTTGCTGCTGCTCTCCTTCGGCGGGCCGGAAGGGCCCGACGACGTGATCCCGTTCCTGGAGAACGTGACCCGCGGGCGCGACATCCCGCGCGAGCGCCTGAAGGAGGTGGGTGAGCACTACTACCTCTTCGGCGGGGTCAGCCCGATCAACCGGCTCTGCCGCGAGCTGAAGGCCGCGATCGAGGCCGACTTCGAAGCCCACGGCGTCGACGTCCCGGTCTACTGGGGCAACCGCAACTGGACCCCGTACCTGGCCGACACCGTCCGCGAGATGAAGGCCGACGGCGTCCGGCGGGCCGCCGCGTTCGTCACGTCCGCCTACAGCGGCTTCTCCACCAACGACCAGTACCTGAACGACATTGCGCGCGCGCGGGAAGAGGTCCCGGACGCGCCCGAGATCGACAAACTGCCCGTCTACTGGGACCGCCCCGGCTTCCTCGACCCCTTCACGAACGCCACGATCGCCGCCCTCGCCGACCTCCCGGACGGCGCGCGCCTCGTCTTCACCGCGCACAGCGTCCCCCTCGCGCAGCCCAACCGCGACAAGTACGTCGCCGAACTCGAAGAGGCCGCGCGCCGCGTCGCCGCGAAGGCCGCACCCGGCAGGCCGTGGGACCTCGTCTACCAGAGCCGCAGCGGCCCGCCGTCCCAGCCGTGGCTGGAGCCGCAGATCACCGACCACCTCGACGCCCTGCACGGCGACGGCGTCCGCGCGGTCGCGGCCGTCCCGATCGGGTTCGTCTCCGACCACATGGAGGTCAAGTTCGACCTCGACGTCGAGGCCGCCGACCGCGCCGCCGAGCTCGGGATGGCGTTCGCGCGGGCCGCCACGCCCGGCTCCGACCCCCGCTTCGCCGCGCTGCCCCGCGAACTGCTCACCGAACAGAGGAACGCATGAGCCTGCCCGACGAACTCCTCGACCTGGCCGTCGCGACCGCCCGCGAGGCCGGCCGGATGCTGGTCGACAAGCGCCCGGCGGACGGCCCGGACGTCGTGCAGACCAAGTCGAGCCCGACCGACGTCGTCACCCAGATGGACCGCGCCGCCGAACAGCTGATCATCGAGCGGATCCGCGCGGCCCGGCCCGACGACGCCTTCCTCGGCGAGGAGGGCGGCACCCGCGCGGGCGGCAGCGGCGTCCGCTGGGTGATCGACCCGATCGACGGCACCGTCAACTACCTGTACGACCTGCCCGACTGGGCCGTCAGCATCGCCGCCGAGGTGGACGGACGCGCCGTCGCCGGGGCCGTCGAGATGCCGCGCCGCGGCGAGACCTACACCGCCGCCCGCGGCGCCGGCGCGCTCCTGCACACCGCCTCCGGCACCCGCGAACTCCACGTGAACACCGGCGTCCCGCTCGACCGCGCCCTCGTCGCGACCGGCTTCGGCTACGCCGCCGCCCGCCGCGCCCGCCAGGCCGAGGTCCTCACCGGCGTCCTCCCGCACGTCCGCGACATCCGCCGCGGCGGCTCCTGCTGCGTCGACCTGTGCTCCCTCGCCGCGGGCCGCCTCGATGCTTACTACGAGCGCGGCGTCCAGGCCTGGGACATCGCCGCCGGAGCCCTCATCGTCGAGGAGGCGGGCGGCCGCGTGGAGGGCCTGCACGGCGCCGCCCCCGGCCCCGACCTGACGATCGCCGCCGCCCCCGACGTCTTCACCGGCCTCCACGCCCTCCTGACCCCCCTGGACCCCCTCCGCGACTGACCCGGAACCAGAAGAGCCCGGGACCGTGTGGGTCCCGGGCCGGCATGGCGGGGGTTTGAGTGTTGGCTGGTTAAGTGCTCATGAGTGTCCATGGGGGTCGGGAGTGTCTGTGTACGGGCGCCTGCTCACGTGTCGCGGCAAGTGACTCGAGCACGGGTCACCGGGTGCGAGCCCCGGCTTGCGATGTGGTTCCGGGGCGGTTCACGGAACGGCGTGTCGATTGCATGTTCGAGTGCTGTCACTTAAAGTGGCGGTCATGTCGCGTTCCGCTGTTGGTTGTGGGGTGGCCGCCGAGGCGGCCACCGGCCACGGCACGCCCGGACGCGGTGAGTGGGCCCGCCCCGGCGAGCAGGACCGGGGCCGGGACGGGGCCGGTGGTTTGCGTGCGCTCGCGCGCCGTTCGTGGCGGCGGGCCCGCCGGGGGTGGCGATCCGTACCCGCCTCACGGGCCTCACTCCCGAGGACGAGCGGGTGCTGCGGGCGGTCGGCGCGCATCTGGGATCGCTGGCGTCCCGGGACCTCAAAGCCCGGTGCGCGGACGGTGTGGAGCATGATGCGGGCCGGTGGGCGGCGCGTAAGCGGGAGTTGACGGCCGGGTCGTCGGCGCGGTGGGCCGGATCGATCACCAGAACGTCCCATGACCAGTGGGCTTTGGCCCGCCGGAGTCAGCAAGCCCACGTGGAGAGTCTCCAGGCGGGGGTGCGGACGCTTGAGCGGCGGCTGGCACTCCCGCTCGGAGCGAAAGGTGCTCGGCGGGAGCCGGGCGGGTACCGGTCCCATGAGGAGTGGTTCGCCAAGTCCCGGCGGCTGGGTGTGTTGAAGGACCGGCTGGCGGCGGTGCGGGCGGATCGGGACTCCGGGACGGTGCACGTGGTGCTGGGCGGGCGCGGTTGCTGAACCGGCGTCATCATCTGGACGAGGCCGGGCTCACCGTGGAGGAGTGGCGGGAGCGCTGGGAGGCCGGACGGTCGTTCCTGGCCGCCGACGGGGAATCGGGCAAGAGACTGGGCAACGAAACCATCCGCCTCACACCCGAGGGCGAGGTGTCGATCCGGTTGCCCTCCCCACTGGCAGAGTTGGCCAACGCGCCGCACGGACGGTACGTCCTGACCGCCCGTGCCACCTTCGCCCACCGGGGCACCGAGTGGGCCGACCGCGTGGAAGCGGACCGGGCGGTGGCCTACCGCATCCACCACGATGTTGACCGTGGCCGCTGGTACCTCACCGCGTCCTGGCAACGCCGCCCAGTCCCCCCGCTTCCCCTGGAGGCCGCCCGCGCCCGGGGGATCATCGGGGTCGACACCAACGCCGATCACTTCGCCGCCTGGCACCTGGACGCCTCCGGCAACCCCGTCGCCGACCCGAAACGCTTCGACTACGACCTGACCGGTTCGGCCTCTCACCGGGACGCCCAAGTCCGGCACGCCATCACGCGCCTGCTGCACTGGGCCGCCTCGCGCGACGTCGCCGCGATCGCGATCGAAGACCTGAACTTCGACACCGACAAGACGCGGGAGAAGCACGGCCGCCGCAAGAAGTTCCGGCAGCTGATCTCCGGTTTCCCCACCGGCAGGCTCAAAGCACGGCTGACGTCGATGGCCGCCGAGCACGGCCTGGCGATTGTGGCCGTCGATCCCGCGTACACGTCGCGGTGGGGTGCGCAGCATTGGCGGGAGCCGATGTGCACTCCGGCCCGTGAGGTTTCCCGGCACGATGCGGCGAGCATCGCGGTCGGGCGACGCGCCCTGGGGCATCCGATCCGGCGACGGACGGCACCGCCCCCGCACGACCGGAGCGATCGTGCGGGGCATCGGACCGTCCAGGCCGAACCGGACACCCCCGGACGTGAGGAACCCCGCCGACCCGGCCCGGAACGTGCACACGATGCACGCCCCCGGACCAGAACACACAGAACGCGGGCGACCAGCGCATCCAGCACCGTTCGGGACGCGCGCAGTGCCAGGAGATGGGTCCAAGACCCACTCCTGGACACTGTTCAGGAACGGTTTCGATCAGTCGCAGGGAATCAGTCGCAGCGGGGTGGTTCGATCCCGATGTCGTGGTTCGCTGCGATCCGGCGCAGTTCGCTGATCTCCTCCCGGCGGATGTCCGCCAGGTAGGTGTCCCCGTCTGCGTGGGCGCTCCGCAGCGACGCGTACGCGTCGTCGAGCCGCTGCTGGATAGTGCGCGTCAACTCGCCCATGAGCCTCCTCCCGGATCCTGCCCATCCCTACCCACACGTACGCTTGAGGCAAACCTGTTCGCCGATGCAATTTTCGCGGATTCTTGCGTACGGGGCCCGGCGGCCGCTTGAACCGCCGCTTACGGGGGTCTTACGGCTCGCATGGCATATCTGTAACGCGGGGCGGCCGCGCCCGGCCGGACCGGAGGGGGAACGAGTGCGTGTACTAGTCGTCGAGGACGAGCGGGTGCTCGCCGACGCGATCGCCACCGGCCTGCGCAGGGACGCGCTGGCGGTGGACGTGGCCTACGACGGCGCGGGGGCGCTGGAGCGGGCGGGCGTGAACGACTACGACGTGATCGTCCTGGACCGCGACCTGCCGAAGGTGCACGGCGACGACGTCTGCAAGCAGCTCGTCGTGCAGCGGTACCCCGCGCGGATCATCATGCTGACCGCGGCGGGCGAGCTGGACGACCGGGTGGAGGGCCTGTCGATCGGCGCCGACGACTACCTCGCGAAGCCGTTCGCGTTCGCGGAGCTGATCGCGCGGGTGCGGGCGCTCGGCCGCCGCGCGGCGGCGCCGCTGCCGCCCGTCCTGGAGCGGGCGGGCGTCAGCCTGGATCCGGGCCGCCGCGAGGTGTCGCGGGACGGGCGGCAGGTCGATCTCACGCGCAAGGAGTTCGCCGTCCTGGAGGTGCTGCTGAGCGCGGACGGCGCGGTCGTCAGCTCCGAGCAGCTGCTGGAGAAGGCGTGGGACGAGCACATCGACCCGTTCACCAACGTGGTGCGGGTCACGATGATGACGTTGCGCAAGAAGCTCGGCGACCCACCGGTCATCGAGACGGTGTCCGGCGTGGGGTATCGGCTGTGACGGCCCCGGAGCCGCAGGAGCCGGGCGCGACCGCCGCGACGGACACGCAGCCGACGTCGGTGCCCGGCGGGCGCCGGACGGGCCCGTGGCGGCGTCCCGGGCCGCAGCAGGTCCCGCCGCCGGGCGCCAAGGGCGTGTGGCGCGCCGAGGGGGACGGGTTCGGGTCCGTGAAGACGCTGCCGAGCCGGATGAGCGTCCGGTTGCGGCTCACGCTGCTGTACGGGCTGCTGTTCTTCATGGCCGGGGCACTGCTGCTGTTCGTGGTGTCGATCCTGGTGGCGAACATCCTGGGCAACGTCCAGGTGATCGGGCTCGGCATCTCGCAGGAGGAGGCGGCGGCGCTGCAGCGCCAGTTCGTCGAGCAGACGATGCAGCAGCTCGTCGGACGGTCGCTGGTGGCGCTGGCCGGGGTCGGGATCATCACCCTGGTGCTGGGCTGGTTCGTCGCCGACCGGGCGCTCAGCCCGCTGCAGCGGGTCACCGCGACGGCGCGCCGGCTGTCGGCGGGGACCCTGCACGAGCGGATCGCGCTGGAGGGCCCCGAGGACGAGATCAAGGAGCTCGCCGACACCTTCGACGCGATGCTGGAGCGGCTCGGGGAGGCGTTCGACTCGCAGCGCCGGTTCGTCGCGAACGCCTCGCACGAGCTGCGCACGCCGCTGGCGATCAACCGGACGCTGCTGGAGGTCGCGCTCGGCGACCCGCAGGTCTCCGACGATCTGCGCACCGTCGGGCGGACGCTGCTGGCGACGAACGCGCGGCACGAGCGGCTCATCGAGGGGCTGCTGTTGCTGGCCCGCAGCGAACGGGAGCTGACCACCCGGTCGCCGGTGGATCTCGCGGACGTCGCGTCGACCGTCCTGGAGCACTCGGGACGCCGCGAGCACGACAACGACGTCGTGGTGCACCCGGAGCTGACGTCCGGGACGGCGTTCGGCGACCCGGTCCTGCTGGAGCACCTGGTGTCGAACCTGGTGGAGAACGCGATCAAGCACAACGCGGACGGCGGCGAGCTGTGGATCCGCACCGGGCTGCTGGACGGCTACGCGACCGTCCAGGTCGAGAACACCGGCCCGGTGGTGCCCGCGTACGAGGTGGAGCGGCTGTTCGAGCCGTTCCGGCGGCTGAACGCCGACCGCGTCGAGTCGTCCAAGGGCGCGGGTCTCGGCCTGTCGATCGTCCGCTCGGTCGTGCTGGCGCACCGCGGCGCCGTGTACGCGGCGCCGCGGCCGGGCGGCGGGCTGATCGTCACCGTCCGCCTCCCACCGGGCTGACGGCTACTTCAGCGCGGCCGTCGCGAGCGTCGGGTCGCCGTCGTAGTCCATCTCCAGGTTCACGTACTCGTCGCTCACCAGCGCGCCGCGGCCCTCGTTGATCAGCGGGATGAGGGCCATGTCGTCCAGCGCCAGCTTCTCGGCCTGCTTGTACACGTCGGTGCGTTCCCGCCCGGAGGCGGTGCGGACGGCCTGGCCCATCAGCTCGTCGAACCGGTCGTTCTTCCAGCCGGCCAGGTTGTAGTACTCGTTGTCGCCGGTCGCCACGAGCGTCCCGCCGAGCAGCGGCCACAGCATCGTGTAGGGGCTCGCGTAGTCCGGGGCCCAGGCGAACAGGGCCAGGCCGGACGCCTCGTCGCCCACCAGGCCGTCGCGCCACTGCGTGAAGTCCTCGACGGGCGTGGCCTTCAGCTCGACCTTCCAGCCGAGCACGGTCTCCAGCCGCGCCTTGATCCCCTCGGCGAGCTTCTGCTCGTCCGTCGACGTGCGGTACGACAGCCGGATCGTCGTCCCGGACCCGAGGTCGGCCTCCGCGGCGAGGGACTTGGCCCGCGCGGTGTTCGACGCGTCGCAGGACACGCACGTCCCGGCCTGCCCGAACCCGGGGAGCGACGGGGGCACCAGCCCGTGGGCGGGCCGGTCGACGCCGCCGGTCAGCCGGGCGAGCGAGGCGCGGTCGAGCGCGTAGGACACCGCGAGCCGCGCCTCCCGCGACTCCATCGGCCCGCGCGCGTGAGCGGGACCAGCATCCGGACGAACGGGACGGTCCGGGAGACGAAGGACGGGTTGGCGCTGCCGACGTTCTCGACGCCCGACAGGCTGCCCCAGCCGATGTCCTCGGACTGGAACAGGACGCGCGACACGGCGGTGTCGGACACCAGCCTGATCTCCACCCGGTCCAGCTTGGTCTTGCCGAAGGCCCAGGTGTCGTTGCGGACGAGCACGGCCTCCTTGCCGGGGGTGTAGCTTTCCAGCCGGAACGGCCCGTTGCCGATCGGCTGCCGGTTGAACGCCTCGTTGTCCGGTTCGCCCGCGGACGCCGGCAGAGGCGAGAACACGGGATCGGCGAGGCGCGCGGGGAAGTCGCAGTTGGGCGAGGTGAGCCGGACCGACAGGCCGTTCGGCGTCGTCTTGACCCCGGAGAACGTGTCGGCGTCGCCGCTCGACACGGCCTCGAATCCTTCGATGTCGGACATCAGGTAGGGCCCGGCGCCCTCCTTGGTGAGCGCGGCGCGGACCCACCCGCGGGCGAACGCCTCGCCGTCGACCGGCTGCCCGTCGGTGAACTTCGTCCCGTCGCGCAGGACGATGTGCCACTCCCGGCAACTCTCCTCCGGGCGGATCTCGGTGGCGAGCATGTTGCGGATCCGGCCGTCGGTGCCGACCGCGGTCAGCCCGGTGTAGAGCTGCTTGCCGAAGAACCGCTCGGTGCCGCTGAAACTGTGCGACGGGTCGATCCGGTCGCCGGTGTTCAGCAGCTCGGGGGCCGTCATCGCCAGGGTGCCGCCCGTCCGCCCGCCGGGCGGGTCGGTATCCCCCTCGCCGCCCAGCCGCGTCAGGACCACGGTGCCGACCAGCACCAGCGCGACGAGCGCGGCGCCGCCGAGCCCGCCAGCACGCGTTTGCGGGGCCGGCCGGGCCGCCGCCCGGACGGTTCGGTGAACTCGCCGCCCGGGAGCGCGGGCGTCCGGGCCACGTGCCGCCGCCCGGCCCC
>NZ_MKJY01000048.1 GCF_001942465.1 Actinomadura sp. CNU-125
AGCCCGCCGGGCTTGAGCGCGGCGACGAACCGGTCCAGCACCAGTTCGGCGTGCGGGACGCGTTCGATGAGGTAGGACGCGTGGACCACGTCGTAGGAGCGCGGCGGCAGCGGTACGGTCCGCAGGTCGCCCAGGTGCCAGGAGTCCAGGTCGGTGCGCGCGCACGTGTACGCGCGCAGCTCCGGGACGTCCATGTCGACGCCGGTGACGACGCGGTCGCGGTCGCCGAGGTTCAGCCCTGTGCCCCAGCCGCATCCGGCTTCCAGGATGTGGATCCGCTGCAGGGGCTTCTCGAGGGCGTACTGCCGGGCGCGTTCTGAGAAGAGATCGCCGCCGTCGACCGGCGGCGTACGCAGATCGGTCACAGTCTCGCAGCGTAACCGTTCGGATGCGCACTGTCCGCTATTTGCGCATTCTTGGTAACGGTCGTGTCGCACTCCGCAATCATCGCCGGTCGCGGCGGTGCAGTCCGGGCGGTGCGGCATGGCGCGTACCCTGGTATCGGCACCGGGTCCACGCGGGATTCCGGGCTTTCGGGCTGCCCTGCCTCGGGGTCTTTGCGATTGAGCGGGCGAACATGACGCTTTCTGGACTAGTCGATCTGGCGTGCACCGATGGCGGGCTGCGGCGCGCGCTGGAGCGGGTGCGCACCGACCATCGGGTGGTGGGGCCTCCCGCGCTGTGGCCGATCCTGGCGACGGCGCTGAGCCGCCGGGTCGGGGCCCCCGCGGGCGGCCGCGGGACGGTGCTGGCGGTGACGGCGACCGGCCGCGAGGCCGAGGACCTGACCGCCGCCCTGTCGAGCCTGCTGGACCCGGGACGGGTGGCGCACTTCCCGGCGTGGGAGACGCTGCCGCACGAGAAGCTGTCGCCGCGTTCGGACACGGTCGGGCAGCGGCTCGCCGTGCTGCGCCGCCTGGTGCACCCGGACGCCGACGGCGACGCGGGCAAGGGCGGACGGCTGGACGTCGTGGTCACGCCCGTCCGCGCGGTGCTGCAGCCGATCGTGTCCGGCCTCGCCGACCTCGAACCGGTCCGGCTCGTCGCCGGGACGGACGCCGACATGGACGACGCCGTCCGCCGGCTCGTCGAGGCGGGCTACCACCGCGTCGACCTGGTGGAGAAGCGCGGCGAGATCGCGGTGCGCGGCGGGATCCTGGACGTGTTCCCGCCGACCGAGGAGCACCCGCTGCGGGTGGAGTTCTGGGGCGACGCCGTCGAGGAGATCCGCTACTTCAAGGCCGCCGACCAGCGGTCCCTGGAGGTGGCGCAGGACGGGCTGTGGGCACCGCCGTGCCGGGAGCTGCCGCTCACCTCGCAGGTGCGGGAGCGGGCGCGCGCGCTGGCGGCGGAGCATCCGGCGCTGGAGGAGATCCTCGGGAAGATCGCCGACGGCGACACGGTCGAGGGCATGGAGGCGTTCTCGCCCGTCCTCGCCGAGGACATGGAGCTGCTGACCGACCTGCTGCCGGACGGCTCGGTGCTGCTGGTGTGCGAGCCCGAGCGGATCCGCACCCGCTCGGTCGAGCTCGTCCGCACCAGCCAGGAGTTCCTGGAGGCGAGCTGGGTCAACGCGGCCGCGGGCGGGGAGGCGCCGATCGACCTCGGCGCCGCCGCGTTCCGCTCCCTGGAGGAGGTGCGCGAGCACAGCCGGGAGCTGGGGCTGCCGCGCTGGACGGTGACCGCGCTGACGCCCGGCGCGACGGACGAGACGGGCGCGGCCGCCGCCGACGAGGCGGTCCTCGACGGGGACGCCGAGCTGCTCGACCTCGGCGTCCGCCCGGCGGAGGCGTACCGGGGCGACACCGGCCGGGTCGTCGCCGACCTCAAGGGCTGGATCGACGGCGGCTGGCGCGTCGTGCTGGTCACCGCCGGGCACGGGCCCGCGGAACGGCTCGTCCAGCTCGTCGGCGACGAGGGGCTCGGGGCGCGGCTCACCGACCTGCCCGGCGAGCCGGACGGCTCGGTCGTGAACGTGGCGACCGGGCTGCTGGAGAACGGGTTCACCTGGGAGCCGGTCAAGCTCGCGGTGCTCACCGAGACCGACCTGTCGGGGCAGCGGTCGTCCACCAAGGACGCGCGGCGGATGCCGTCGCGGCGGCGCGGCGGCATCGACCCGCTGCAGTTGCGGCCCGGCGACTACGTGGTGCACGAGCAGCACGGCGTCGGACGGTACGTCGAGATGGTCAGCCGCACCGTGCAGGGCGCGACCCGCGAGTACCTGATCCTGGAGTACGCCAAGAGCGACCGGCTGTTCGTCCCGACCGACCAGCTCGAAGAGCTGACCCGGTACGTGGGCGGGGAGGCGCCGAGCCTGCACCGGCTGGGCGGCGCCGACTGGCAGAAGGCGAAGTCGCGGGCGCGCAAGGCGGTCCGGCAGATCGCCGGGGAGCTGATCCGGCTGTACTCGGCGCGGATGGCGAGCCCCGGGCACCCGTTCGGCTCCGACACCCCGTGGCAGCGGGAACTGGAGGACGCGTTCCCGTACGTGGAGACGCCCGACCAGCTCGCCGCGATCGACGAGGTCAAGGCCGACATGGAAAAGCCCGTCCCGATGGACCGGCTGATCTGCGGCGACGTCGGCTACGGCAAGACCGAGATCGCGGTGCGGGCGGCGTTCAAGGCCGTCCAGGACGGGATGCAGGTCGCGGTGCTGGTGCCGACGACGCTGCTGGTGCAGCAGCACCTGTCGACGTTCACCGAGCGGTTCGCGGCGTTCCCCGTGCAGGTGAAGCCGATCAGCCGGTTCCAGACCGACAAGGAGATCGAGGCGACGCTGGACGGCCTGGCGAGCGGGACGGTCGACATCGTCGTCGGCACGCACCGGATCCTGTCGTCGCAGACCCGGTTCAAGAAGCTCGGCCTGGTGATCATCGACGAGGAGCAGCGCTTCGGCGTCGAGCACAAGGAGGAGCTGAAGCGGCTGCGGACACAGGTGGACGTGCTCGCCATGTCGGCGACGCCGATCCCGCGGACGCTGGAGATGGGGCTGACCGGCATCCGGGAGATGTCGACGATCCTGACGCCGCCGGAGGAGCGGCACCCGATCCTCACGTTCGTCGGGCCGTACCAGGAGAAGCAGATCGCGGCGGCGATCCGCCGGGAGCTGCTCCGCGAGGGCCAGGTGTTCTTCGTGCACAACCGGGTCCGGTCGATCGACAAGGTCGCGGCGAACCTGGCGCGGCTCGTCCCGGAGGCGCGGATCGCGACCGCGCACGGCCAGATGAACGAGCAGCAGCTCGAACGCGTCATGGTCGACTTCTGGGAGAAGAACTACGACGTGCTGGTCGCGACCACGATCGTGGAGTCGGGCCTGGACGTCCCCAACGCCAACACCCTCATCGTGGACCGTGCCGACATGTACGGGCTGTCGCAGCTCCACCAGCTGCGCGGACGGGTCGGGCGCGGCCGGGAGCGGGCGTACGCGTACTTCCTGTACCCGCCGGAGACGCCGCTGACCGAGACGGCGCACGAGCGGCTCGCGACGCTCGCGCAGCACACCGAGGTCGGCGCGGGCATGTACGTCGCGATGAAGGACCTGGAGATCCGCGGTGCGGGCAACATCCTCGGCGCCGAGCAGTCCGGGCACGTCGCGGGCGTCGGGTTCGACCTGTACGTCCGGATGGTCGGGGAGGCGGTCCGGGAGCTGAAGGAGGGCGGCGAGCCGGAGGCGGCCGAGACGAAGGTCGAGCTGCCGGTCGACGCGCACCTCCCGCACGAGTACGTGCCGGGGGAGCGGCTCCGCCTGGACGCATACCGCCGCATCGCCGCGATCACGTCGGAGGACGAGATCGCCGTCGTGCACGACGAGCTGAAGGACCGGTTCGGGCCGCTGCCCGTCCCGGTGCTGAACCTCCTGGAGGTCGCGCGGTTCCGGGCGAAGGCCCGCAAGGCCGGGCTGCACGACGTCACCCTGCAGGGCAACTTCGTCAAGTTCGCGCCCGTCGACCTGCCCGACTCGCGGCAGGTGCGGCTGAACCGGCTCTACCCGAAGAGCATCCTGAAGTCGTCGAACGAGACGCTGCTGGTGCCGATGCCGAAGACCAAGCAGCTCGGCGGGCGTCCGCTGCGCGATCAGGAGCTGCTGGCCTGGGCGAGCGACCTGGTGGACGCCCTGTTCCTGGAGTCCTCGCCCGCCACGGCGTCGGGCAAGTAGGCTGTCGCGACGCTTGATCAACGAGGAGTGGAGGTCCCGTGCCCGGTAAGCCCGGAAAGTCGGTGACCGGCAGATTCGCGACCGGCAGGTCCGTGCGGGGAGTGCCGGCCGTCGCGCTGGCCGCGGTCCTGGCGGCCGGTGCGCTCGCCGGCTGCGACGCCGCGCCGAAGGCCGGCTCCGCCGCCCTCGTCGACGGCGAGCGCATCACCGTCCGCACCCTCGGCGACACCGTCCAGGACTGGTGGGGCCAGCTCCAGGACGACGAGGTCGCCCTGCAGGTCTGGGCCCGGGACGCGGGCGCCCGCACCGCCGAGTCGGGCGGCGCGCCCGGCGCGATGCCGACCGAGCCGGGCGAGAACGAGATGCGCACCACGCTGAACTACCTCGTCGCGTTCCGGATCGCCGACGAGGCCGCCGAACGCGAGGGCGTCACGGTCAGCGGCGGCCGCACCGCCGAGATCTCCGGCCTGCTCGACCGGCGCGGCGGCGCCGAGACGATCGCGCTGGCGAGCGGCCTGCCGCGCGAGCGCGCCGACGACTACGCGCGGTTCATGGCCGTCCAGGACGCCCTGATGCGGCACTTCGGCGCCGACGAGATCCCGCAGAGCCCCGCGAACATGCGGGCCGCGCAGCGGTTCCTGAACCTGCTCGCCGAGACCGCCGGCGAGATGGACGTCGAGATCAACCCCCGGTACGGCGGCTTCGACCCGCGGCAGGTCGCGATCACCCCCGTGTCCAACGAGCTGTCGACCCCCGGAACGGGATCACCGCAAGCATGAGCCTGACCCTGCTCGCCACCACCCACCGCGTCGCGCCCGGCCTGCTGACCTGGCGGGCCTGGGAGCGGCTGCGGACGGCCGCGCGCGTCCTCGCGCCCGCCGGGCACCCGCTGCTGCCGTCCCTGGCCGACGCCGAGATCGCCGTCGAGCAGACGCCCGCGCCCGACCCGGCCGCGCTCGTCGCCGCCGCCCGCGGCGCGGACGTCGTGTGGGTCGCGGCGCCGAAGGGGACGAGGCGCTGCTGCGCGAGATCGGCGCGCTCGTCGTCGCCGACCCGCTGGACGTCGAGGTGCTGCACGGCTCGTACGACCTGCCCGGCGCGCGGCTGCTCGACCTGGTCACGGTGATGGACACGCTGCGGCGCGAATGCCCGTGGGACCGCGAGCAGACGCACGAATCGCTCGTCCCGTACCTGCTGGAGGAGTCGTACGAGGTCCTCGACACCGTCGAGTCCGGCGACCTCGGCGCGCTGCGCGAGGAGCTCGGCGACGTGCTGATGCAGGTCGCGTTCCACTCGGTGGTGCCGCCGAGCGGACCGACGGCACCGAGTTCACGATCGACGACGTCGCCGCGGGGATCGTCGACAAGCTCGTCCGGCGGCACCCGCACGTGTTCGCCGACGTCGCGGTGAGCGGCGCCGACGAGGTCAACGCCAACTGGGACCAGATCAAGGCCGCCGAGCGGGAGGCCAAGCACGGCGCGGACGCGTCCGCGCTGGACGGCGTCCCGATGGCGCAGCCCGCGCTGTCGCTGGCCGCGCAGCTCCAGCGCCGCGCCGGGCGGATGAAGGCGCCCGCCGACCTCGCGCCCGGCCCCGGCGAGGACGGGGCGGGCGAGCTGGGGGCGCGGCTGTTCGCGCTCGTCGCCGAGGCGCGCGAGGCCGGTCTCGACCCCGAAGCGGAGTTGCGCGCCGTTTCGCGGGTATTCCGTGATCGTGTCCGAGCCTGGGAACGCCGCACGCCGCACGCCTGAAAAGGGAGACTTCGGCCGGATACCCCGCGATGGGGTGGTCCGGCGGGAGGCGCACGTCTACTCTGGGCCCGTGCCGGACGAGACGCATGTCCACGCGAGCGACGGGAGCGGCGCGCGCGGCGGAACGCTCGTGCCCGTGACCGGATCCGGCCGCGGCCGCCGCCGGTGGCTGTCGGCGACCACCACCCGCGCCGAGAAGGCGCGCGCCGTCCGCGGCCTCGCGTCGCTCGGCGGCCTCGCCGGACTGCTCGTCGCGCTCATGCTGATCCCCACCGCGTGCACCGCGGGCGTCGGCGCGCGCGACGCCGCCCGCTGGTTCCAGACCCCGCCGGACGACCTGGAGGGCCTCGGCGTCCCGCAGCGCTCCACGATCCTCGCCGCCGACGGCTCCAAGATCGCGACGTTCTTCTACCAGAACCGCGTGAACGTCGACCTGGACGACATCGCGCCGATCGTCCGCAAGGCGGTCGTCGCGATCGAGGACAGCCGGTTCTACGAGCACGGCGCCCTCGACACCGAAGGCACCATGCGGGCGCTCGTCACCAACCTCACCAGCGGCGGCGTCGAACAGGGCGGATCGGGCATCACGCAGCAGTACGTGAAGAACCTGCTGCTCGTCCAGGCCGAGTCCGACGCCGAGCGGCAGGCCGCCACCGAGGTCACCGTCGCCCGCAAGATCCGCGAACTGCGGTACGCGGTGGCGCTCGAAGAGAAGCTGTCGAAGGACGAGATCCTCCGCCGCTACCTCAACATCGCCTACTTCGGCGACGGCGCCTACGGCATCGAGGCCGCCTCCCGGCACTACTTCTCCAAGCACGCCTCCGAACTGGACCTCTCCGAGGCGGCGATGCTCGCCGGAGTCGTCCGCTACCCGCACGCCTACAACCCGGTGGCGAACGCCGAACTGGCGCGGGAGCGCCGCGACGTCGTCCTCGACCGGATGACCGAGCTGGGCTGGGCCGACCCCGAGAAGGCGGCGAAAGCCAAGGAACGGCCGCTGGACCTCGACCTGGAGGACGTCGACAACGGCTGCGTGTCCAGCGGCGCCCCGTTCTTCTGCGACTACGTGCAGCGCGAGATCCTCACCGACAAGGCGTTCGGCGAGACGGCCAAGGAACGCGAGCGGCTCCTCAAGCGCGGCGGCCTCACCATCCGCACCACCCTCGACCCGAAGGCGCAGCGGGCCGCGCAGCGCGCCGTCGAGAAGTTCGTCCCGCCGAAGAACGACGCGCACCTCGCCGCCGCCGAGGCGATGGTCGAACCCGGCACCGGCCGGATCAAGGCCATGGCCGTCGGCCGCGAGATGGGCGACGGCACCGAACGCGGCAAGACCTGGATCAACTTCGCCGTCGACGCGAGCCACGGCTCCAGCATCGGCATGCAGGCCGGGTCGACGTTCAAGCCGTTCACACTGGCCGCCGCACTGGACGAGGGCATGCCGTTCGGCACCCGCATCATGGCGCCCCGCAGCTACACGCCCACCGGATTCCGCGACTGCGACGGCAAGAACGTCGGCGACCCCAGCGCGCACCTGCGCAACTCCGCCGACGGCGAGGGCGGCCGCGAGTTCAGCCTCGTCACCGGCACCCGCCACTCGGTCAACACCTTCTTCCTCAAGCTGGAGAAGGAGGTCGGCCTCTGCGACACCGTCGAGATGGCCGAGGAACTCGGGATGAAGCAGGCCAACGGCAAGCCGCTGGAGCAGTACCCGTCGTTCACGCTCGGCTCCAACCCCGTCTCCCCGCTGCGCCTCGCCGCCGCCTACGCCGCGTTCGCGCCCGCGGCGAGTACTGCGAGCCGATCGCGATCACGAAGGTCACCGACTCGTCCGGCAAGAAGCTCGAAGTCCCGAAGGCGAACTGCCGGGAGGCCCTCGACGAGGGCGTCGCCGACGCCGTCAGCCACGTCCTCAAGGGCGTGCTCACCGACGGCACCGCCGCCGGGATGGGCATCGGCCGTCCCGCCGCCGGTAAGACCGGCACCGTCGACGACTTCTCCGCCGCCTGGTTCGCCGGCTACACCCCCGACCTGGCGTCCGCCGTCTGGGTCGGCGACCCGCGCGGCGGCTACGACCACCCGATGACGAGCGTCTGCATCGAGGGCCGCTGCTACGGCGCCGTCTACGGCGCGACGCTCCCCGCGCCGATCTGGCAGCAGAGCATGCGCGGCGCCCTCCAGGGCACCGAGGCGACCCCGTTCCAACGGCCGCCGGGCCGCTTCTTCAGCAAGGGCAGCGGCCTCGACCGCGTCTCCATCCCGAACGTGCTCGGCATGGACCTCGGCGACGCCCTCGACCGGCTCCGCGAAGCCGGATTCAAGGTCAGCTTCGGCGACCGCGTCCCGTCCGAGAAGTACCCGCGCGGGCGGATCGCCGAGATGTCGCCCGGCTCCGGCTCCGCCGAGCCCGGCACCACGATCACCCTCCGGGTCAGCGAAGGCTCCGGCGACGAAGACGAACCGGGCGGCGACGGAGGCGGCGACGGCGACGGGGGCGGCGACGGGGGCGGCGACACCCCGACGTTCCCGACCGAGCCGACCCTCCCACCGGAACCGAACGTCCCCGAGTAGCCCCGCCCGGCCCGTGCCGTCCGGCGGCCGTGCCGTTCGGGAAGCGTGCCGCCCGGGGAAGGGGCCGCCCGGGGCCGCGCGCGCTCTCGGCGGCGCTGCCGCGCGCTTCGGGGGCCGTCGCCGGCGGCCCCGTGTGATCGTCTGACCTGCGGGTAGATCATTTTCGGGGTGTGATCCCGCCCCGCACGACCGATCCGGGGGGACGATCGTCATGCGAGCCATCGCCGTGTCCGAATACGGCGCCGTACCGGCGCTCACCTACCTGCCGCGCCCCGAACCGGGCCCCGGCGAGATCCTCGTGAAGCTCGTCGCCGCCGGGCTCAACCCGCTCGACCAGAAGATCGCGGACGGCCTGCTCAAGGACACCGCCGACGCGACGTTCCCACTGGTCATCGGAGTCGACGGCGCGGGCGTCGTCGAGGACGCGGGCGCGGGCGTCACCCGGCTGCGGCACGGCGAGCAGGTCTACGGGTGCTTCACCGACGTGGCGCGCGGCGCCGGCTCGTACGCCGAGTACGCGATCGTCCGCGAGGACGGCCCGGTCGCCCGCATGCCCGCCGAGATGGTCTACACGGAGGCCGCGGCGGTCCCGACCGCGAGCGCCGCCGCCCTCGACGTCGTCGAACTCGCCGGGATCGGCGAAGGCCGGACCGTCCTCGTCGCCGGCGCCACCGGCGGTGTCGGGCAGGCAGCCGTGCAGCTCGCCGCCCGCACCGGCGCGACCGTCATCGCCACCGCCCGCGCCGACGCGGCCGCGACGGTGCGCCGCCTCGGCGCCGCGCACACCGTCGACCACTCCGCCGGATCCCTCAACGAACAGGTCCTCGACGTGTGCGCCGCGGGCTCGACGCCCTCGTCGACGCCGCGGGCGACACCGCGCGGACCGCCGAACTCGCGCGGCTGCTGCGGCCCGGCGGCACCTGCGTCAGCACCGTCTGGAGCGCCGACCCCGCCACGATGGCCGACCACGGCCTCCGGGGCGTCAACTACGACGGCGGCCCGACCGCCGAGTCCCTCGAACGGCTCGCTCGCCTCGTCGACGCCGGAGAACTGCGCGTCCACATCGAGCGGGAGGCGCCCCTGGAGGCGGCGCAGGACGCCCTCGCCCGCAACCGCGCGGGCGGCGCCCGCGGCAAGACCGTCCTCCGCATTTTGTGACGGCGCGCGGGCATGGGACGTCGTATGAGCCGACCGATGAGCGACGACGAACGCAGCACCCGGATCCGTGAGATCGACGAGGACCTCGCGCGGATGCGCGGCGACATCGACCCCTCGCTCGACGGCCCCCACGACATGGTGGACGCCGGGCAGAACCTCGCCGCCCGGGAGGAACTCGCCGGGCAGATCGAGGAACTGGAGAACGAACGCGAACGGCTGATGCGGGGCGACTGACTCACTCCCCGGGCGGACGCGGCAGGCGCAGGACGAACCGCGCCCCGGGGCGTCCGTCCGCCCGCTCCGTCAGCACCAGGGTGCCGCCGTGCGCCTCCGCGATGTCCCGGGAGATCGACAGCCCGAGGCCGGTGCCGCCCGCGTCGCGGTGCCGCCCGTCCGCCAGCCGGGTGAACCGCTCGAACACCCGCTCCCGGTCCTCCGGCGCGATCCCCGGCCCGTCGTCGATCACCTCCAGCACCACCGACCGCGCCTCGCCGCGCACCACCACCGTCACCTCCCCGGACGTGTGCCGGTCCGCGTTGTCGAGCAGGTTCGTCAGCAGCCGCGCCAACTCGTCGCGCCCGCCGTGCACCGCCACGGGCCCCTCCGAGAACACCGTCACCCGGTGGACGCGGGGGCGGCGCAGCACCTCCTGGTCGGTCAGCTCCGTGAGTTCGACCGGCTCCCGCTGGAAGTTGTGGTCCGCCTCCAGGCGCGCCAGCGCCAGCAGATCGTCCGCGACCGCCGCCACCCGGTCGGTGTTGGCCAGCAGCGCCCGCAGCGTCTCCGTCAGGTCCGTCCCCGCCGGGTCGGACAGCGCCAGCTCCAGCTCCATCCGCAGCCCCGTCAGCGGACTGCGCAGCTCGTGCGACACGTCCGACACGAACCCGCGCTGCCGCGCCACCGCCTTCTCCAGCCGGTCCAGCGTCGCGTTCACGCTCTCCGCGAGCCGGGCCACCTCGTCCCGCTTGCCCGGCACCGGCACCCGGCGCTCCAGGTCCGTCGCCGTGATCTCGTCGAGCTCCCGCCGGATCGCGTCCACCGGCCGCAACGTCCGTCCCACCGCGGCCCACGTGAGGTACCCGGCGAGCGCCGCGAGGAACGGCACGCCCAGCCCGAGCAGCGTCGCCGCCAGCGGCTGGGGCACCAGCCCGGGTTCGTGCCCCAGCGCGTACACGTAGACCGGCTGTGGAAGGTCGACGCGGTACTCCACGATGAGGAAGCACTCGCCGCCGGGCGCGTCGATGTCGCAGCTGCGCCCGTCCCTGCGGTCGTTCGCGACCGGGTGCGGGAACGCCACCGGCGGCCGCCCGTGCATCGACGGGCTCGCCCCGATCACCCGTCCCCGCGCGTCCACGGCCTGCAGCAGCTCGCCGCTCGACGCGAAGATCCGGCCCTGCCGGTCGTCCAGCACGTCGGACCGGACGATCGTGGTCACCCGCCGGGCGTCCGCGGCGAGCTCGTCGTAGAGGTCCGCGGTCACGTTCCGCCGCAGCCCGACCAGCATCAGCGCATACGCCACCGTGGACAGGACAAGCATCGCCAGGACCGCCGACAGCGTCACCCGGACCCGGATCTCCGGGTGGTGCCTGACGAGCCGCCAGATCCGGTGGGTCACGCTCTTGACTGACCCGCGGAGCCCGACACGGATGACGACCTCCCGATCGCTACGCGCCCTTCCGGACGCTCCGGACGTTGAGCCGGTACCCGATGTTTCTAACCGCATCGGGCGAACAGGACCGACCCGTCCAGGTAAAAAGATCGTGCTTCCCCAGCCGGGACGCCCCGCGCGGGGCGAACGGAACGCGCCTGCCTGCACAGTGGCGTGAGGATCGACTTGCGACCCACGGGGGTATCGGGGGTCGTCCCCCCAATGGACAACGGCTAGGCTCGGGAGTCGCACCAGATCATTCCTACGCAGGGGGTTCCCCGTGTCGTCCATCAATGCCGTACTCGCCCGGGAGATCCTCGACTCCCGCGGCAACCCGACCGTCGAGGTCGAGGTACTGCTCGATGATGGGACCGAGGCGCAGGCCGCGGTGCCGAGCGGCGCGTCCACCGGGCAGTTCGAGGCGGTCGAGCTGCGCGACGGCGGCGAGCGGTACGGCGGCAAGGGCGTGCGGGACGCGGTCAAGGCCGTCAACGAGACGATCGACGAGAAGCTCGTGGAGTACCCGGCGTCCGACCAGCGGCTGATCGACCAGCGGCTGATCGACCTGGACGGGACGCCCGCGAAGTCGGCGCTCGGCGCGAACGCGATCCTCGGGGTGAGCCTGGCGGTGGCGAAGGCCGCGGCCGAGTCGGCGGGGCTGCCGCTGTTCCGGTACGTGGGCGGGGTGAACGCGCACCTGCTGCCGGTGCCGATGATGAACATCGTGAACGGCGGCGCGCACGCCGACACGAACGTGGACATCCAGGAGTTCATGATCGCGCCGATCGGGGCGGCGACGTTCGCGGAGGCGGTGCGCTGGGGCGCCGAGACCTACCACGCGCTGAAGAAGGTGCTGAAGAGCAAGGGCCTGAGCACCGGCCTGGGCGACGAGGGCGGGTTCGCGCCGGACCTGCCCAGCAACCGTGACGCGCTCGACCTGATCATGGAGGCGATCCGGCAGGCCGGGTTCACGCCGGGCCGCGACATCGCGCTCGCGCTGGACGTCGCCGCGACCGAGTTCCACGCGGACGGGCAGTACACGTTCGAGGGGACGAAGCGGTCCGCCGACGACATGGCCGCCTACTACGCCGAGCTGCTCACCGAGTACCCGCTGGTCTCCATCGAGGACCCCCTCGACGAGGAGGACTGGGCGGGCTGGGAGGGGCTCACCGCGGCGGTCGGCGACCGGGTGCAGCTCGTCGGCGACGACCTGTTCGTCACCAACCCCGAGCGGCTCGACCGCGGCATCAAGTCCGGTGCGGCGAACGCGCTGCTCGTCAAGGTCAACCAGATCGGCACCCTCAGCGAGACGCTCGACGCGGTGTCGCTCGCGCAGACCAGCGGCTACCGCTGCATGATGAGCCACCGGTCCGGCGAGACCGAGGACACGACGATCGCCGACCTGGCCGTCGCGACGAACTGCGGGCAGATCAAGACCGGCGCCCCGGCCCGCAGCGACCGCGTCGCCAAGTACAACCAGCTGCTGCGCATCGAGGAGCTGCTGGGCGGCGGCGCCCGGTACGCCGGCGCCGGCGCGTTCCCGCGCTTCACCCCGCGGGGCTGACCGCGCGGCGATGGCAGCCGAACACGAGCGGCCGCGGGACGCCGCCCGGGGCGAGGCCCCGGGCGGCGCCCGCCGCGGCGCCCCACGCGCTGACGAGCCGCGCCGCGATCCTCGCGGTCGTGATGTGCGCGATCGCGCTGAGCCTGGCGTATCCGGTGCGGGAGTACATCGCGCAGCGCCAGGAGATCGCCGAGCTGCGGCAGGAGGAGGCGCTGGCCCGCCAGAAGGTGGACCGGCTGGAGGAGCAGAAGCGCAAACTCGGCGACAGGTCGTACATTGAGCGTGAGGCCACGCAGCGGCTCCACTACTGCCGCCCGGACGTGAAGTGCTACATCGTCCTGGACGGCGGCGGCGAGGGGGAGCGGCAGGCCGCGAAGGACGGCGAGCCGCGCAGGCCGCCGTGGTACGAGACGCTCTGGCGGTCCGTGGAGGCCGCCGACAGGCCGCGCTGACCCGTCCCCGGACGGGAACGCGCGGGTGGGGACGCATGACATGATCGACGAACGCGCCGAGCCGGCGGCCGGCGGGATCTCCGGCGACGACGAGGCCGCGGTCGCGGCCCAGCTCGGCCGGGTGCCGCGGGGCGTGCGCCGGGTGGCGCACCGCTGCCCGTGCGGGAACCCGGCGGTGATCGAGACGGCGCCGCGGCTGCCCGACGGGACCCCGTTCCCGACGCTGTTCTACCTGACGTGCCCGAAGGCCGCCTCGGCGATCGGGACGCTGGAGGGGAGCGGCGTCATGCGCGAGATGCAGGCGCGGCTCGCCGACGACCCGGACCTGCGGGCCGCGTACGCCCGCGCCCACGACGACTACCTGCGCCGCCGCGACACGGCCGCCCGCGAGGACGGCCTGGAGCCGCTCCCCGCCGGGATGCAGAGCGCGGGCGGCATGCCCGAGCGGGTGAAGTGCCTGCACGCGCTGATCGCGCACGAACTCGCCGTCCCCGGCGCGAACCCGTTCGGCCGCGAGGCGCTGGACGCGCTGCCGGACTGGTGGCGGTCCGGGCCGTGCGTGCACCCCGACGACACCGACGACCCCGAGGAGGCCCGGTGACGCGCGTCGCCGCCGTCGACTGCGGCACCAACTCCGTCCGCCTGCTGATCGCCGACATCGACGCGGCCGCGGGCACCCTCACCGACGTCGAGCGCCGGATGGAGATCGTCCGGCTCGGCGCGGGCGTGGACGAGACGGGACGGCTGTCGCCCGCCGCGCTGGAGCGGACGTTCGCCGCGATGCGGGGCTACGCGGAGCTGATCGAGCGGCACGGCGCCGCCGACAAGGTGCGGGTGGTCGCGACGAGCGCGACGCGCGACGCCGCGAACCGGGACGAGTTCGTCCGCGGCGTCGTCGGCATCTTCGGCGTCGTCCCCGAGGTGATCACCGGCGACGAGGAGGCGGCGCTGTCGTTCGTCGGCGCCACCCGCGAGCTGGCCGAACTGCGCCCGGCCCGTCCCTACCTGGTGGTCGACATCGGCGGCGGCTCCACCGAGTTCGTGCTGGGCAGCACGTCGGTGCAGGCGGCGCGGTCCATCGACATCGGCTGCGTGCGGATGACCGAGCGGCACCTGAAGGACGGCGACCCGCCGTCGCCGGAGCAGATCGCGGCGGCCGTCGCCGACATCGACGCCCAGCTCGCGGCCGTCCGCGAGACGGTCCCGGTGGACGAGGCGCGCACGCTCGTCGGGCTCGCCGGTTCGGTGACGACGGTGTCGGGCATCGCCCTCGACCTGCCCGAGTACGACCCGTCCCGCATCCACCTGTCGCGGATCATGGCCGCGCAGGTGCACGAGGTGACGCGGCGGCTGCTGCATGCGACGCGCGAGGAGCGGTCCCGGTTCGGCGTCATGCATCCGGGCCGGGTCGACGTGATCGGCGCGGGCGCCCTCATCCTCGACCGGATCATGCGCGAGTACGGCTTCGGGGCGGTCGTGGTCAGCGAGCACGACATCCTCGACGGCCTCGCCTGGTCCCTGGTCTGACCCGCCGCCCGGCCGGTCAGGTTTTCAGCCGCTCCAGCAGGGCCGGGATGAGGACGGCGTTGGGGTTCTGCTGCGGCACGTAGAGGACGGACCCGTGGCCGGTGGCCTGCCGGATCCAGACCCGCCCGCCGTCCACGACCGCCCCCGAGATCGCCGACCAGCTCAGCGACACGCGCGCGCCCCCGCCGGGGTGGACGATCAGGCCCTGCGCCACGTCGACCGACTCGCCGGCCCGGACGTGCTCGGCGAGCTGCGCGACGATGCGCGGTTCGGCGCGCACCTGGCACAGCCGGATCAGCCGCCCCCACACCTCCTCCGGCCCGCCGATCGCGCCGGGCGCGTGCCGCGGGACGGACGACGCCTCGTCCAGCACCGCCTCGACGCGCGGGCCGCCGTGGAACGGGTGCCGCCCCACCTGGAAGATCCACTGCGCGGGACGCCGCGAGCCGTCGGCGCCGCCCGCCGTCCAGTAGGCGACCCATTCGACGTACTGCCAGACCAGCGACTCGGTCCCGAACGCGACGCCGTGGTCGTCGGCGCGCAGCCGCAGCCCGCGGACGACGACGTCGAGCGCCTGATCGGCCGGGGCCGTCTGCCAGGAACGTTCGACGTGCGGCGCGACGTGCTGGGGCCGCGGGCGCGGCGGGCGGCGCCGCGGCGGGCGGGTGCGCCGGACCGGACGATCGCCGCTGCGGCAGCGGGGCCGGTGCGGGCGCGGCGGGCTCGGGATTGAGGCGATCGCTCCAGTTCCGGCCGTCCCACCAGCGCAGATTGCCGGTCCCGTAGGGGTCGGGATACCAGCCGGGTTGCGACAATGCAGACTCCGTTCGCGAAAAGGCGGCAACGCGCCCGTTCTCCCCGATCGGCGAACGCATCGTACCGATGCGGCCACCGGTTCGGCGGGCAATGTTGCGAACCGGCCGGTCGGACGGCGCCGGAACCGGCCCGCGCGGGCATGCGAGGATCGGAGCATGCCGACCGCAAACGCCCCGTTCGTCCCGCCCGGTTCCGGATGGCCCGAGGACCCCGCGTCCCCGGACACGCCCGTCGCGCACGGCGCGGGCGAGGTGATCGAGCTGGCGGCCGGTGCCCCCGGGCTGGACGAGCTGTGCGCGCGGCAGTCGGTGTGCCGCGCCTGCGAGCGGCTGGTGGAGTGGCGCGAGCGGGTCGCGGTGCAGCGCCGCCGCGCGTTCGCCGACGAGGAGTACTGGGGGCGGCCGGTGGCCGGGTGGGGCGACCCGGAGCCGCGCGTCCTGATCGTCGGGCTGGCCCCGGCCGCGCACGGCGGCAACCGCACCGGCCGGATCTTCACCGGGGACCGGTCGGGCGACTGGCTGTTCGCGTCCCTGCACCGGGTCGGGCTGGCGGCGCTGCCGACGAGCGTGCGCGCGGGGGACGGGCAGCGGCTGATCGGCGCGCGGGTGGCGGCGACCGTCCGCTGCGCGCCGCCCGACAACAAGCCGACGCCGCTGGAACGAACGACGTGCGCGCCGTGGCTCGCCCGCGAGGTCGAGGACGTCGCGGCGTCCGTCCGGTGCATCGTGTGCCTGGGCGGGTTCGCCTGGCAGGGCGTGTGGCCCGCGCTGAAGCAGGCCGGGTACGGGCTGCCGCGCCCGCGCCCGAAGTTCGGGCACGGCGCGGAGATCGAGCTGCCGCCGCCGTCCGGTGGCCCCCGCGCGGACCCCGTGCTGATGCTGGGCTGCTACCACCCGAGCCAGCAGAACACGTTCACGGGGCGCGTCACGGAGGAGATGCTGGACGCCGTGTTCGTGCGGGCCCGCGACTACGAGTAGCGGGGGAGGCCCGTTCGCGGGCCGCCCCCCCGCGTCCTGGTCAGGCGGGTTCGGTCAGGGTGAGCGGTTCGAGCTCGATTTCGCCGTGCTGGCAGACCGGCCCACCGTCCCAGGTCGCGGTGATCTGGGACGTCTGGTTCGGCGGGATCACCTTCAGTTCCGTGGGGACGGGCTCGCAGCCGCCGGAGCCGGTCTCGTCGTCGGCGGGGACCGCCGCCCAGTGCAGCCGTTCGTAGGCGCTGGTCTTCGGCGGGATCGTGATCGTCTCGGCGTCGCCCCGGCGGACCGTCCTCGTCGGGATCGTCTCGTTCCCCCTGACCTGCTGGAGACCGGCCCAGCCGCCCGTGGTGCACGGGTCGCCGGACCTGTTGCTGATGACGAGCGTCGCGTACCGCTGCCCGGCGCCCGCGCCCAGGTCGGTCAGTGTCGCGCTGAGCATCGAACTGGTGCAGGGCGCCGCGCCGCCGGATCCCTCCGACCCGCCGGAACCCGGCGAACCGGACGTTCCGCCGGGCGAGCTTTCGCCGGCGCCCTCAGCGGCGCCCTCACCGGAGCCTTCGCCCTGGGACGTGCTCTCGTTCGCGCTCGCGGACGCCTGTGCGGACGTGCCGCCGTCCGCGGACGCCGTCCCGGCGTCGGACGTCGATCCGCAGCCCGCGGCGCCGGTCGCGATCGCGGCGGCGGCGAGCGTCCCCCAGAAGAAGCGTGGCATTGGTGCGTTCCCCCTCGCACGGTCTTTTCGGTCGGTACATATACTTAGATAGGCGAAGGAGCCCGGAAGTTCGCAATAGCCGGAGATTGCGTGAGACGGCGCCGAATGCGGGTACCGGCCCGGTATGTCTTCCCAGCGCACCGCGGATTCCGCGAAGCACATCCTGATCGTCGGCGGCGGGTACGTCGGCATGTACACCGCGCTCCGGCTGCAGCGCAGGCTGCGCGGCGAGCTGCTCCGCGGCGAGGTCGCGATCACCGTCATCGACCCGCAGTCGTACATGACGTACCAGCCGTTCCTGCCCGAGGCCGCGGCCGGGAACCTGGAGCCCCGGCACGTCGTGGCCCCCCTGAGGCGGGTGCTGCCGCGCTGCCGCGTCGTCAACGGGTACGTGACGAGGATCGACCACGCGCAGCGGAGGGTGACCGTCCGCCCGGCCGGGACGACCACGTCGGGCGTCCCCGAGCGGAACGTGTACTACGACCGGATCGTCCTCGCCCTCGGGTCGATCTCCAAGACGCTGCCGATCCCCGGCCTCGCCGAGTGCGGCATCGGGTTCAAGACGATCGAAGAGGCCATCTTCCTGCGCAACCACGTCATCCACCAGCTCGACATCGCCGAGTCCAACCCGGACGACGAGGCGGTGCGGCGGCGCGCGCTGACGTTCGTGTTCGTCGGCGCCGGGTTCGCGGGCGTGGAGGCGATGGCGGAGCTGGAGGACATGGCCCGCACCGCGTGCCGCTGGTACCCGCACATCGATCCCGCCGAGATGCGCTGGACGATGGTGGAGGCCACCGACCGGATCCTGCCCGAGGTCGGGCCCGAGATGGGCCGCTGGACGGCGGACGCGCTGCGCGCCCGCGGCATCGAGGTGAAGCTGAACACGCTGCTGAAGTCCGCGCGGGGACGGCACATCGTGCTGAGCGACGGCACGGAGTTCGAGGCCGGGACGCTGGTGTGGACGGCGGGCGTGAAGCCGCACCCGGTCGTGAAGGACAGCGACCTGCCGATCGACGAGCGGGGCCGGGTGAAGGCCACCGCCGAGCTGACCGTGGACGGCGCCGAGCACGCCTACACCGCGGGCGACAACGCGGCCGTCCCGGACCTGACCGACACCGGCGAGTTCACGGCGCCGAACGCGCAGCACGCCGTCCGGCAGGCCAAGCGGCTCGCCGACAACATCGTCGCGGACATGCGCGGCCGCCCCCGCAAGCCCTACCGGCACGCCTACGTGGGGTCGGTGGCCAGTCTCGGCCTGCACAAGGGCGTCGCCAACGTGTACGGGATGAAGCTGCGCGGCTGGCCCGCGTGGCTGATGCACCGCACCTACCATCTGTCGCGGATGCCGACCGTGAACCGCAAGGCCCGCATCACCGCCGACTGGACGCTCGCCATGTTCTTCCGCCGCGAACTGGTCTCCCTCGGCGAACTGGAACGGCCGCACGAGGAGTTCGAGCTGGCCGCCGGGCGCCTGCAGGACGTGCCCGCCCCGCACTGAGCCGTCCGTCCCTTGAGCGCGGGAAAGCGGGGTGGCCGGAACGCGCCGTTCGGATTGTTTTCCAGCGGGCGGCTCATGCACTCCCGGTATGATTACGCCGCCCCTGTAGCCCAATGGCAGAGGCGGGCTCTTTAAAAGGGCTTTCGTGTCGGTTCGAATCCGACCAGGGGCATCCGCCGCCGGACCGGCGTCCGATAAGGGCGCCGGTCCGTTCCCGTCCGGCACGTGATCAGCCCGGGTACGGTGGGTACCCACGTAGGGACCGAAGATCGGTCCGATCAATGTGGAGGCTCCGAATGGAGAGCAGGAACCCGGCGTTCCGGGGCCGTTCCTTCCGGCAACGCGCGGGCGCGCGCCGCCTACCGGCGCGCCCGGGTACCACGGCGCCGGTGCGCCGGGCATGCGGCAGGAATACGGGGCGCCCGGGCCCGCCGCCGGTCACGGCGCCGCCGGGCCCGGCGTGCAGGCGCCGCCCGGGGCCCCGCCGGCCGCCCGTCCGATGACCCTCGACGACGTCGTCGTCCGCGGGTTCATGACCCTGATCACCCTGATCGTCACGGGAGCGCTGGCCTGGGCGCTGGTGCCGGTCGACCTGGCCCTGCCGGTGATGGTCGTCGCCCTCCTCGCGATGATCGGGGTGTGGGCGTTCATCACGTTCGGCCGCAAGGCCAACGCGCCGCTCGTGCTGGCGTTCGCCGCGGTCTACGGCGTCGCCGTCGGGATCATCAGCCACGCCTACAACGACGTGTACCACGGCGTGGTGCTGCAGGCCGTGGTGGGGACGGCGCTCGCGTTCGCCGCGACGCTCGCCGCCTACGCGCTGCGGATCGTCCGGGTCACGCCGAAGTTCGTGAAGTTCGTCATCGCGGCGGGCGCGGCCCTCGTCGGGCTGATGCTGATCAACCTCGTGGTGTACGCCTTCGGCGGCGACGGCGGCATCGGCATCCGCGACCCCGACAACCCGCTCGCGTACGTGTTCAGCGTCGCCGCGATCCTGCTGGGCTGCTTCTTCCTGCTGCTCGACTTCGACTCCGTCGAGCAGGGCGTCCGGGCCGGTGCGCCGGAGAAGTTCGCCTGGTACTGCGCGTTCGGCCTCGTGCTGAGCCTCGTGTGGATCTACCTGGAGATCCTGCGGCTGCTGTCGTACTTCTACGCCGCTCGCGACTGACGCGCGCCCCCACGGCCGTCGGGTCGGCCGTCCACGGTCCGTCCGTCGCAAGAATCAGCCCCTCGCCGTTGCGGTGAGGGGCTGATTCGAGCGGGATCTCTGCGCCGGGGGCGTGACTGCTCGGGCGCCGCGCCTGCGGGGATGTTCCGTGGCGGGATCCCGCCGGGTTCGGTAAGCGCCGGCCTCCTCAGTAGTGGCGGGCGCGGCGGGTGCGCTCGTGCTCGCGCACGAGCGCGGCGGCGTAGCCGTGGGTGAGGTTGTGCTCCTCGGCCAGCCAGCTGCTGCGTTCCTCGCAGCGGGAGAACGACGGACCGTTCTCGATGGCGGTGAACCACTCGGGAATATCACGACCGGTGACTTGCGGGATGCGGGCGATGAGCTTGCTGTGCGTCTCCGGCGAGTGGTTCAGTGACAATGTGCACCTCCAGGTCGCGGGGCTCTTCCTGGCACTGTGCAACACGCACCCGGATGTGACAAGACCCTAACGGGGCCCTATCCGTTGCGTAACGTAGATCATTCATGACGATGACCTGCGGGTGAACGCGCGGACGGCCCGCGCGGAGGGCGCCGGAGCGCCCGCCGCACGGGCCGTTCGGACGATTCGCGGGACGCCGCGAGGCTCCCGGGCCCCACGGGGCGTCAGGACAGGCGTTCGAGCACCATCGCCATGCCCTGGCCGCCGCCGACGCACATCGTCTCCAGGCCGAACTGCTTGTCGTGGAACTTCAGGCCGTTCAGCAGTGTGGAGGTGATGCGGGCGCCGGTCATGCCGAACGGGTGGCCGACCGCGATCGCGCCGCCGTTGACGTTCAGCTTGTCGATGTCGATGCCGAGGTCCTCGGCGGACGGCAGCACCTGCGCGGCGAACGCCTCGTTGATCTCCACGAGGTCGATGTCGTCGATCGTCATCCCGGCCTTGGCGAGGGCTCGGCGGGACGCGCCCACCGGGCCGAGGCCCATGATCTCGGGGGACAGGCCGGTGACACCGGTCGACACGATCCGCGCGAGCGGGGTGATGCCCAGCTCGGCGGCCTTGGTGTCGCTCATGATCACGACGGCGGCGGCGCCGTCGTTCAGCGGGCAGCAGTTGGCCGCGGTGACCGTCCCGTCCGGGCGGAAGGACGGCTTGAGCTGCGACACCTTCTCGTAGGTGGTGCCCGCGCGGGGGCCGTCGTCCTTGGCGACGACGGTGCCGTCCGGGAGGGTCACCGGGGTGATGTCCTTCTCCCAGAAGCCGTTGGCGATGGCCTTCTCGGCGAGGTTCTGCGAGCGGACGCCGAACTCGTCCTGCGCCTGCCGGGTGATGCCGCGCATCGAGGCGACGTTCTCGGCCGTCTGCCCCATCGCGATGTAGACCTCGGGGATCTGCCCGTCCTCGCGCGGGTCGTGCCACACCCCGGCGCCGCCCTCGGCGGCCTTGGCGACGCGCGCCTGCGCGTCGGCGAACTTGGGGTTCTTGGTGTTGGGCATCCCGTCGCTGCTGCCGTTGGCGAAGCGGCTGACGGTCTCGACGCCCGCCGAGACGATGACGTCGGCCTCGCCCGCCTTGATCGCGTGCAGCGCCATCCGGGTCGTCTGCAGCGAGGACGAGCAGTACCGGGTGATCGTGGCGCCGGGGACGTCGTCCCAGCCCAGCAGCACCGACACCACGCGGGCCATGTTGTAGCCCTGCTCGCCGCCGGGCAGGCCGCAGCCGAGCAGCAGGTCGTCGACCTGGGACGGCTGCAGCTGCGGGACCTTGGCCATCGCGGCGGTGATCATCTGGGCGGTGAGGTCGTCGGACCGGACGTCCTTCAGCGATCCCTTGAAGGCGCGGCCGATCGGCGAGCGAGCGGTCGCGACGATGACTGCCTCGGGCATGTGCGGGTCTCCTGTCTCGAGCGGCCGGTCGGCGAACCGGCGTCCCTTGCTGCCGCGGACGCGGCGGTTGCGGCGGACGGTGTTACTCGCCGGTCAGCAGCAATCTAGCCGCATGTCCTCCGCCCGGTACACGGCGGGGGCCGGGTTTGTTGACGGTAAGTCAAATAAGTGCTGACTTACTCCGATGTGCGCAATTCGCGCCCCTCACATGCGCGTTCACGACGTTGCGGCGTCCCGT
>NZ_MKJY01000049.1 GCF_001942465.1 Actinomadura sp. CNU-125
ATCGTGTCGGCGCTGCTGCGGTCGCGGGCGCCGAGCGGGTCGCGCTCGCGGGCGAGTGGACGCCGCGCGGGCTCGCCCCCTCGCCGTCTGGCACGACACCGAAGGCGCGGTGCCGCTGTGAGGGGGCCGCTGTGAGGGGGCCGCTGTGAGGGGGCGCTGTGAGGGGGGCGCGGTGAGCGCGTGGGACGAACACGTGACGGCGGCGCTGCTCGGCACCGAACGCCGCGACCCGCCCGTCCTCGACGGGGAACCGGGCGGGGACGACGCGGCGGCGCGCTGCTCGACCAGGCCGCACTGCTGACCATCCGGGGCCGCGCCGGGTTCGTCCCGGTCCGCTCCGGCGGGCTGGAGATGGTCGCCCCCGCGCCCGTCGAGCACGACCCGCCGGTGCCGGACGCGGCGGCGGCGCGGCTCGCGCGCGTCCTGGCCGGGGAGCAGATCCGGGTGCTGCCCGAATGGCTGGACGCGGCGGCGGACCGGGGCCTGCGGGTGCCCGCGCGGCTGCTGCCCGCGCTGCTGGAGCGGGGCCGCGCGATGGATGCTGCGGCCGTCGATCGCGCGGGCGGCCGGGCGGCGCGGCATGTGGCTGGCGCTGCAGAACACCGGCTGGGCCTACCTGGTCGGGTCCGGGCCGGTCCGGACGGGCGACGTCCCGGCGGGCGCGGGCCGCGTGGCGGAGCGGCACCCGGCACCGCCGCGCCGCCTACCTGTCGAGGCTGCGCGGCACCGATCCGGCCGCCGCGCGGGCCCTGCTCCGCGAGTCGTGGGACCGCGAACCCGCCCCCGACCGCGCCGCGTTCCTCGGCACGTTCGCGTGGGGTCTCTCCCTGGACGACGAACCGTTCCTCGAAGCCGCGCTGGACGACCGCGGCAAGGACGTCCGGCAACTGGCCGCCGATCTGCTGGCCCGGCTGCCCGGCACCGCCTACGGCGAACGAATGGCCGAACGCGCGCGCGCCTGCGTGACCCCCCGGACCGACCCCATGCCGGGGGCCGGAACCCGGCCGGACCGGCCGGACGCGCCGCCGGGGACGCACGCCCCGGAAACACGCATCTCGGACGGCCGACCGGGCACGTCACCGCCGGGAAAAGGCGTGTCCGGAACGGAAACCGCAACCGGACGGGGGGACGCGCCACCACTCGGGACGGACACATCCGGAACGGGAACTCGGACGGCCGGGTGAACACGCCGACAACCGGGACGAACGTGTCCGGGCCGGCCGCCTCGGACGGCGGTCCGGACGGGCCGAGGGCCGCTTGGATCTGGGTGGGGGCGCCGGAGGAGCATGACGCGGGGCTCGCGCGGGACGGGGTGCCGTTCCATCCCGGCGGGTCGTTCGCGCCGCGGCCCGGGAGCGGGCCGGTGGGGACGCGGGGCGCGTGGCTGCGCGAGATCCTCGCGCGGACGCCGCTGACCGCATGGACGTCGCTGTTCGGGCTGCCGCCCGCCGCGATCGTGCGGCTGCCGGTGCCGGGCGCGCCCGCGACCTGCACATCGGGTGGGCACGCGCGGCGCTGAACCAGCGGGACGTCGAATGGGCGCGCGCGCTGCTCGGCGCCGGTGCGGCCGTCGGCGAACCGGAGGCGCTCGCCGATCTGCTGGGCGTCCTGCCCGCGGACGAGCGGGACGCTGCGGCGGCCGGGCTCGTCCGGTGGGTGCGGGACCGGGCGGAGCTGCTCCGGCTGCTGGAGCGGGTGCCGGGCCCGTGGTCTGGGCCGGCTCGCCGACGCCGTCACGGCGATCCTGACGGGTTCGGCGGGACGCCCCGCGCGCTCCGCCGAGCACCTGCTGACGCAGCTGTGCCGGGTCGCCGACCTGCGGCTCGACCCGCCGCCGCGGCGCGGCTGGCCGAGCACCCGGTGCGTCCGCCGCCGCGCCCGCTCACCGACCTCATCGACACGCTGCGGTTCCGCGACGAGATGGTGAAGGAGCTGAGTTGACCACTCCCCCCGACGGACGCGACGGTGTCCTGCGCCCGCACGCGGAGCAGGAGCACGCGGCGGAGCTGGCGCGGCTCGCCGCGCTCGACGACCGGCCGCGCCCGCCCGGCTGGCGGCTGTCGCCGCAGGCCGTCACGGTGTACCTGCTCGGCGGCGACCTCCCCGACGGGACGTCGATCGTCCCGAAGTACGTGGGGCCGCGGCGGCTCGTCGAGGTCGCGGTGGCGACGCTGGCGACCGACCGGGCGCTGCTGCTCCTCGGCGTGCCGGGAACCGCGAAGACGTGGATGTCGGAGCATCTGGCGGCGGCGGTCAGCGGCGACTCGACGCTGCTGGTGCAGGGCACGGCGGGCACGCCCGAGGAGGCCGTCCGGTACGGGTGGAACTACGCGCGGCTGCTGGCGGAGGGGCCGTCGGAGCGGGCGCTGGTGGAGAGCCCGGTGCTGCGGGCGATGCGGCGGGGGGCGGTCGCGCGGATCGAGGAGCTGACCCGGATGCCCGGCGACGTCCAGGACGCGCTGATCACGATCCTGTCGGAAAAGGCGCTGCCGGTCCCCGAGCTCGGCACGGAGGTGCAGGCCCGCCGGGGGTTCACGGTGATCGCGACGGCGAACGACCGCGACCGGGGGGTGCACGAGCCGTCCAGCGCGCTGCGCCGCCGGTTCAACACGGTCGTGCTGCCGCTGCCGGACACGATCGAGGACGAGGTCGAGATCGTCGCGCGGCGGGTCGCGCAGATCGGCGCGGGGCTGGAGCTGCCGGAGGCCCCGGCGGGGCTGGCGGAGATCCGGCGGGTCGTGACGGTGTTCCGGGAGCTGCGGTCGGGGCTGACCGGCGACGGCCGCACCCGGCTGAAGTCCCCCGGCGGAACCCTCGGGACGGCCGAGGCGATCTCGGTCGTGACGGGCGGGCTGGCGCTCGCGGCGCACTTCGGGGACGGGGTGCTGCGGGCGGCGGACGTCGCGGGCGGGCTCGTCGGCGCGGTCGTCCAGGACCCTGCGTCCGACCGCGTCGCCTGGCAGGAGTACCTGGAGACCGTCGTGCGCGACCGTCCCGGCTGGGACGACTTCTACCGGGCGTGCCGGGAGGTGTCTTGACGGTCGAGGTGTTCGGCGTGCGGCATCACGGTCCCGGCTCGGCGCGCGCGCTGCGTGCGGCGTGGAGGAGTTCAAGCCGGACGCGGTGCTGGTCGAGGGGCCGCCGGAGGCGGACGCGCTCGTCGGGCTGGCGGGCGACCCCGAGATGGTCCCGCCGGTCGCGCTGCTCGCCTACTCGCCGGGCGATCCGTCCGGCGCGGACCGCCGGTCGGCGTTCTGGCCGTTCGCGGAGTTCAGCCCCGAGTGGCAGGCGATCCGGTACGGGGTCGGCGCGGGCGTGACCGTCCGGTTCTGCGACCTGCCCGCCGCCGTCACCTTCGCCGCGCCGCCGGACGAACCGGACGGACGGGACGTGCGGGTCGATCCGCTCGCCGAGCTCGCGCGCGCCGCCGGGCACGCGGACGCCGAACGCTGGTGGGACGACGTGGTGGAGCACCGCGAGGGCGGCCCGTCCCCGTTCCCGGCGATCCTGGAGGCGATGGCCGAACTGCGGGAACGCGCGGGGGAACCGGCCGCCGCGGAGGAGCGGCGCGAGGCGTACATGCGGCGGACGGTGCGGCGCGCCCTCAAGGACGGGCACGAGCGGGTCGCGGTGGTGTGCGGCGCGTGGCACGCCCCGGCCGTCCGCGCCGACGTCCCCGCCGCCCGCGACGACCGGACGCTGCGCGGCCTGGACCGGGTCCGCGTCGCGATGACGTGGGTGCCGTGGACGCACGGGCGGCTCGCCGCGCGCTCCCGCTACGGCGCGGGCGTCGCGTCCCCCGGCTGGTACCACCACCTGTACACCGCGCCGGACCGTCCGGTCGAACGCTGGCTCGCCGGGGCCGCGCGCGTGCTGCGCGGCGAGGACCTGCACGTCTCCCCCGGCCAGGTGATCGAGGCGGTGCGGCTCGCCGGGTCGCTCGCCGCGCTGCGCGGACGGCCGCTGCCGGGCCTCGACGAGGTCACCGAGGCGGCGCGGGCGGTGCTGTGCGAGGGCGCCCAACCCCGCGTCGACCTGCTGCGGGACCGGCTGAACGTCGGCGAGCGCTCGGCGCCGTGCCGCCCCGCACACCGATGGTCCCGCTGCAGCGCGACCTGCACGCGCAGCAGCGCCGGCTCCGGCTCAAGCCGTCCCCCCGGCCCCGCGACCGCGACCTGGACCTGCGCCGCCCCTTCGACCTCGACCGGAGCCGGCTCCTGCACCGGCTGCGCCTGCTCGACGTCGGGTGGGGCGTGCCCGCCGGGGGCCGGTCGACCGGGACGTTCCGGGAGACGTGGACGCTCGCGTGGCGGCCCGAACTCGACGTCGCGCTGATCGAGGCGGGCGCCTTCGGGACGAGCGTGCGCGGCGCCGCGACCGTCCGCGCCGAGGTCCTCGCGGCGGACGCGGCCGACCTCGCCGAACTCACCGACCTCGCCGAACGCTGCCTGCTCGCCGACCTCGGGGAGGCGCTGCCCGCCGTGCTGCGGGCGCTCGCCGACCGCGCCGCCGTCGACGCGGGCGCCCCGCATCTGATGGCGGCGCTGCCCGCGCTCGTCCGCACCCTGCGGTACGGGGACGTGCGCGGCACGTCCCGCGACCGCCTCGCCGCCGTCGTGGACGGTCTGGTCGTGCGGATCTGCGTGGGTCTCGCGCCCGCCGTGTCCGGGCTCGACGAGGACGCCGCCGCGCGCGCTCGACCGCGTCGACGCCGTCCACGGCGCCCTCGCGCTGCTCGCCGACGACGCGTGCCTCGACCGCTGGCGCCGCGCCCTGGACCGCCTCGTCGCCCGCCCCGGCGCTGCACGGCCTGGTCGAGGGCCGCGTCACCCGCCTGCTGCTGGACGCGGGCCGCCTCGACGACGCCCCCGCCCGGCTGGCCCGCGCGGTCTCCGCGGGCGTCCCCCCGGCCCGCGCCGCCGCGTGGATCGAGGGGTTCCTGTCGGGCGGCGAACTGTCCGGCGGCGGATTGATCCTCATGCACGACGAGCCGCTCCTCCGGCTCGTCGACGGGTGGCTCGCCGACCTGCCCGCCGCCGCGTTCACCGACGTCCTGCCGCTGCTGCGCCGCACCTTCGGCACGTTCTCCGCCGCCGAACGTGCCCTCGATCGCGACCGCGCCCGCCGCCTGCACGACCCGCGCCCGGACCGCCCCGACACGTCCGCCCCGGAGATCGACGCCGCACGAGCGGAAGCCGCCGCCACGACCGTCCGCACCATCCTGGGATGGGAGCCGCGCACATGACCGACACACTCCCCGACCGCCCGCCCCGCGCGAGCCTCGCCGCCGCGACCGTCCCGAACCGCTGGGGCCGAGCCCCCTCCACCACGACCGGCACACCAGCCGACCGGCCAAATCGGACGAGCCGCATCGCCGCACCCGTCCGAAACCTCCCCGGACGCACCCCTCTCACCCCGACCGACTCGCACCGCGGGAGCCTCGCCCTCGTGGACGGTCGCGAGCGGGGCATCCCCGGGCCCATGGCGGTGGACGGGGCGGACTGGCGGGAGGACGCGTGACCGGCGAGACCGACGAGCGGGTGCGGCGGGTGGCGGCTGGTGCTCGGGGGCGGGGACGCGGACGGGACGGGCGCGGTCCTGGCCGGGGACGACGCGCGGATGGACGGGGCGCTGGAGCGGCTGTACGGGGGCGACTCCGGGGAGCGGCGGGCGCGGCGGGCGGCGCGGCGCCGGGCTCGGGGACTCGGCGCCGTCGGTGGCGCGGTGGCTGGGCGACGTCCGGGCCTGCTTCCCCTCGACGGTCGTGCAGATCATGCAGCGGGACGCGATCGAACGGCTCGACCTGGCGCGGCTGCTGCTGGAGCCGGAGATGCTGGACGCGGTCGAGCCGGACGTGCATCTCGTGGGGACGCTGCTGGCGTTGAACACCGTGCTGCCGGACCGGGCGCGGGAGTCGGCGCGGGCCGTGGTGCGGCGGGTGGCGGACGACCTGGAGCGGCGTTCGCGCAGCGGACCCGGTCGGCGGTCGGCGCGGCCCTCGACCGGTCCGCGCGCACCGCCCGTCCGGCGCGGGCCGCCGACGTGGACTGGGACCGGACGGTCCGCGCGAACCTGCGGCACTACCTGCCCGAGCAGGGGACGCTCGTGCCGGAGCGGCTCGTCGGGCACGGGCGGGGACGGGCCGCGCTGCGGGACGTGGTGCTGTGCGTCGACCAGAGCGGTTCGATGGCGGCGTCGGTGGTGTTCGCGGGGGTGTTCGGCGCGGCGCTCGCGTCGCTGCGGTCGCTGCGGACGTCGCTGGTGGCGTTCGACACCGCGGTGGTGGATCTGACGGACCGGCTGGACGATCCGGTGGACGTCCTGTTCGGGACGCAGCTCGGCGGCGGCACCGACATCGGCCGGGCGCTCGCGTACTGCGCGGGGTCGATCACCCGGCCGTCGGCGACGGTGCTGGTGCTGATCAGCGACCTGTTCGAGGGGGGTTCGCGGGACGAGCTGGTGCGGCGGGCGGCGGCGCTGACGGCGTCCGGGGTGCGGGTGGTGGTGCTGCTCGCGCTGTCCGACGACGGGACGCCCGCGCACGATCACGCGAACGCGGCGGCGCTGGCGGCGCTCGGGGTGCCCGCGTTCGCGTGCACCCCGGACGCGTTTCCCGAGGTCATGGCCGCCGCCGTCGAGGGGCGGGAGCTGCCGAACCGCACCGAAGGGTGACCTGCCGGACCCTCTGCGCTATATTTGCTCATATGAGCACTCCTTCAGATGTCGCGGCCGAGGAATGCGCCGTCCGGGTCGTCGATCCGGAGAAGGTCGCCCTGGTCAAGGGCGCCCTTCCGGACGGCCCCACGATCGGTGAACTCGCGCAGGTGTTCGGGCTGCTGTCGGACCCGGGACGGCTGCGGGTGCTCACGGCGCTGCTGGAGGGCGGCGAGATGTGCGTGTGCGACATCGCGGCGTCCTGCGGGAACTCGGAGTCGGCGGTGTCGCACGCGCTGCGGCTGCTGCGCGCGAGCCGGGTCGTCCAGGTGCGGCGGGCCGGGCGGATGGCGTACTACCGCCTGGACGACTCGCACGTGCGGATGCTGCTCGACCTCGCGCTCGCGCACGTCGGGGAGGACGGATGACGGCGGAACACGGCCACGGGCACGGGCACGAGATCTCCGCGAGCGCGGACCGGCGGCTGCTCGGCGGGGCGCTCGTCCTGATCGTGGCGTACATGTCGGTCGAGGTGGTCATCGGCTTCCTCGCCGGGTCGCTGGCGCTGATGACCGACGCGGCGCACATGATGACGGACGCGTTCGCGATCGCCCTCGCGCTCGTCGCGATGCGGATCGCGGCCCGGCCGCCGAAGGGCGGCTACACCTACGGGCTGCGCCGGTCGGAGATCCTGTCGGCGCAGCTCAACGGGCTGACGCTGATCCTGCTCACGGTGTACTTCGTCTACGAGGGCGTGCACCGGCTGATCGATCCGCCGGACGTCGACGGGAAGTTCGTGTTCTTCACGGCGCTCGCCGGGGTCGGGATCAATCTCGTCGCGACGTGGCTGATCAGCAAGGCGAACCGGAGCAGCCTGAACGTCGAGGGAGCGTTCCAGCACATCCTGAACGACCTGTTCGCGTTCATCGCCACCGCGATCGCGGGCCTGCTGGTGTGGACGGCCGGGTTCGCGCGGGCGGACGCGATCGCGTCGCTGGTCGTCGCGGCGCTGATGCTCAAGGCGGGGTACGGGCTGCTGCGGGACGCGGGCCGGGTGCTGATGGAGGCCGCGCCCGCGGGCGTCGACCCGTCCGAGCTGGGCGCCCGGCTGGCGCGGCGGCCCTGCGTGGAGGAGGTCCACGACCTGCACGTGTGGGAGGTCAGCTCGGGCTATCCGGCGCTGTCGGCGCACGTGCTCGTCGACTCGGGCGGCGACTGCCACGCGGTCCGGCGCGACCTGCAGGAAGTGCTGCGGGCCTGGTACGGGATCACGCACACGACGCTGGAGGTCGATCACGTGGCCGCGTCCGCCTACGGCGTCCACTGCGACGACTCGCACGGGCCGCGGCACGTGTCGGACTCGCCGGGCCCGCACCGGCACGCCGGGTCGGCCCCCTGCGACCACTGACCTAGGCGGGCGCCTGGACGCCGAGGAGCTTCGCGGGGCCGTCCCAGCAGACGGCGCGGAGCCAGTCGTCGCCGAGGCCGAGGCGGGCGAGGCCCTCCAGCTGGTGGGCGTACTCGTAGGGGATGTTCGGGAAGTCGGTGCCGAACAGGACGCGTCCGGCGAGGCCGAGCTCGCGCAGGCGGGGCATGAGGGCGGCCGGGAACTCCGAGAGGCCGAAGTCGGTGAACACCATCGTGGTGTCGAGGTGGACGCCGTCGTACCGGTCGGCGAGCACGATGAAGCCGTCGCATTCGGGGGCGCCCATGTGGGCGACGATCGTGGTCAGGCGGGGGTGCCGGGCGAGGACGTCGCCGAACCGGGCCCGGGCCCGTGAAGCCGTTGGCGACCGGGCCCGATCCGGCGTGGACGAGCGCGACGACGCCCGCGTCGGCGAGGCGCCCCACACGTCGTCGAGTTCGGGCACGCGCGGGTCGAACCCGCCGACCTGAAGGTGGACCTTGAACACGCGGGTGCCGGAGTCGATGGCGCGCCGGACGTACTCGACGGCGTTCGGTTCGGGGTAGAACGTTCCGGTCTGCACGCATTCGGGGATGCGTGCGGCGAACCCGGCGGCCCACTCGTTCAGCGACTCGGCCATGCCCGGACGGTGCGGGTACAAAAGCGACGTGAACGCGCGGACGCCGTGGTCGCGCAGGAACGCGACCCGTTCGTCCTCGGAGTGCCGGTACCGGATCGGCCACTCGGTGCCGATCAGCGGCCCCGCCTCGTCGAAGTAGTCCCACACGGCGCTCATCAGGCGCGGCGGCATGAAGTGGGTGTGGACGTCGATCAGCCCGGGAAGGCCCAGCTCGCGCCAGAAGCCGGCGATCCCGGCGTCCGAACGCGGCCCAGAACGCGATTCGGTCACGCCCGAACTCTAGCCGGAGGTCACCCGATCCCGTCGAGGAGGACGGGCGGAACCGGCATGCCGTTCACGCCGTCGGCACACCCGGACCGTCGACGACGCCCGCCCGTACCGGTGACGCCCACCCGCACCGGTGACGCCCACGCCGCTATATCCATCTGAGCATAGCCAACGAGACGAACGATATTAGTTCAATATGCCCCCTTCACCTACTGTTTCGGACATCCCGAACTGTTGAGTGAGCTTCACGTGATCACCGACACCAGGCCGCGGAACCGTGCGGTGGCGGCGAGTTTCGCCGGCACCGCCATCGAGTGGTACGACTTCTTCATCTACAGCACCGCCGCCGCGCTGGTGTTCGGCAAGCACTTCTTCCCGGACTTCGACCCGCTGGTCGGCACGCTGATGGCGTTCTCCACGTTCGTGGTCGGATTCGTGGCGCGCCCCATCGGCGGTGTGCTGTTCGGACACTTCGGCGACCGGCTCGGACGCAAGTCCATCCTCGTCGTCACGCTGACGATGATGGGCCTCTGCACGTTCGTCATCGGGCTCCTGCCGACCTACGCGCAGATCGGGGTGTGGGCGCCGATCCTGCTGGTGACCGTGCGGTTCGTGCAGGGGCTCGCACTCGGCGGAGAGTACGGGGGCGCGGTCCTGATGGCCGTGGAACACTCCGATCCCGCGCGCCGCGGCTTCTTCGGCAGCTGGGTGCAGGTCGGCGTCCCGGTGGGCCTGGTCCTATCGAACCTGATCTTCCTGCTGGTGGAGCTCCTGCCGTCCGACGCCATGGAGGCATGGGGCTGGCGGGTGCCGTTCCTGCTGAGCGCCGTCCTCGTCGCCACCGGCCTGGTCATCCGGATCCGGGTGGACGAGAGCCCCGAGTTCAGCGAGGTCAAGCGGAACGGCGAGGTCGCCGAGGCACCCGCCAAGGAGGCCGTCAAGCACTCGTGGAAGCCGATCCTGCTGTGTGCGGCGGCCGGATTCACGCCGGGGACGATGTTCTACATCGCGATGGTCTTCGGCCTCAGCTACGGCACCGACCACGTCGGCGCCGACCGCAGCACCATGCTCGTCCTGACGCTGATCTCCATGGCCGTGGTCCTGCCGTGCCTGCTGTACTTCGGCGCCCTGTCGGACCGCCTGGGCCGCAAGCAGGTGTTCACGGGAGGCGTGGTGGGGACGGCGCTCGCGGCGTTCCCCTGGGTGCTGCTGATCGACAGCGGCTCCTTCGTACTGATGCTGCTCGGGTACATCCTGGTCTCGATCCCCTTCAGCGCCGCCTACGGCACCCTCGCCACCCTGCTGGCCGAACTCTTCCCGGCAGACGTGCGCAACTCGGCCATCAACATCTCCTACGCCGTCTCCAACGTCTTCGGAGCGGGAATGGCCCCGATCGTCGCCACCTCGCTGCTCATCCGCACCGACTCGGGCATGCCCATCGCCGCGTACACCGTCGGGGTCTGCGTGATCTCGTTCGTCTGCCTGAAGGCACTGCGGGTGCCCGGGTCCTGGACGGCGGGGCGGACCGGGCCGTCCGGGCCGGACAGCGGGCCGGCGGCGGCCCCGGCGGCCGCGCGGCAGTCGGCACGGGAGCTGTGAGCATGGCGGCCGTGAACGTGGAGAGCACCGCCGCGCCGGCCCTGGACCTCGGCGGGATCACGGTGACCTGGCTGGAGGACATCGAGGCCATGCCCCTGGCCGCCGCCGATCTGCTGCCCGACGACACCGACGGCGCGGGGACCGAACTGAACCTGACCTTCGGCGGCTACCTGATCACCACCGGCACCGAGAACGTGCTCGTCGACGCGGGCGTGGGCGACGGCAAGAACAGATCGCGCCCCGGCTGGAACCACCGGTCCTCCGACGCCCTCCCCCGGGCCCTCGAACGGGCCGGGGTCGCCCTCGCCGACGTCGGTACCGTCCACCTCACCCACCTGCACGCCGACCACGTCGGGTGGTGCACCCGGTGGGACGGCGGCGCGTGGGTGCCCGTCTTCCCCGGGGCGCGCCACCAGGTGCTGGCCGCCGATCTGCGCTGGGCCGCGGAGGGCGCCGACCGCGACCCCGGTTTCCTGTACGGCTCGTACGAGGACAGCGTCCGTCCGCTGATCGGCCACGGCCGGTTGGACGCGGTGGACGACGGGCACCGGCTCGGCGGACGGATCGAGGTGCGCGCCGTTCCCGGGCACACGCCCGGATCGTCGGTCGTGGTCGTCCGCGGAACACGGGACACCGCGGTGCTGTCCGGCGACCTGATCCACCATCCGCGCCAGTTCGCCGTCCCGACGATCTGTTCGCGGTTCTGCGTGGACCGGGCGGCGTCGGCGCGGGTACGGCGAGACGTCCTGCGATGGGTCGCCGAGCACGACGCCGTCCTCATGCCGGCGCACTTCGGCTGGGGACGCGTCGAGGCGCGGGGCGACCGGTTCCGGTATCGCCCCGTCCCACGTGTCTAGAGACGTCCGGACCCCGGCCGGAGCGACCCCTCAAACGATCTCGTCCAGGAGGACGGGCAGGGCGGCGCGCAGTTCGCGGCGCCAGTACGGCCACGTGTGGGTGCCGCGGTAGAAGTGCGTCGAGACCGGGACGCCCAGCTTGCGCAGCTTGTCGGCGAACCGGCGGCCCACGGTGTGCGCGAGGGCCTCCATCGGGTCGCGGGACGCGGGCGCCGGGCGCGGGTCGAAGGGGCCGGGGGTTCCGTCGCCCGCGCTGACGTACAACCGGACGCCCGCGAGCCGGTCGGCGAGGTCGAACGGGTTGTGCTGCCGCCAGACGACGCGCTGCCGCACGGGGTCGCCCCACACGTCCGTCCAGTCCCGCTCCGGTTCGGCGACCGCGACGCCGAGCTCGATCAGGTCGGCGGCGTCGAGCGCGGACGGGTCGGCGTGCAGGGTGTGCAGCGGCCCGCTGAACGATGCGGCGGCGCGGAACAGGCCGCGGTGCCGCGCCGCGTACGACATCGCGCCGAATCCGCCCATCGCGTTGCCCGCGACGGCGCTCTCGCCGCCCGCGCGGTAACCGCGTTCGAGAATCTGCCGGAGTTCGGCGAGATGGAACGTCTCCCACTGCGGGGCGCCGCCGTCGCCGCGATTCCACCAGTCGGTGTAATTGCCGCATCCGCCGCCGTCCGGCATGACGATGATCACATCGGTGTCGGCGGTGAGGTCCTCCAGATCGGTGTGGTCGGTCCACGCCCGGTGGTCGGCGCGGCCGTCCCCGCCGTGCAGCAGCCACAGCGCCGGCCAGGTGCGGGACGCGCCGCGCGACCAGCCCGCGGGCAGCAGCAGCCGGACGTGCGCGACGCCCGGCAGGACGGGGGATCGGACCGCGAGGTCCAGGACGCGGGGACGGGGCCGGCGCTCCGCCACGACCGTGGCGCCGTCGTCGGCCGGGGCGGTGAAGGACGTCGCGCCGCGCATGGGCCACCCCGCAGAATTCAGCTGTCGTCAGCTGAAATGTCCCCGCTTCCCGCGGTGTTTCAACGTTGAGTAATCGGTTTATAAAATATCGGGCCGGGGATCGCGGTCCGCGTCGCCGGTATGGTGACGCCGAAGGGGAATGGGCGATCGGGCCCGGAGGCGGAGCACCTGAGATGCGGAGCAAGACCGAACTGGAGTCGGCCATCCGGACCGGCGGCCGGGCGGTGCTGGTGATCAACTCGCGGTCCCGGCGGGGCCGCCGGCTGTACGCGACGGCACGGCGGCTGCTGGACGAGGCCGGGATCGAGTTCGTGCGCGTCTTCCCCGTGACCGACCCCGGGCGGCTGCGGGAGCTGTTCGCCGACGTCCTGGCCCTCGAACCCGACCTCGTCGTCGTGGGCGGCGGGGACGGGACGGTCGCGGAGGCGGTCGGCAACCTCGCGCACCGCGACATCGCCCTCGGCGTCCTGCCGCTCGGCACCACGAACAACTTCGCGCGCAGCCTGGAGCTGCCGCTCGACCTGCCGGGCGCCGTCCGCACGCTGCGGATCGGCGGCCCGGCGGGCGGCAAGGCTCGCGACGTGGACGTCGGCTGGTTCGACAGCACCGACGATCCGCGCGCCGAGGGCCCCGGCGACGACCGCGCGCACATCTTCGCCAACATGGTCAGCATCGGGCTGTCGGTGCACGTCGCCGGGAGCGTCCCGCACCTGCTCAAGCGGTACGCCGGACGGGCCGCGTACGCGCTGACGGCCGTGGGGCTGCTGCCCCGCCATCCGGCGTTCACGGCGCGGATCACGATCGACGGCGAGACCAGCGAGCTGACGACGCACCAGCTGAACGTCGCCAACGGCGCGCACCACAGCGGGACGCGCATCGCCCGCGACGCCAGCCCGGACGACCGGCTGCTGGCCGTCTACCGGCTGGGCGACGGGCGGCGGCTGCGGCTGGCGTCGGCGACGGCCCGGCACGTGCTGACCGGGCCGCGCCGCTCCCTCGCCGAGGACGCCTTCCTGACCACCGACCGCGTCGAGATCGAGACCGATCCGCCGCTGCGGGTCGACGTGGACGGCGAGATCCGCGGCCGGACGCCGGTGACGATCCGGCTGCGCGGGAACGCGCTGCGCGTCGTCGTCCCGCAGACGTTCGTCGACACCTGATCGGCCGCCGAGCCGTTCAGCCGGTGGTCTCCCGCACGGCGCCCGCCTCGTCCGCCATGACGTACGCGCCGCCCTCCAGCCGCTCGATCAGGGCGTGCGTCCACGCGGTCGCGGCGTCCGCGGAGTGCGTCCACCAGCCGAGCAGTTCCCGCATGTGGTCGCCCGGGCCGAGCTCGTCCAGGTGGGGGCTCACCGTGGCGCGCCAGGTCGCGAGGCCGTCCAGCCGCTGCCGCAGCAGCGCGACCGCCTCGGCGCGCGGCAGTTCGGTGAGGAACCCGAGGCCCGCCGTCAGCATCTCGGGGTGCCGGACGTCGACCGTGCCGAGCGCGCACCGCAGCAGCCGCAGGAACTCCTCCCGGCCCGCGTCGGTGATCTCGTAGTCCACGTGCGGGGGGCCCGCGTCGCTCTCCTCGACGTCATGGGCGTGCAGCAGGCCCTCCTTGGCGAGCTGCCTGAGCGCGTGGTAGATGGAGCCGGGGTTCACGTGGGCCCACTCGTCCGATCCCCACGACAGCAGATCGCGCCGGACCGTGTAGCCGTGCGCCCGCCCCGACCGCCGCACGCCGCCGAGTACCAGCAGCCGCGTCGCCGACATCTGGCTCCCTTCCTGATCGAGTGACGCTCCAGGCTACGGCCTCCGCGGACGCGGACGGGGCACGGACGGGGCGCGGGCGCCCGGGGCGGGCGGCCGACCCCGGTCAGTCCGCCGCCGCGCCGGAACCGCGGACCGGCGCCGTCCGCTCCGCCGCCGGCTCCGCCGGGTGGGTCGGCCGCCGACAGGTCGATGTCGCGGGGGGTCAGGTATGGACGAGCGCGCGGCGGCAGCATCAGCACCGCGCCCGCGAGGCCGGTGACGGCGAGGGAGTCGGCGAACGCCGTCCGCGCGAGGTCCGCCAGCGTGCCGCCGGCGCCGCCCGCGACGTCCAGCGCGCCGGTGAGGGACTCGCGGGCCGTCTCGGCGGCGCCGCCGGCGACGCCCAGCGAGGCCAGCGCGCCGTACGACAGGTCGCCCCGGTAGACGGCGGCGGCGAGGCTGCCGAGCAGCGCGATGCCGAGCGTGCCGCCGATGTCGTAGCTGGTCTCCTCGACGGCCGCCGCGCTGCCCGCCTGCTCGGGCGGCGCGCCCGCCATGATCACGGCGGAGGCGATCGCGAGGGAGCCCGCGCCCAGCCCGATCAGCAGCAGCGCGAGCGCGACCGGCGGGTAGGAGAGCGGCGCGGGCGCAGGCCGAGGACGGCGAAGCCGAGCGCGGCGACCGCGAGGCCGCCGCCAGGACGGTGCGGGCGCCGATGCGCGCGGCGACCGCGGGCGCGGTCGGGGACGCGACGATCGCGCCGAGCGCCATCGGCAGCAGCCGCAGGCCCGTCTCCAGCGGCCCGTACCCCTGGACGAGCTGCATCCACTGGGCCATCAGCAGCATCGTGCCCGCCATGGACAGCTCGGTGGTCATGGCCGTGACGGCGCCCGCCGTGAAGGACGGCGACCGGAACAGCCGCAGCTCGATCAGCGGGTCGGGACGGCGGAGGCTGCGGCGCACGAACCAGCCGAGCGCGACCGCGGCGACGGCGGCCGGGAGCAGCGCCGCCGGGTCGGCGACGCCGTACTTGCCGGCGCTCTTGATGGCGTAGACGAGCGCGACCATGCCGGCCATCGACAGCGCGACGGCGGGGAAGTCGAGGGGCCCGGGGCGCGGGTCGCGCGCCTCCGGCAGCAGGAAGAGCCCGGCGACGATCGCGACGGCCATCACCGGCACGTTCACCAGGAACGCCGAATGCCAGGAGAAGTGCTCCAGCAGGAACCCGCCGAGGATGGGGCCGAACGCGGCGCCGACCGCCGCCATCGCGCCCCAGACGCCGAGCGCGGTGGCGCGCTCGCGGCCGTCCGGGAACAGGGTGCGGATCATCGACAGCGTGGACGGCATGATCATCGCGCCGCCGACGCCGAGCAGCGCCCGCACCGCGATCACCGCGCCGGGCGTGTCGGCGAAGACGACGAGGATCGAGGCGGTGCCGAACACCGCGAACCCGGCGATCAGCATCCGCTTGCGGCCCCACCGGTCGCCGAGCGCGCTGACGGTGACGAGCAGGCCCGCGACGACGAGGGCGTAGACGTCCACCATCCACAGCAGCGCGACGTTGCTCGGCCGCAGGTCGGCGGAGATCGCCGGGAGCGCCACGTTCAGGATGGTGATGTCCATGACGACGAGCAGCAGGCTCGCCGACAGGACCGCGAGGCCCGCCCAGCGGCGCGGGTCGGGCGCGGTCACGGTGCCGGGGTTCTTCGAGGTCACGGCCGCGCCCCCGTCCCGGCCAGGAACGTCTCGGCCATCAGCCGGGCGACGTCGTTGGGCGCGACGTCGCCGCGGCGCAGGCTCTCGCGGGCGGTGACGCACATGCCGTAGACGGTGTTGGAGATCCACCGCGCGGGCATGTCGGCGCGCAGCACGCCGGACCGCTGCGCCGCGGAGTACAGGACGGTCTCGCGCTCCTCCAGCCGGTCGGAGCGTTCCCGCAGGTGCGGCGCGCGTCGGCCTCCGCGGAGGTGAGCGCCCAGCCGTGCTCGTGCGCGAGGCGGGCGAAGACCTCCAGCAGGGCCCGGACGGTCGCCAGGTGCACGTCCGGGTCCGTGGACGCGGCGGCGGCGTCGACCCCGGTGGCGTCGAGCGCGTCCTCCCAGCGGTCCAGCGCCCGGGTGCCGATCTCGTCGACGAGTTCGTCCCGTCCGGCGAAATGGCGGTGCAGGGTGGCCCGGCTGACCCCGGCGGCCTCGGCCAGCTCGGCCATCGAGGCCGCCGGGTTCACGTTCAGCCGGCGCAGCGCCGCCGCGATGATCTGTTCGCGCACCCGCATGCGCGACACCCCCGTATCAAGTGCGACAAAAACGTCTCACATGATACAAGACCGACTCAACCGTTCGTTTCGCCCGCGAGTGCGGCGAGGTCCTCGGCGGTCAGCCGCAGGTCGGCGGCGGCCACGTTCTCCTCCAAGTGGTCGAGCGAACCCGTGCCGGGGATCGCCAGCATGACCGGCGACAGCGCCAGCAGGCCCGCGAGCAGCACCTGCGCGGGCGTCGCGCCGTGCCGCTCCGCGATGCCCGCGACGCGCGCGTCGTCCGGGATCCCGAAGCCGCCGAGCGGGAAGTACGGGACGCACGCGATGCCCGCGGCCTCGCACTCGGCGAGCATCGCCGCGTCCTGCGACATCGTGATGTCGAACCGGTTCTGGACGCCCGCGACGGGCGCGATCGCCCGCGCCTCGGCGAGCTGCACCGCGTCCACGTGGCTCAGCCCGAGATGCCGGATGAGGCCCTCCTCGCGGACGCCGCGAACGCCTCGAACCGCTCCCCGATCGACTCGCCGCCCGCCGGGTCGATGCCCCCGGGCCGCAGGTTGACCAGGTCGAGCCGCTCCAGGCCGAGCTCGGTGAGGTTCCGCTCGACCTCGGCGCGCAGGCCGTCCGCCGAGACCTGCCCGGTGGGGAACGGATCGTCCGGACCCTTGTACGGGCCGACCTTCGTGGCGATCACCAGCCCCTCTGGGTAGGGATCGCCGAGCGCCTCGCGGATCAGGACGTTCGCCGCGACGCCGCCGCGCGAGTAGAACGCGGCCGTGTCGATGTGGTCGACGCCCAGCTCCACCGCGCGCCGCAGCACCTTGCGTCCGGTCTCCGGGTCGCGCGGCGGGCCGTCGATGGCCCCCACCGGAAGCCGCATCGCGCCGAATCCCATGCGGCGGACCCGCAGGTCGCCGCCGAGCATGAAGTGCGTTTCGTTCGTCATGTCACCAACCGTGCCGCCTTATCCGGACTCCCGCGAGTACGTGGCAGTTTGCTGCCATCTGGCAGGTCGGGGCGGCGCGGTGGCAGACTGGACGGCGATGAGCGTCGACACCGTCCCGAGCACGGACCTCAACGTGACGCTGCGCGGCGAGGCCGAACTGGTCGAACGCGCCGGGCACCTGTTCGAGGCGCGCGAGGAGTTCGCCTGCGCGGCCCGCGACCTCGACACCTGGGCGCTGCCCGCCCTCCGCGAACGGCTCCTGGTCAAGCGGCGGGCGCTGCGGCTCCGGCCGTCCGTCCGCAAGCTCTACAACCCCGAGGCGCTGGCGACCGAGGCGTCCGAACGGCACCTCCTGGACGTCGCGCGCGCGGGCGTCGCCGTCCGGATCTGCACCGCCCCGCTGCCCTACGAGACGATCGTCGTCGACCGGCGCGTCGCGATCCTGGCGGGCCCGCCGCGCACGGGGGCGCGCGAGTTCACGGTCGTCCGCTCACCGGGCGTGGTGCGCGGCGTCGTCTCGCTGCTGCAGGCCGCCTGGGACCGGTCCGCCGACCTCGCCGACCACCGCCGCGACCGGGCGCCCGCGCTGACCGACGAGAGCCGCCGCATCCTGGCGCTGCTCGCCGACGGGCTGAAGGACGAGGCGGCGGCGCGGCGGCTCGGCATGTCGCTGCGCACCTACCGCCGCCGCGTCGCGGAGATCCTCGTCCTGCTGGACGCCGAGTCGCGCTTCCAGGCCGGGCTGCGGGCGCACGAGCTGGGCCTACTGGCCTGAGCCGCCCTGGTCAGCCGCCGGCCAGCGGGACCAGCTTGATGAAGACCAGGTCGGGATCGGCGGTGAGGTCGATCTCCTCGTCGAGGTCGTCGACCTGGCGGTCCCCGGCCAGCATGACGAACCCGTTGCCGAGGAAGGCGCGCTCGGCGATGTCCGCCTGCCGCTCCCAGTCGAGCCGGCGCGGCTCGCGCAACCGGTAGCCGTTCTGTTCGGCCTCGGCATCGTCCGGGCGGACGAGCCCGGCGAACCGGTCGGACGGGCGCGCGTTGTGCCGGGCGACCTCCTCCCGGACCCGCAGCCTGATCAGCTCTCGGACGGTCATGCGGCCCGGCAGCCCCGCGACGGCGAACTCCGCGACGGGCGCGCCCGTCGCCGTCTCGTCCCGGAACGTCACCTCGGTCATCCTTCACCCCGCTCGATCTGCTTCCGGATGGACGGGTCGGTGATGCGGTCGTCGGCCGCGAGCAGGAACGCCTTGCTGAGGATCAGCGCCAGCCGCTGCTCCTCGAACGGCAGGAACACCCGGCCGGACGGGTTCCGCTCGGGGACGACGCACAGGTACGCGCCGTCCGGCTCCATCAGGACGTTCGCCGACCCCAGGTGGATCTTGTACGTGCGGAGGTCGCCGCGAACCGTGAGGAACCGGTCACCGAGCGAGCAGCGTGCCGCGATCTTCGTGCGGGGCAGGACGCGTTCGAGGGCGGCGCGGCGGGTGCGGGCGCTCTCGTCCAGCTCGCCGAACCCGGTCCGCTCCCAGTAGGCCAGCGCGGGGCCGCCGTCCGTCCACTCGGGGTCGGCGGCGATGGAGGTGACGGACACGAACAGGTCCACGTCCCGCATCGCCTCGCTGAACACGACGGGCGGGACGTCGGCGAGCGCGGCCGCGCGCCACGAGCCGCCCACCCGGCGGTCGAACCGGATCCGGTCGGTGGCCGCCAGGTCCTCGGGGCCGTGCTCGGCGAGCACGTGCGCGAACCGGATCCGCCACTCCCCCGCGAGGACGCGCGACGCCTCGTCCGCGGAACCGCCGTCCCACGGGCCGAGCAGGTCGCTCTTCCAGCCGCGCGCCCGGAACAGCGCGAACATGCGCCGGTAGTGGACGAGGTGCCCGGCGAACCGGTTCGAGTACACGCGGGTCTCCGCCTCGGCGGGCGTCGGCACGTAGATCTCGCGGAACGCCTGCTTGACCGGCTGCCGCACGCCACGCTCGACGATCGCGTCCCGCCACGTCCGGATCTCCTCGACGCGCGCGCCGATCGGGTGCCACAGGCGCACCGCGGCGTCGTCCGGCGCGTCCGGGAGGCCGCCGGTCTCGGGCAGGACGGCCGTCCACGCGCCCGGCGCCGTCTCGACCTCCCAGATCAGGCCGCGCACGGTCGGCCCCGCGACCGGGTGCCGGACGAGCCGGTCGCGCCACACCCGAACGGGTGCGCGGCGCCGACCGGGAACCCGCCCTCCAGGCGCCGGACGAGCGTCGCGACCTGGGCACCGGCCCGCTTGGCGAGGTCGCGCAGCTCCTTGACGGCGTCCTTGTGGTCGCGGCGGACGGCCGCCGGGACGCCGCGCAGCCCGCGCCCGTCCTTCTCGAACGCCAGCCGCGCCGCCGCGCCCTCGATCGTGATCACGGCGGTGTGTTCGCCCAGCTCGCGGCGCAGCGCGCCGTCCGGGCCGAACCCGAGGCCGGGCAGGCGCAGCGCCACCTCGGTGCGCTCGGCGAGCGCCGCGTCGACCTTCTTCAGCATCCGGTCGAGCTGCTTCGGCACCCCCGCGTGCCGCGCGAGGCCCCGCACGTTCCGGATCGCCGTGACCAGCTCGGGCGTCGGGACGTCCTGCGCCGCCCGGACGATCTCGTACAGCAGCGCCTGCGACGGCAGCGACTTCGCGGCCGTCGGCGCCACCGCGACGTCCGGGAGGAGCCGGTCGAACAGCGCGGGGAGCCACGGCTCGTCGGCGGCGAGCGCGACGCGCGCGGCCCGGCCGAGCGCGATCACCTCGTCGGCCGCGAAAGCCTTGTCGGCCTTGTAGGGGATCGTCCCGTCCTGGACGGCGCGGGCGCGGTCCGCCGCCTCCCGCAGCGCGCTCCGCGCCCACGCGGCGTACGCGGGGATCCCGGCGGCGCGGTGCAGGGCGTCCGGGAGGGGCGCCGGGGCGGTGTGCGTCCGCCCACGGTCCAGTTCGGTGAGCCGAACCCGCTCGGCCGCCCCCAACCCCGCGATGACGGTGATCTCCCCCCTCGCGATATCCCCGGCCCCGTCCGAAAGCCGCCCGACGACCTCCCCGAGCAGATCCCCCTCCGCCGACCCGGCCGCGAAGACGGCTCGCCCCGCCCCGTCCGGCTCGGACGATCCTTCGGCTGCGGCGCCGTCGAGGCCCGGCGGTCGTCCCTCACTCTGCGCGGGCCCGGGGCCGGTCGGGGTGGCGAGTCCGTGCGTGTCGGCCGGGTCGGGGGCGGTGAGGCCCGCGGTGGCCAGGAGGGCCAGGGGCGCGCCCAACTCGTCCGCATCCAGCAGGTATCGGACGAGCGTGCGCGCGGGGGCGGCGAGGCCGTCGGGCCAGGGGCCGGTGCAGCGGACGAGCGCGGCCGTGCCCATCGTGAGGTCGGCCCACTTGCGGCGGGGCAGCCCGGAGACGAGCGCTTCGAACATGCGGCGGCACGCGTCGGGCGAGAAGGCGGGCTGCCGCTCCTTGGCGGCGTCCTCGACGGCGAGGCGGACGCTCGTCGCCTCCCACGCCTTGACCGTGGAGGGCACCGCGTACGCGGCGGGCAGCAGGTCGCCGAAGGCCGAGTCGGGCAGGGCGGCCAGCCCGACGGTGGTGACGGCGAAGCCCGTGTCCTCGGGCTCCGGGGCCGTCATGATGCGCAGCAGGCGGGCGGGGAGGTCCATGGGGCGGTCCTTCAGCGGGTGGTCCGGCGGACGGACGGGTCGGTGACGCGGTCGGCGGCGGTGGAGGCGGTGGAGGCGGCGGCGGCGACGAACCGGTCGATGTCGCGCATCGCCTCGCTGAACACGGCCGGGGGGACTTCGGTCAGGGACGCCTCGCGCCAGCGCCGCCCGTCCCGGTGTTCGAACCGGACCTGGTCGGTGGACGCGTGCTCGGACGTGCGGTCGTAGAAGAAGCACGCGCGCCAGGCGCCGTCGGCGAACTCGCCGCGGGCTTCGCCGTCGCCGCCGTCGTAGGCGTGCCAGCCGCCTTCCTTGAGCAGCGCGTACAGCAGGTCGCGGCGGACGGTGTGCCCGGCGAAGCGGTTCGAGTAAGCGCCCGTCTCCTCTTCGGCCGGGGTGAGGAGGTAGATCTCCCGGAACGCCTGCTCGAACGGCTGCCGCGCGTCCGCGAAGTGCTCGCGCCAGCCGCGGATCTCGTCGACGGTCGCCCGGACGGGGTGCCACAGCCGGACGTGCGAGGAGGTTTCGGGCGCCGCTCCGGGCGCGAGGGCGCGCCACACGCCGTCCGTCCCCTGGAACTCCCAGATCAGGCCGCGCGCGACCGCCCCGGTGACCGGGTGGTCGCGGTAGTGGGCGCGCCACTCGGCGAACGTCCACGTGCGTCCGGCGGACATGAGTTCCTCGACGCGGCGGCGCTCGCTCGCGAGGGTGCCCCGGACTTGTCTCGCGAGGGCCTTCAGCTCGGCTGGCGCGGCGGCGGTGCGGGCCGGGCCGGTGAAGGTGATCCGGACGGTGGCGGCGTCCTCGATCGCGAGCCGGGCGGTGTGCGCGCCGAGCGTCCGCGTGACCGAGCCGTCCGGTGCGAGGCCGTGCGCGGGGACGCCCCGCTCGGCGACCTGCTCGGGGGTGAGCCCGAGCCGCTCGCCCGCGTCCCGGAGGGCCGCGTCGAGCTGCTTGCGCAGGCCGCGATGTTCGATCCGGTCTCGCAGTCCGGTGAGCGCCGCGAGGGCGGACGGGTCGTCGGCGGCGCCGAGCGCATTGATCGCCGCGCCCGCGACCTTGATGTTCTCCCCGAGGGGGCG
>NZ_MKJY01000050.1 GCF_001942465.1 Actinomadura sp. CNU-125
CCGTCGCCGACGCCTACGCCATCCAACAGCCGCTCATCCAGCAGATCCTCACCGGCACCCCGTCCGGCTGCTGCTGAACCCCAGGGGTGGCCGGCCAGCGGCCACCCCCCGAGGGCGGCCGACAGGAAGGAGATCGCCATGAACACCACCACCGCTGATCTGCTCACCGACGCCGCCATCGCCCCGGTCGCCGGATACGCGGCAACGAAGGTGATGGAGCCGGTGAGCATGAAGCTCTACCAGCTCCAATCCGACACGGCCCGCGGACGCGAGGACGACGCCCGGCCCGGCTCCCCCTCCCAGATCGCCGCCGACAAGACCCTCGGCCTGCTCGGCATCCACCTGAAAGGCACAACGCGGGAACGGTCCGGGACGGCCTTCCACTACGGGCTCGCCATCAGCTGGGCCTCGGTGTACACGCTGCTGCGCCGCACCACCGGCCTCAACCCGGTGGCGGCCGGCCTGACCGCCGGGGCCGCGATGTCGATGATCGTGGACGAGGGCATCACCCCGCTCGCAGGCTTCTCCGCCCCCAACCGCGCCTACCCGGCCGTGACCCACCTGCGCGGCTTCGCCGCCCACCTGGCCTTCGGCCTCGCCGTCGCCGCCGTCACCGAAACCGCCTGGACGATCCTGGGCCGCCGCCCCGCGCGCTGACCCAGACACCGGCCGCAGACACCGGACGCAGACGGCGTCTTCAACCGCAAGGCGCCCGCGTCGCCGCCTGTTTTAGGCGGGACCTTCTTCAGAGGGATCGTGGAAGGGACGGAGCCCGGCGGCGGGGTCGGCGCGAGTGAAGGCGTACCGTCCGAGGAAGTTGATGTGCTCGTAGGCGATCGGTGAAAGCCGTGCGCACATGCCGTCGGCGCGGATCTGCTTGACGGCGGCGTCCAGGTAGAGGGTGTTCCACCACACCACCGCGTTGAGGGCCAGGCCGAGGGCGCCGAGCTGGTCCTCCATGCCCTCGCGGTAGCGCTGGCGCAGCTGGCCGCGGTTGCCGAAGGCGATCCGGCGGGCGAGGCGGTGGCGGGCTTCCTGGGTGTTGAGCTGGGTGCCGATCATGCGGCGGTAGCCGTCGTCGGAGATGAACTGCAGCAGGTGCAGGGTCTTGAAGATGCGGCCATAGTGGGCGAACGCATCCCCCAGCCCGGTGGGGCGGCCGTCGCGCGACAGCATCCGGATCAGGTCGTAGGCGCGGACCTGGCCGGTGGTGAGCGAGCCGGCGACGCGCAGCATGTCGTCCCAGTGCGCCCGGATGCGGTCCAGGCGGACGGTGTGCCGGGACATGTGATCCAAAGGCCCGTAGGTGGCGCGGGTGTTGGTGCGCCACAGCCGGGTGTCGGAAAGGTCGGCGATGCGCGGGGAGAACTGGTAGCCGCAGATCGCGAACAGCCCGAACACGATGTCGGAGTAGGACGCGGTGTCGGTCACCACCGTCTCGGGCCGCGGGCCGCCGTCGATGGTGTGGATGGCGTCCAGGATGAACAGCGAGTCCCGCAACGTGCCGGGCACCACCAGGCCGCCGATGCCCATCACCTGGTCGTTTACTGGTGGAGGGCCGGTATTCCGAGCTTGCGCAATTCTTGCCCAGGCGGCGGCTCGATGCTGGAGCGAGTCACCCTGTCAAGGACCGCGGCGAACCTGAAGGCTCAGCTCGGGTTCGATGAGGCGGCTCAGCGGAGGACCATCACCGGGCGTGGGTCCTGTGCAAATGACCTTGGTGCAGATGGAACTAACGGCCATGCGCCAATCCTCGAGGGCCACGTGCCAAGAGCGGCCCGATGCAGCGCTGGACACCCGCCGCCGAGGTGATGGCGGCCGGGCTGCTCCGACCGGGGGCGACCACATCGCGCTGGGGATGCCGATCTGTCCTCGCTCGTGGTGATGTTCGACTTTGGCCGCGTGCTCTTCACCAAGGGTGGCCTCGGCCACCGAACGCTCGCCGCGCTGGTGCACATCTCGAGTGGTCGCACCTCTTGTGTCCTGTCACTTGCGTGCGTTGTTGCGCCCGGACACCAGGAAAATGACTACACTTAGTTACGTGTGGACGACGATAGGTCAGGGGCTGCGAGGCGGCCGCGCCGCGAAGCATGGCCTGTCCGTCTTTCTGATCGCGGTGTCGTCGCTGTACTTCATTCTCTGCCTGCCCAGCCTGCACGGCGAAAGATCGGCCCACCTGGACGGCGCCACCACCGCGTCGCCATCGGCCTCGGCTTCGCACATCCACGGTCCGGCGGGGACCGTGCACCAGGATGCGGCAGCGGATCATCTTCCGCACGCGCCGCATGGCGATTGTGAGCATTCGATCACGCTCTCGCCTGACTTCTCCCGCTTGGCTCTGCTGCTCTTCACGATCCTGCTGTTGTGGGGCTCGTCATCAGGGGCCTTTTGCCGGCTCCATCTTCTCTACGCGTTGGACGCACTGCGCCGACGACGTGGGCGCTGTCGGCCGCTGAGCGGTATCCGGCTTCTGAACGTGCTCTGCCTGGCTCGGCTGTGATCGGTCCGGTCATGCGTCGGCGTTGATCGTCCGGGCTCGCTGCCCGTGCTACTTCGCTCTCCGGCTCCGTCGGGGAGCGGGCCGGCCATGACCGTTTCTCACCGCTATCCATGCCACGAGCCATGTCTTCAGGAGAGAAACGTTGGACGCCATCGAGCTGCGTGATCAGGAGTCGATGAACACCCTCGTCACCGCGGGCCGGCTGGTCGGCGGCGACACCTGCCAGTCGCCCGCGCGGCTGGTGGGCAACACCCCGGTCCTGTGGGTTCCCGACCTGTTCGGGCGGACGGGAAAAGGTTTCTGGGCCAAGATCGAAGGCGCCAACCCGGGCGGCATCAAGGACCGGCCCGCCCTCCACATGATCGCGCGCGCCCGGGAGCGCGGGGACCTGGCACCGGGCAGCCCGATCATCGAGTCCACCAGCGGCACGCTCGGCCTTGGTCTGCTGCTCGCGGGCATCTCCTACGGGCACCCGGCGACGCTGGTGACGGACCCGGGGATGGAGCCGCTGATGATCAATCTGCTGCGCGCCCATGGCGCTCGGGTGGACGTCGTCACTGCCCCGCACCCGACCGGCGGCTGGCAGGAGGCCCGCCGCCGACGGGTTCGCGAGCTGCGCGAACGCCAGCCGGATGCGTACTGCCCGGATCAGTACCACAATCCCGACAACGTGGCCGCCTACGCAGGGATGGCGCTCGAACTCGCCGGGCAGCTCGGCCGTGTCGACGTGCTGGTCTGCAGCGTCGGCACCGGAGGCCACAGCGCGGGCGTCTCGCGCGTCTTGCGGGCGATGTATCCGGAGATGCGCCTGGTCGGAGTCGACACGGTCGGATCGACCATCTTCGGTCAGCCCGCCGCGCCGCGGCTCATGCGCGGGCTGGGCAGCAGCATCTATCCCCGCAACGTGGACTATGACGCGTTCGATGAGGTGCATTGGGTCGCCCCGGGTGAGGCCGTATGGGCTTGCCGTGCGCTGGCGCGCGCGAGGTATGCGACCGGCGGGTGGAGCGTCGGGGCCGTCGCCATGGTCGCGTCCTGGCTCGCTCGGACGGAGGCGGAGCATCTCCGAATCGCGGCCGTCTTCCCCGACGGGCCGCAGCGCTATTTCGGAACCGTCTTCGATGACGCCTACTGCTGCGAGCACGATCTGCTCGACGTCGTCCCAGCCGAGAGGCCCGAGGAGATCGCGCATCCGGAGGAGCGCGAGGTTGTCCGATGGACGCGCTGCACGGACGTGACCATCCCCAGCGAAGCCCGAACCGAGGTGGCCCGATGAAGTCGACGCTGACGCAGGTGCGTTCCTTCGACGGCCCGGTGCGGTTGCTGATGGTCAACCAGTTCACCATCAATCTGGGCTTCTACATGCTCATGCCGTACCTGGCCGATCACCTCTCCACCGACCTGGGGCTGGCCGCCTGGCTGGTCGGCCTGACGCTGGGCGTGCGCAACCTCAGCCAGCAGGGCATGTTCCTGGTCGGCGGGAGCCTCGCCGACCGGCTCGGCTACAAACCGATGATCCTGGCCGGTCTCGGGTTGCGCACGGTCGGGTTCGCCCTCCTGGGGATCGCCGACGCGCTGCCCGTGCTCATCGTGGCCTCGGCGCTCACCGGACTCGCCGGAGCCCTTTTCAACCCTGCGGTGCGCGCCTACCTGGCGCAGGAGGCCGGCGACCGCAAGGTCGAGGCCTTCGCGGCCTTCAACGTCTTCTACCAGCTGGGGATCCTGGTCGGGCCGCTCATCGGCCTGCTGCTGGGCGGCATCGCGTTCCAGCTCACCTGCCTGGTGGCCGCCGGCCTGTTCGCGGTGCTGGCCGTGGCCCAGGCCAAGGCGTTGCCAGCCCGCCGCGGCAGCCGCGCCGGTGCCGCCGACTCGGTGGTCAAGGATTGGCGCACGGCCCTGTCCAACCGCGCCTTCGTTCTCTTCACACTCGCCATGGCTGGCTCCTACGTCCTGAACTTCCAGGTCTACCTCGGGCTGCCGATCGAGGTTCGCCGCCTGACCGGCGGCGAACTCGGCGTCACACTGCTGTTCGTGGTGTCCGGGGCCCTCGCCGTGACCGGACAGGTCCGCATCGCCTCGTGGGCCAAGGCACGCTGGACGCCAGCCCAGGCCCTCGTCCGCGGGCTGACGCTGATGGGGTTCTCGTTCGTCCCGATGGGCCTGGCCGCCATCGCCATCCCGGCACAAGCGCAACCGGCCGGGCCGCTCGGCTACACCGTGGCGATCTCACCGGTCCTGCTGAGCACCGCCGTGCTCACCCTGGCCACAATGGTCACCTATCCCTTCGAGATGGCCACTATCGCGACCCTGGGCGGCAGCGCCATGGTCGGCACCTACTACGGCCTCTACAACACGGTGGCCGGGATCGGCATCGTGGCCGGGAACACGCTCACCGGCTTCGCGCTCGATGCCGGACGTGACACCGGCGCGCCGAGCCTGCCGTGGTGGACGCTCGCGGTCGTGGGCATCGCCTGCGCCCTCGCGATCCGGGCCTTGGCACGCGCCGGCCACCTGACACCGATCCCCGAATCCCCGCGCGAGCACGTACGCACGTGACATCCGCTCGCCGCGGCCGGTTCAGCAGTCGCGCAGCCAGTAGCGGGCCATGCCGACGATGCCGGCGCAACTGCCGATGAACCATCCGACGACCGCGCCCATCACAGCGGTCCCGATGATGGAATCGCAGGCCTCAGACCCAAAAGTCAATGCAAAGGCACCGAGGGCACCGAGGGCGAGGCCGGTGACCAGTCCGGTAAAGGAGTACCTCAGGAAGATGGAGGAGTACGTCAGGAACATGCGCGTCCCGCCCTCAGCTGTGGGTCGACCACGGAAGCTCTAAGTATCGGTCCTCCGGTGGTGCACGTGAGGGTCACCAGCCGACTTCGTCGCAGCCCTTGTGATCGGCGGGTTCGACCTGCAAGGTGGCGTGCGCGATGGCGTGGCGATCGCGCAGCAGTTCGCGGGCACGGTCGAGGACGGCGTGCGCTCCCTCTGGTCGGTGGTCACCAGGTGCGCGGTCGCCACGTGCATGCCGGAGGTCAGCGTCCACATATGGAGGTCGTGCACGTCCTGGACGCCGTCGATGGCGGCCAGCTCGCCCGCCACGGTGTCCACGTCGAGGCCGGCGGGCGCGTGCTGCCCGAGCACCGCCAGCACCTGGCGTCCCAGGGCGATGGCGCGGACGACCACGAACACGGCGATGGCGAGGGCGACCACGGTGTCGAAGAGCACCTGGCCGGTGGCGGCGACCAGGATCCCGGCCGCGATCACTCCGACCGATCCGGCGGTGTCGGCGAGCACTTCCAGGTAGGCGCCCTTGACATTGAGGCTCTCGCTGGCTCCGGCGCGCAGCAGCACCAGCGCGGCGATGTTCACCGCGAGGCCCAGCGCACCGACGACCAGCATGGGGCCGGTGGAGACCTCGGCGTCGGCTCCGATCCGGGACAATGCCTCGATGGTGATGTAGACGGCCGTGCCCAGCATCACCAGTACGGCGAAGCCGGAGGCGAACACCTCCGCACGATAGGACCCGTAGGTGCGCCGGCCGGTGGCATCCGGGCGGGTCGCGATCTTGGTGGCGACCAGTGCCGCGGCCAGCGTCACCACGTCGGCGGCCATGTGGCCGGCGTCCGACAGCAGCGCCAGCGACTGCGACAACAGCCCGTACACCAGCTCGACGACGAAGAACGAGCCGATGAGGGCGAACGCCACGCCCAGCCGCCAGCGATGCCGTCCTCCGGCATGCTCGGCAGGCTGCTCGATGCCGTGCCCATGCCCGTGCCCGTGCCCGACGCCCATCACAGCTCCCGTTCGGGGTGGACGGCCTCGGTGTGCTCGATGTGCGCGACCGCCAGGTCCAACAGCATCCTGACGTGGGCGTCCGCCAGCTTGTAGTAGGCCATCCGGCCGGACCTGCGCACGGTCACCACCCGATGCGCCCGCAACAGCCGCAGCGCATGCGATGCCGCAGACTCGCTCATCCCGCTGACCGCCGCCAGGTCGCACACGCACAACTCCCCGTCCAGCAGGGCCACCAGCAGCCGCAGCCGACGCGGATCGCCCAGCAGCGCGAACACCTCGGCGGTGTCGGCGAGATCCTGCTCAACGGGCATCCGCGCGCATACCGAAGCGACGCGCGGCGCGTCCACCACCCGCACCGCGCACCCGTCGACCACAGCCACCAGTTCATCTGTAGAACTGTTCATATGAGCAAGGATCGTCGGCTTGGAGTCGCTCTGTCAACCCCAGGGAAGTCCCGCGGAGGCCAACGACGCCACCGGCCGTCGGCGGAGCCGATGAGGGAGGGCCGGAGGTGTCTCATGCGGGGAGGTAGGTGGAAACTGCGGCGAACACCGTGAACCCGGCGACCAGGAACAGGCTGTCCCAGCGGGAATCGTTGGCCTCGTGAGCCTGCTGGACCATTTCTTCGACGACCACGCTGAGCAATGCGCCTCCCGTGAAGGCCAGCACGGACAACGTGACCGTCTGCGGGGCCTCGCGCAGTGCCAGATACCCCGCCACGGCACCGGCCAGAATGGGGATCGCGAACCCGGACCCGGCCGCCAGCCTCCTCCGCCGAGGCACGTTGGCGCCGCGCAGCGCGGCCGCCGCCGCGAACCCCTCGGGCAGGTCCGCGGGCGCCTGCCCCAGCGCCAGCAGGACGCCGAGCGAAGGATTGATCACCGCACCGGTACCGATGAGGATTCCGTCGCTGAACAGATCCAGCGCGACCCCACCATAGATCGCCCACGGAGCGCCGCCGTCACCGTTGCGACCGGAGGAGGCGGTCCGCGCCTCCAGGTGGTCCGCCAGCCTGTCCAGGCCGAGGAATAGCCCGGCCCCGGCAACGAAGGCGAGCATTGGAACCCATGCGGCCGACGCCTCGAGCGCGCGGGGCATAATCTCCAGGCCGACGACCGCGATGACAATCCCGGCCGCGGCGTGCAGCGCGAAACCCAGGGAGCGGTCCGATACCGGCCGCACCTCGGCGATCAGTCCACCGGCGAAGTTGGCCGCCGCCGGCAGCGCCGCCAGTCCCGCCACGATCACCAACTCGTCCACATCCCGCCGCTACCCGGCAGACCGGATTCCACCCTGAGCCGCCTGAGAGGAAGGCCGTTGAGGGGCGGCCGGCTACGGCCACTGGGACGAGCGGCCACGGGCGAGTCGCTGAAGTCGGCGGCGCCGTCCGGCACGGCGCTCGGGTCACAGGAACAGGAAGCCGATGGCCAGACCGGCGATGATCGTGCCGATGCCGAGCGCCAGGACGATCTCGCGGGTGGTGGCGCGGGCCTGGTCGCGGAGCCACCAGAAGTAGTAGATCGCGGCGGGGACGGAGACGACCGCCCCGGTCACGGCGCCGGGCGAGTAGTCGCCGAGGATGATCCAGCCGATCACGTGGAACAGGGCGTTCACGGCGAACTGCCATTGGAAGGCGGTCACCAGCACCACCCAGGCGCCGTTGCGGCGGGCGGCCATCGCCCGCCACGAGCACGCCAGGACGAGCAGCATCAGCGGGATGTGGTAGGCCGCGAACGTGCCCGTGGTCTCGGGCCCGAAGTGCTCGCTCGTCCAGGCCGCGAAGCCGGGCAGCTCCTCCAGCGTGTGCAGGACGTAGACCACGTAGGGGAGCAGGAACGGGAGGGTGCGCAGAGCCGGCGCGGGGCGCCGGGAGTCCGGAACGGGCATGGAGCGCGTCGTCATCGATATACCCCAGGGCGTGTGTTGAGGGCACTAGAATATGAGGAATTCCTCGCTTTTGTGTACTCCGCATCCGGAGGTGCCCGATGCCGGCGGCTCGCCCGGCCCATCAGCCCAGGAAAACGCCCCGCCAGCAGCGCGCCTGGCGGACGCGCGGACGCGTCCTCGCCGCGGCGGCTCAGGTTTTCGCCGAGTACGGGTACGCCTCGGCCACCACCGACCGGGTCGCCGCACGGGCCGGTGTGTCGATCGGCTCGCTGTACCAGTACTTCCCGAACAAGGACGCGATCCTGCTCGCGCTGACCGAGGAGCATCTGGAGCGGGCCGCGCGGACCGTCCGCGAAACGCTGGCGGAGCCCCGCCCGCTGGACCGCTGGGTGCCCGACCTCGTCCGCACGGTGGTCGGCGCCCACGCCGCCGACCCGCGGTTGCATCAGGTGCTGCTCGACCAGGCGCCCCGGCCGCCGGAACTGGTGGAGCGCTTCCACCGGGCGGAGGCCGAGGCGGTGCTCGCGGTGCGGAACCTGCTGGACGCCGAACCCGGCCTGGACCTCGCCGATCCCGCGTGCACGGCACGGTTCGTTGTCGCGATCGTCGAGTCGCTGACGCACCGGCTCATCGGCCGTCCGCAGGTGGATCTCGAGGAGCTGACCGCCGAGATCGTCGCCATCGTGACCGCTTATGCGACGTCCCGCCGCCAGAACTGACGGCGGCGTGTACGGTCGCCCCGGCATGTTCGCGTCGGCGGAGGGATCCCTGCCCCGCCGCCCGCACCCGCACGACGGGCGTCACCGGCCGCCGCCGAACGAAGTGGGCGCCTCCTCCCGAAAGTTCTTCTACGATCTGTAGAAAGTTACGGCGGGCGTGCCGGAATGGACGGCGGTGGCACCGGCCCTCGGGATGGCGTGGGAACCGCATGCGAGGAGGCTTGATGGACACGGAGCGACGGCGGACGGTCGGAGCTGGGCTCACCGGTCACTCCCGCAAACGCTATCGACGAGGGATGCACCGGGGTAACGGACCGGTGCCGGCCGGGCTGGCATTGGCCACGGCTTTGCTGGTGGGGGCATCGGCGGTGCGGCCGGCCTCGGCGTCGACGGCAGCGCCGGGCCCTTCGGCGAAGGTCGAACAGCTGACCACGAAGATGAAGGAGCTGGAACAAGACTATGGCGGTCGTTTGGAGAAGTTGCGGGACACGCGATCACAGGCCGCCGACGCGGTGAAGAAGTTGCGGGGCCTGCGGTCCGAACTGTCCGAGGGGCGGGCCTTGATCTCGCGGCTTGCGGCTTCTCGGTACATGGGCGCCAGTGCGGACCCCACCATGGAGTTGGTCGTCAGCGATGAGCCGGGTGATCTGCTCGCGACGGCGGCGCTGGCGACCCACCTGTCCGCCAATCAGGCGGCCCGGGTGCGGCGGACGCAGACGTTGGTGGACCGGCAGCGGGAGGTCGGCCGGGACGCCGAGGCGAAGATCACCGAGCTCGAGCGGGAGGTCGCCGAGCTCGCCAAGGAGCGGGCGCGGGTCAAGGCGCTGCTGAAGAAGTACAAGCCGCAGTCGCCCCTGGTCGGGAGCGGTGGGATGACGGCACGAATGATCAAAGTGCGGAACGAGATCGAGGCCGAGCTCGGGCCGTTCGTGACGATCGGCTGTACCCGTCCGGGCGATCCCCAGGACCATGGCAGCGGGCGGGCATGCGATTTCATGGAAAGCAGCGCCGGTCAGATGCCCTCGGCCGAACGTCAGGCGCACGGTGACCGGGTGGCGGCCTATGCGGTCGAGAACGCCGACCGGCTGGGTATCAAGTACGTGATCTGGCGGCAGCGGATCTACGACGTGCGCAGCCCCGGCTGGAGGACGATGTCCGATCGCGGGAGCGTCACGCAGAACCACATGGACCACAACCACATTTCGGTGTTCTGACCAGGCGCCGACGTGGTCCTCGTTCGTTGAAAGCCGACCGGGCCGCGTTCTCGTCGTCAGCTCAGGCAGGGGACGAGGACGGCCGCCGGGCAGGCGAGCAGGGCGGCGGAGCCGAGGTAGGCGAGCAGGCGCTGCCAACGCGGCACCGGTGCCGCCGGTTCGGTCAGGCGCCGGACCCGGGCGATGACGGCGTGCTCGCCGATGCCGAGCGCGCACGCGGGCGGACGGCCGGTTCGGTGGGCCGCCACCATCAGCAGCGCACGTGCGAGGACGTGGCCGCCGTGCCGATGGCGGGCATGATCGTCGGCGAGCATTTCCACCAGCCGTGCGCTGTTGTCCCGTGCCAGCCGCGCGACCGGCAGCCACGGCACCGCGCGGGCCAGTGCGTGCAGAGGAAGCAACAGCAGGTGATGGCGGCCCCGCGCATGGGCTCGCTCATGATCCAGGACGGCGGCCAGTTCACCGGTGTCCAGCAGTTCTACAAGACCGGAGCTGATGACGACCCGGGAACGCCGTCCAGGGAGGCAGTAGGCGATCGCGGCGGGATGCTCCAGGAGGTGAACGCCGTGGTGGCGAGTGGGCCGCTCGGCGAGCAGGTCGACTTTCCCGCGGTGACGGTTGCGCGCGATGGCGTTCTGCAACGCGGTACGGGCCAAGAGCGCGACGAGCCAAGCCGTGACCGTCAACGCCCAGACGAGGGCCGCCAGCTGACCTGCTCCCAGGCCGTGCAGGGGTTCGCCGGCGATGACCTGCGTGAGGAAGATGTGCATGCCGTGCCGGTAGGACGTGCCCAGCGGACCGGCCGCCAGGACCAGGAACGCGCCGACGACTGCGAACCCGGCGGTGTGGACGACGGCCTGCCACAGCGCCAGCGCGGCGCGGGGGCTGCGGTCCGGCCAGCCGGACCGGTCCAGCAGCATGGGCACCGGCCCCGCCAGCACCGCGGCCAAGGCCAGCAGGCAGGCGGTCACCGGCAGCGGCTGGGAGATCACCGCGTCTGCTCCCGGCCGTCCTCCCCGGAGCCGTCCAGAATCTGGCGAAGCACTTCGACATCACCGGGGCTGACCGAGTCCAGGAAATGAGTCAACGCCGATTGCCGGTCCGTGGCGTCGGCGAACGCCTCGCTCATGAGACCGGCGACGTGCTCGTCCTTGCTCCGAAGAGCGTAGTAACGATGGGCTCTGCCCTCGCGTTCCCGGCGGACCAGGCCCTTGCGCGCCAGCCTCTCCAAGATGGTCAAAACGGTGGTGTGCGCCGGTCCGGACGCGAGTGCCGCCGCCAGGTCGCTGGCCCGGGCGCCCTGCGGCCGCGTCCACAGCTCATTCATCACCGCGCGTTCCAGTTCGCCCAAGCGCATGTGATCACCGTTCCGCCACAACCATCACCGAACCCTACCTACCGCCTGCACGCCGGACGTCTCACCCAGCCGGGCCCGGGACGGCCGTCACCGGCGGGTCAGACGCCCAAGGTGTAGTCGGCCGTCCAAGCCTGGACCTGACGGAGGATACGGTCCCAAACACCGACGACCATCAGGCCCCCGAGGCTGATCATCATGATGCCTCCGGCACGCATCACCCAAGCGTAATGCCGCTTCACCCAGGCGAAGACACCCAGCGTCTTGCGGAACGCCAACCCCGCCATCAGGAACGGCACGCCCAATCCCATGCAGTAGGCGACGGTGAGCACCGCCCCGCGGGCCGCGCTGGCCTCGTTGAACGACAGGGCCTGGACGGTTGCCAGTGTCGGTCCGATGCACGGTGTCCAGCCGAGACCGAACACGACACCGAGCAGCGGGGCGCCGACGTGGCCGGCCGCCGGACGCTTGTGCAGTCTCCATTCCCGGTTCAGGCGGGGCAGCGCTCCCATGAACGACAAGCCGAGCACGATGGTCAGCACACCGAAGACACGGGTCAGGGTCTCTTGATAGGTCAGGAGCGTCTTGCCCGCGTAGCCGAACGCCGCACCGAAAGAGACGAACACGGCGGTGAACCCCAGCAGGAACAGCAGCGTCCCGACCAGGACGCGTCCCCGGCGGGGTCGCGAGATCGGCGCCGCTGGTTCCGGTGACGTAGGACAGGTAACCGGGCACCAGCGGCAGGACGCACGGGGAGAAGAACGACACCAGTCCGGCGAAAAGGGCGATGGGCATGGCGATCATCAGTGAGCCGCTCCACACGGTCGTGCTGATGTCGGTTGCCAAGGGCATTGAAGAGTTCCTTCCCGAGCGGCGTGGCAGGCCGAGGCTTCACACGAGGCTGGTCCAGTACGGCCAGAACCGTTGGAGGACGAGCCCGGCGATCAGCAAGTACCAGCCGGTGGCGATCACCGCGTGGTAGCGCGCCGCCGCCTCGGCCACGCGTCGGACGGCCGGTGGCGCGGGCAGGTGGCCCCGAGTGAGGCAGTAGACGGTGGTGTACCAGAAGACGGGGATCACGACCGCCCAGACCGCCATGCAGTAAGGGCATAGGGCGTTGATGCGGTAGAGGCTCTGCACGATGAGCCAGTGCACGAACGCCGTGCCCAGGACGGTTCCCGTCTGCAGACCCAGCCAGAACCAGCGCGGTAGGGGCGCGGCTGTCCACATCACCACGCCGACGACTAGGACCACGGTGAATCCGACGATGCCCAGGAAGGGGTTGGGGAACCCCAGCACCTCGGCCTGGGGAGCGGACATGACCGATCCGCAACTCAGGATCGGGTTGATACTGCACGTCGGTACATGTGAGGGATCTTGGAGAAGGGCGACCTTCTCCACCGCCAAGGCGAACGCCGCCAGCAGCCCGATGGCGCCTCCCACGGTGAGGACGGCGGCCACCAGCCGGTCGGTCACGTGGGGGCGTGCCCGGGACGTCATGTCCGCTCGGGCGGGGGCGGGCGCAACGTCCGCTCCGCCTGTCATCGGGCGAGTTCGGCGTCGATGATCGCCTTGAACTCCTCGTAGGAACCGACCTGCACGTGCCGGTTGTTGACGAAGAACGTCGGCGTTCCCCGCACCCCGAGAGCCAGGCCGTCCTCACGATCCTTGCGGACGCGCGCGATGGTCGCGGGGTCCTTCCACGCCTGCTCGAAGGTGTCCATGTCCAACTCCAGGTCACGGGCGAAATCGAGGAATGTCTTCTCGTGCGAGACCTGCTGGTCACCCCACCCCGCCTGGGTCTGGTACATCTTGCGATACATCGGCTCCAACTTCCCCTGGGCCGCCGCAGCCTCCACGGCCTGCGCTGCGAGTTCGGCGTTGCGGTGACTGGGCACCGGGAAATAGCGCATGACGAACGTCACCCGTCCGGCGTACTCCTCGCGCAGGCGCTCCACGACCGGGAATGCGGCCCGGCACGCCTCGCACTCCAGGTCCAGGAACTCCACGACCGTCACCTTGCCGTCGGCTGCCGTCGACAACCGGTGACTGTCGGAACGCACCAGCAACTCCGGCGAAACCTCCTGCGGCGACGCCGCCGAACGGCCCGCGCCATCGGGGCTTCCCGAGCCCGTGGTCGCCAGCAGCGCGGCGACCACGACCACGGCCACCGCGGCCAGCGTCAGGGAGATCTTGGCGTTCTTCGTCATGGACCCACCAATGCGGAGAGGTGGCGGCAGGAAAGGGGCAGCACGGTGCGCCCCGACTCGAGGGCCGCGATAACTTCTACACAGCGTAGTAGATGACGGATCGACGCGCCGCCCCACCGCCTTCGAGCCGCGTCGACTCCCCGCCCGAAAGGAAGCCGAGCTGTGAACAGTCTGATTGCGTTCCTACTCACCGCGTTGATCCCCGGCGGAATCGTCTGGGCGGTCGTGGCAATGCGCCGCGCGGACGCGGCCGAAGTGGCTCGCGAACGCCGACACCCGCCACAGCCCGAGGGTGAGGAGACCGGCACCTGACCGAATCATGTTCCGATGCCGAGGAAGAGCATCGGGAGTGGCGACCGATCACCTCCGGGGGTTAGCATCCAGATATGGCGATTGATTCTAATTGTGGAATGACATCGTTGGATGGGCTTGCTCCGGCGGCGGCGCTGTTCCACTCGCTGGCCGATCCTGTTCGTCTCTCGATCGTGCAGCGGCTCTCGCGCGGGGAGGCGCGGGTGGTGGACCTGACCCGCGAGTTGGGGCTCGCGCAGTCGACCGTGTCCAAGCACCTGTCCTGCCTGCGCGGCTGCAAGCTCATCGACTACCGAGCCGAGGGCCGCCAGTCCTTCTACTTCATCGCGACTCCCGAGTTGCTGGACCTCCTGCGCTCGGCCGAGCATTTGCTGGCCGCGACCGACCGTGCCGTCGCGCTCTGCCCGACTTACGGCACGGACACCGCACGGCGTGGGCAGGACGAGCCGAAGGCGGAGGTGCGGTGATGACGGCGTTGACACTGGGCCCCTCGCTCCATCGGCGGGCGGCGCTGGCGCGGCGGGTGCGGTGGCTGGTGGCCGCCACCATCACCTACAACGTGGTCGAGGCCGTCGTCGCGATCGGCGCCGGGACGATGGCGTCATCGGGTGCGCTGGTCGCGTTCGGGCTCGATTCGGTGATCGAGGTCGCTTCGGCCGCCGCGGTCGCGTGGCAGTTCTCCGCACGCGATCCGAGCGTCGTCGAGCGGCGGGAACAGCGGGCGCTGCGGATCATCGCGGTGTCGTTCTTCGCGCTGGCCGCCTACGTTTCCACCGACTCGGTGCTCGCGCTGCTGGGCGGCGGCGACGCCGAGCACTCCACCGCCGGCCTGGTGCTGGCCGCCCTGAGCCTGGCGATCATGCCCGGCCTGTCGTACGCCCAGCGCCGCGCCGGCCGCGAACTCGGCTCCGCCAGCGCGGTCGCCGACTCCAAGCAAACGCTGCTGTGCACCTACCTGTCGGCCGTCCTCCTGGTCGGGCTCGCGGTCAACAGCCTTTTCGGATGGGCTTGGGCCGACCCGATCGCCGCGCTGGTCATCGCTGCCGTCGCAGTCAAGGAAGGACGCGAGGCATGGCGCGGCGACGCCTGCTGCGCCGTGCCGCCGCCGACCGCGATGACGTCCCCGCGGCACAGCACTCCGGAAACCTGCCGGACCTGCGAGCCAGGCTGCACATGCTGCACGCCCAACCCGGGCACACCCCTCTCCAATGGCTCGGCACCGTCCGAGGACCCCGCGCCATGAGTCACCGGCTGGACGTCGATGTCGTGGTCGTGGGGGCGGGCATGGCCGGGCTCGCCGCCGCCGACGCCCTGGTGTGCGCCGGAATCGACACCATGGTGATCGAAGCCCGAGACCGCCCCGGCGGGCGGATCCGCGCGGACAACGGATTGCAGGTCGGCGGCGAGTTCATCGGTCGTCCGCACGTGCGCTCTCGGGCGCTGGTCAGCCGCCTCGGGCTGTCCCTGCGGCCCATGCCGCGCAGCGGGCCGATCCTGTGGCGCACCGGCGGGCGGACACGGGCAGGCCGGGTGCCGCCTGTGCCCATGGCAGAAATCCCCGCCGCCGTGCGCGCCTTGGCACGCCTGCGCCGCGACGCCATGGCGCTGGACCCCGCCCGTCCTTGGGCGAGTCCCGGCGCCGAGCAGATGGACGCGACCTCGACCGCTCAACACCTGCAGCGCATCGGCGGCGGTCTCCAAGCCACCGAACTGCTCAGCGCGTTGATCGCCGGATTCGCCACGACCGGAGTGCAAGACCTGTCGGCATTGCACAGCACCTGGTGGATCGGCCGTGCCGGAGGGCTCGCCGCGGCGCTGGCCAGCGGAACCGGATCCCAGATCCCGGCGGGTGCCGACGCGCTGCCCACCCGCTTCGCCGACGCCATCACCGCTCCCATCATGTACGAGACCGCTGTGACCTCGGTCGAGACCCACGGTGCCCTCTCGCGTGGCGGCGGCTACGTCCGGCTGATCACCACCACGGGCTCCTTGCGGACCAAGGCGGCGGTGCTCGCACTGCCATTGCCCGTCCTGCGCCGTATTCCGATCACTCCGTCTCTGCCCGGGCCGCTCACCGCGGCGATGGACGACCTGACGTTCGGGAAAGCCACCAAGATCAGCGTCCTGCTCGAATCCGACCGGGGCTGTCGCGTTCGCGCCGCCGTCGGCGGCTCACCACTGGGGATCGTGTGGCGCGCCGGGCGGGTGCTCTCCGGCATCACCACCGAACCCGGCCACGAGCACCACCGCCTGCTGGACGATCTCCTCGGCGTCTTCGGCGTCTCCGATCAGGCGGTGCGCGCATGGGCGGTCCACGACTGGAGCGGCGATCCTCTCAGCGGCGGCAGTTACATCACCTTCGCACCCGGCCGGCTCACCCGTCATGGTCCCGCGCTGCGCCGCCCCCACGGCCGCCTGGCCTTCGCCGCCGCAGAACGCTCCACGTGGCCCAACTCCATCGAAGGCGCTCTGGAGTCGGGCCGCGCAGCGGGCCGCCATGTCCGTGACCTGCTTCTCCCTCGATGACCCGGCAGCTCACTGCCCTTCCCGCCCTTGGAGGAACCTTGATCGGCCGCCCCATGCCCGCCCCCGTGCGAGCCGCCTACCGCAGCGAGATGAACGCCGCCCGGCACTCCGGTGACCCCGCCTCGCGCTGGCACCACCTGGAACGGGCGCACATCCTGTCCCAACCCTGGCCCTGGCCCCACACCCGCAACCACATCGCCATGTTCGCCCTCGCCATCGCCCAGCGCGATCGCCGCGAAGCCCTCGGGCAGGTCGTGAGAATCATCGTCGCCGCCCCCGGCTCGGCCATCGGACGCTATCCCGAAGGCAACACCGGACGCGCCGATGTCCGGCTCACCCAGCCCATGCCTGTCCCCGAGGACCTGGCCGCCCTCCTGTCACCGTGATCGATCGCCCGCAGAGCCGAGGGTCGCCAAACGCTGCAGATAGGCGTTGTAGGCGTTGAGTTCGGCGTCACCGTCGCGCTGGGCCTGACGATCCTTGCGGCGAGCGAGCCGATCCTCGGCACGCCACCATGACACGGCGAGCGCGAGCGTGATCACCAGGGTGGGGACATCGCCGAAGAACCAGGTGATGCCCCCACCCCACAACTGATCACCGACGACGTCCAGATCCCATGACGGCGGCGGAGTCGCGTAGAACTCCACGATCGAAGCCTTCGTCATCATGACCTCGATGGCGAAGAAGGCATGGAACGGCAGAGCCGCCATCAACAGCAGCAACCGCAGCACATGGCTCTCGGGGCCCGGCCACGGATCCACCCGCAGAATCGGACCGAAGTAGACGAGCCCGGTGACGATGAAGTGCACCAGCATGAAGTAGTGACCCCACACCGAGCTCATCAGAGCATCGAACAGCGGCGTGTAGTAGATCCCGTAGAGGCTGAAGAGGAACACCGGCAAGGTAAACATCGGATGCGCCAGCACCTTCATCACACGGCTGTGCAACAGCCACACCACCAGCCGGCGCGGCCCTCCACGAACTCCGTTGCCATTCGGCAACGCCCGCAGCATCAACGTGATCGGCGCCCCCATCAGCAAGAACACCGGCGCCAACATGGCCAGGATCATGTGCTGGAACATATGGACACTGAACATCAGCATCCCGTAACCCTCGATGCCGGTAGCCGTCACCCACAGCACCAACACCAGCCCCACCAACCAGCTCACCGTCCGGCCGACGGGCCAGCGCACACCGCGCCGCCTCAACCGAACAACGCCGACCGCGTACAGGACCGCGAACACAGCACACAAGATCGGAAAGATCGCATACGGCTGCGGATGCCAGGCCAGCAGTCCCTGCACGGAGGGCGGATCCGTCGGCGCCCACATCGGCCCGGACATCCCGTGGTCCATGCCGTGGCCGTCCATCAACACTCTCCCAACGTCCGCAACCGGAGCGGGACTCGAAGCTGCACGCCTGCAACGGCTTCGCCCCACACCTGCCATTGATCTTCTACGTTACGTAGAAGATGATACGGGTGCAGGTGACGTCGAGGGGCATGGGCGTCGACTCCCTCGCGAGCACCCCATCTCGCCGCGCGCCTAAACTTCTATATTGCGTAGAAGATTGAGAGGCGGCTTCCTCCTCCGAGGCGGCACAACACGGGAGGCGGTCCGGTCATGGATCGAACGTGGGCACGGTCGCAGCCGAGCTCAGCCGGTGCGTTCCTCGAACCCGGACTCCTTTTGTTCGCCGGCGCCATCGATTCGGCAGCGCTCCACTCCCATACCGCCATCCAGATCCTGATCGTCGGATCGGGACGGCTCGTGCTGCAGGACGCCGCCGGCTCCGAACAACCCGCCGACGCCGCGATCATCCCGAGCGGAGTGGCGCACGCCGTACACGCCACCCAGCCCACATTCGGAGTGACGGCCTACCTGGACCCCGCGAGCCGACTGGGCACCGCCGCACGAGCCCGGACGGCGCGTTCCCCGGCCGATCGAGCCGACGTCCGGACATGGGTGCAAAGCGCAGCTCCCATTGACCCGCAGCCCGATGCCACGAACGTGCCATCTCGTTCATCGTGCGCCGAGCTGACCTCCGCCCGGGCGATCTTGGACCTACCCGCACGACGGGACGCCCACCCGGCACTCACCGAAGTGATGGAGGCGCTCCCCAACCTGGTCAACGGCCCGATGACTCTACAAGGCATCTCCGAGCATGTCGGCTACCCGCCGCGCGTACTGGAGAGGCTGTTCCTGGAAGAGTACGGATTGCCTTATTCGGTCTGGCGCCGGTGGGCGCGTCTGGAACATGGCATCACGCTTCTCCGGCAGGGCAAGCCCCTAACCGATGCCGCAAGAAGCGCAGGCTTTTCCGACTCATCCCACTTCACCCTTGTCTGCTCCTCCGTCTTCGGCATCCGACCATCCGACGCGGCCGCCATCACGGTCGATCAGTCTTGGGCACGGCCAACCTCAGTGGGGCGCTTCATCGACCTGCGCGCGCATGGAGCCGAACTCGACGCGCCGCCACCTCGGACTGGACCGGCATCCGCGGCGTTATAGCGACCTCGGGATGGCGCAGGCTGCCGCGGACAGGGCCCGTGGGGAGGCTGAGTGCAGGAATTAGCGGTAGGGCCCCGCGAGGAGGATCGGAACTACCAGTAGCGACAGGGTGGCTGAGGCCGACGGTCAGCGGGGGTGTCGGCGAGCGGCGGGGTCGGTGTCTGCGGTGACACGCGCGGAGGTCTGCTCGCCGAGCCGGACGTAGGTGCCCAGGCTGGCCAGGTGCTGGTGGCGGGACTTGGCCTGCAGCTCGGCAGCGGTGCGCCCGGCGGCCGCCAGATGCTGCAGCGCCGAGTGGCGCAGCTGGTGCAGCGTCCAGCCGCGGCCGTGCGGATCCAGTCCGCGGGTGGCGGTCTTGAACAGGTACTCCGCGCGCGGATACGACAGCCGGCCGCGCCCGGTGACCGGGCAGACGTCGGCGGCCGCTGGCGCGCGGCGCCCGGAGGTCGGGGCGCGGCGGTCGGCCAGGAACACCGGCCCGGCCGTGCGGCCCCGCAGCAGACGCGGCAGCAACCGGGCGGTGCCGGTGGCCCAGTGCACGTACTCGATCGCGCCGCCCTTGGACACCACCCGGGCCCGCCGGAACTCGGGGTCCAGGTCCTCGACGTTCAGCGAGAGGATCTCCTCGGCGCGGGCGGCGGTCTCGTACAGCAGCCGCCACAGCACCCGCTCGCGCAGCCCGTGCGCGTCGTCGCCGAACAGCTTGTCCAACCGGGCGCGCGGGACGCGCGGTCACCGCGCCGGGCGCTCTTGCGGCGCTCCAGCCGCCGCGCCGGATTGGTCTCTAGGAGTTCCTGCCGCTGCGCCCAGGCGGTGAAGGAGGTCAGCGCCGACAGGTGCCGGTTCCAGGTGGCGGCCGCCGCGCCGTTCCACCGGTCCATCACCGCGGCGTAGTCCTCCGGCGCCAGGTCGGCGACCGGAGCCGCGCCGCCGGCGACGTCGATCAGCCGGGCGAGGGTGTCGTCGTAGCTGGCGCGGGTGGTGGCGGCCGGGATCGAGTCCAGGTACCGCCCGACCGCGGCCGCGACGGTGCACCCGCCCGCAGCCGTTCCGGACCGGCCGGGAAACGCGACGACGGACACGGGCGACCTCCCGGGCGCGGGCCGATGTGACACATAACGTGGCCGAGTCGGCCCCGCCGCGGCGCACGGCGAGCTGGGCGGACGCGGCCCCACGCGGGCCAGTGTGACAGGTAATGCAGATTCTGTGTCACACCGGGGGTCAGCCGGTGCGTGCTCCGCGGGGTTCGGCGCGCAGGATGTCGATGGCAGTCTGGGCGCAGTTGCCGCAGATCCACACGCCGGGTCCGGCGACCAGGGGGCCGAGGTCGGTGCAGCCGCAGAAGGAGCAGGACCGGCCCGTGCTCTTGCTCTTGCCGATGCGGCGGTGCCGGCGCTGGACGGGCGCCACCCATTCCTGGAGGTCTTTGTTGAGCCGGGGGATGTCGGTGCCGAGGTCGTCCAGGACGCGGCGGGCGGCCGATCCCGGGTCGGTGGCCAGGCTGAACAGCAGGTGCTCGCAGCGGAGCTGGGTGTGGCCGCGGCGGGCAGCCAATCGGCGTGCTGCGGTGATGGCCTGTTCGGCTTCGCCGTCGCCGACGACCCGGCGTTCGGTTCCGTCGCCTGTGGCGATCGTCGCGGGTTCGAGCAGGCGGGCGGCCGCCTCGCGGACCTTGCCGCGGGTGACGCCGAGCCGGTCCAGGACGCCGGCCGACACCCCGCCGTGCAGCAGGCCGAGCAGCAGGTGGTGGGTGCCGGCCGCGCTGCCGTCGGCGTCGGCTGCGGCGTGGGCGACCTGGAGGCAGGCCTGCAGCCTCGGGACCATGGCCAGGTTCTCGGCGGCGTCGGCGATCTGGTCGTCGACCTGGAGCCGGTCGGCGAACTTCTGCCGTGCGGCCTGCTTGGAGACGCCGAGCCGTTCCCCGATCAGCGTCCAGGACACGCCCGCCGCCCGGGCCGCCCCCACGTAGTGCTCGATCAGCGCGTCGGCCGCGGTGCTGGCCTCGGCGGCGGTGGCGACCGCGGCCGCCAGCAACTCCAGCGGGTCATCGCTGTCGGCCCGCTGCTGCACGGCCGTCACCAGATCGTGGAGTTCACCTCGCCCATGCGACAATCCTAGATTGTCGATTTCGAATCGACAATGCTGGCTTGTCGAACTGGTTCGCCGTGGTTCAGTCCTGGCTGTCGGGGATGCGGGTGCAGCAGGTCAGGGCGGAGGCGTTGTCGGCGGCCAGCGAGCGGGCCAGGACGATCAGGTCGGCCACGCGCGGATCGCCGACGGAGTAACGCAGTCTCCTGCCGTCGCGGCGGGCGGTGACGTAGCCGCAGTCGACCAGGCAGGACAGGTGCACCGACACCCGCGGCTGCGAGATACCGGCGTGCGCGACGCAGTCGGCGGAGGTGCGCTCGCCGCCGAGGATGTACTCCAGCAGCTTCAGCCGGGTGGGGTCGGCCAGGGCGCGGAAGAACTTCGCCACCGTGTCCAGGTGGGCGCACGGCACCTCCGTCGCATCACGGGCGGGCCATTCGAGGGCAGGGGGGCGGTCGGGCATGCGGGCCTCCACAACGTGAACTATTCGCCTACCCGCATAATATAGGTGCCAGTGAGCTATTCGGTTAAGCGCATAGGTCGCGGGTGGTTGTGGCCCCTGATGCGAGGAGGTGCTGCGGTGAACGCAGCGAGCAGCGGATACGACCTGGCGGTCATCGGCTCGGGCGGCGGGGCGTTCGCCGCGGCGATCGCCGCGCGGCGCAAGGAC
>NZ_MKJY01000051.1:0-3408 GCF_001942465.1 Actinomadura sp. CNU-125
GTCCGGCGGCGTCCTACTCTCCCACACAGTCTCCCATGCAGTACCATCGGCGCTGAGAGGCTTAACTACCGGGTTCGGAATGGGACCGGGTGTTTCCCCCTCGCCATAACCACCGAACGACTCAACCCACAACACCAAACCTCTGGCGCCGGGAAACTCATCGTCCAAGCAGACAGCACACATATTCAATTAAACAGGTACCCGTTTGTTTCCTGGGAACCACACAGGGACGCGAACAACACACAGCGAGATGCTTTGAACGTTCAGTGTGTTCAAGCCACTCGGCCTATTAGTACCGGTCGACTCCACACGTTACCGCGCTTCCATCCCCGGCCTATCAACCCGATCGTCTCTCGGGGGCCTTACCCCACCCGAAGGTGGAAGGGAGAACTCATCTCGAGGAAGGCTTCCCGCTTAGATGCTTTCAGCGGTTATCCCAACCGAACGTAGCCAACCAGCCATGCCCATGGCAAGACAACTGGCACACCAGAGGTCCGTCCGTCCCGGTCCTCTCGTACTAGGGACAGACCCTCACAATTCTCCTACGCGCGCAGCGGATAGGGACCGAACTGTCTCGCGACGTTCTAAACCCAGCTCGCGTGCCGCTTTAATGGGCGAACAGCCCAACCCTTGGGACCTACTCCAGCCCCAGGATGCGACGAGCCGACATCGAGGTGCCAAACCATCCCGTCGATATGGACTCTTGGGGAAGATCAGCCTGTTATCCCCGGGGTACCTTTTAGCCGTTGAGCGACACCACTTCCACACGTAGGTGCCGGATCACTAGGCCCTGCTTTCGCACCTGCTCGACACGTCCGTCTCACAGTCAAGCTCCCTTGTGCCCTTGCACTCGCCACCTGATTGCCAACCAGGCTGAGGGAACCTTTGGGCGCCTCCGTTACACTTTAGGAGCAACCGCCCCAGTTAAACTACCCACCAGGCACTGTCCCCCACCCGGATCCACGGGTGCGGGTTAGACGCTCAAAACGACCAGAGTGGTATTTCACCAATGACTCCACCCGAACTGGCGTCCGAGCTTCACAGTCTCCCACCTATCCTACACAAGACGCTCCAAGCGCCAATGCCAAGCTATAGTGAAGGTCCCGGGGTCTTTCCGTCCTGCTGCGCGAAACGAGCATCTTTACTCGTACTGCAATTTCGCCGGGCCTGTGGTTGAGACAGCGGGGAAGTCGTTACGCCATTCGTGCAGGTCGGAACTTACCCGACAAGGAATTTCGCTACCTTAGGATGGTTATAGTTACCACCGCCGTTTACCGGCGCTTAGATTCTCAGCTTCGACCCAAAAGATCTAACCGGTCCTCTTAACGTTCCGGCACCGGGCAGGCGTCAGTCCGTATACAGCGTCTTACGACTTCGCACGGACCTGTGTTTTTAGTAAACAGTCGCTTCCCCCTGGCCTCTGCGACCACACCCAGCTCCCCATGCAAAGACGGTTCACCAGGCATGGCCCCCCTTCTCCCAAAGTTACGGGGGCAATTTGCCGAGTTCCTTAACCACAGTTCACCCGATCGCTTGGTATTCTCTACCTGACCACCTGAGTCGGTTTAGGGTACGGGCCGCCGGTACACTCACTAGAGGCTTTTCTCGGCAGCATGGGATCACTCACTTCACCTAAAACGGCTCGGCATCACATCTCACCCTCAATGCGCCACGGATTTGCCTATGGCGCGGGCTACATGCTTACCCCAGGACAACCATCGCCTGGGCTGAGCTACCCTCCTGCGTCACCCCATCGCTCACCTACTACCCCCTCGGGTCCCACGCTCCCCAACCAAGCGTCCCCCGAAGGGAACAACAAGGCGGATCGGATGGTTAGCATCAGAAGATTCAGCGTTGGCGCATACCAGCGGGTACGGGAATATCAACCCGTTGTCCATCGACTACGCCTGTCGGCCTCGCCTTAGGTCCCGACTTACCCTGGGCGGATTAGCCTGCCCCAGGAACCCTTGGTCATCCGGCGCACACGTTTCTCACGTGTGATTCGCTACTCATGCCTGCATTCTCACTCCCACAGCCTCCACCACTCGATCACTCGGCGGCTTCACCGGCTGCAGGACGCTCCCCTACCCACCCCAAACAAAAGTCTGGAGTGCCACGGCTTCGGCGGTGTGCTTGAGCCCCGCTACATTGTCGGCGCGGAATCACTTGACCAGTGAGCTATTACGCACTCTTTCAAGGATGGCTGCTTCTAAGCCAACCTCCTGGTTGTCACGGCAACTCCACATCCTTTACCACTTAGCACACGCTTAGGGGCCTTAGCCGATGATCTGGGCTGTTTCCCTCTCGACTACGAAGCTTATCCCCCGCAGTCTCACTGCCACGCTCTCACTTACCGGCATTCGGAGTTTGGCTGACGTCAGTAACCTTGTAGGGCCCATCAGCCATCCAGTAGCTCTACCTCCGGCAAGAAACACGCGACGCTGCACCTAAATGCATTTCGGGGAGAACCAGCTATCACGGAGTTTGATTGGCCTTTCACCCCTAACCACAGGTCATCCCCCAGGTTTTCAACCCTGGTGGGTTCGGGCCTCCACACCGTCTTACCGGCGCTTCACCCTGCCCATGGCTAGATCACTCCGCTTCGGGTCTACAGCATGCGACTCAAACGCCCTATTCAGACTCGCTTTCGCTACGGCTACCCGCCACCGGTTAACCTCGCCACACACCATAACTCGCAGGCTCATTCTTCAAAAGGCACGCCATCACCAACACAGAGACAAACCCTGTGAGGAGGCTCTGACGGCTTGTAGGCACACGGTTTCAGGTACTATTTCACGACCCCTCACCGGGGCACTTTTCACCTTTCCCTCACGGTACTGGTCCGCTATCGGTCATCAGGAAGTATTCAGCCTTACCACGTGGTCGTGGCAGATTCACACGGGATTTCACGGGCCCCGTGCTACTCGGGAACACACCCAAGAGACATCGCAATTTCGTCTACCGGACTCTCACCGTCTACGGTCGGCCTTCCCATGCCGTTCAACTATCACGATGTTTTGTAACTCTTCGGCCCAGCGGCAGCTGAACCAGGATGGTCCCACAACCCCGCACACGCAACGCCTGCCGGCTATCACACGCGCACGGTTTAGGCTGATCCGCTTTCGCTCACCACTACTCACGGAATCACTATTGTTTTCTCTTCCTGCGGGTACTGAGATGTTTCACTTCCCCGCGTTCCCACCAACCGTCCTATACATTCAGACGGCGGCGACACCCCATGACGGGTGCCAGGTTTCCCCATTCGGAAATCCCCGGATCAAAGTCTGGTTGCCGACTCCCCGAGGCATATCGCAGGTCCCACGTCCTTCATCGGCTCCTGATGCCAAGGCATCCACCGTATGCCCTTAAAAACTTGAACACACAAAACGATCAAAACAAATCGCAGAT